>CALKWP010000001.1 GCA_938004075.1 uncultured Methanomassiliicoccales archaeon
TGGTGATTCGTGACTGGAGTTCAGACGTGTGCTCTTCCGATCTAAAATGCTACGGAAAGGATAAGAGAGAAGATCCTGTGCTAGAGATGCGTAATGTTTTTCGCCCCGCATTCGAGACGCGGGGCGAGTACCTGCCACCCCGGGCTCACACCCGGGGTTTGGCAGAATGGAGTTGCAGAATTCTCCAAAATGAGGGGTCAAGCGCACTCGATTTCATAATAAATTCAAAACCTGGTCCTCACAGGCCAGGCATGCCGAATAAATTCTTTTTCTATTCAGCAGTTTTCAGTAGATCTTTGAGCCAGGCTGTATCGTTCCGCCAACAGTTGTCCCTGCTCCCACGAAGCAGTCCTCGGAGATTATCGTTCCTGGCTGTATGCTGGCGTTAATCCCTACTTTGACGTTATCCCCGGTTATGACGCCCAGCTTTCTGAGTCCAGTTTCCACGATCTTTCCTTTGAGGCTCACTTTGATGTTTGCGCCGTCAAGCCTTAGGTTCGCGACCTTCGTCCCGGATCCAAGGTTCGTCTCTCGGCCCAGCACGCTGTCGCCCACGTAGTTGTGATGGGGGGCCTTGGCCTTGTCCATGAGTATGGAGTTCTTCACCTCGCTGGCATTGCCGACCTTGCAGCCGTTTCCTATGAAAGTGGACGGGCGGATATAGCAATTCGGGCCAATCTCGGTATCCTGGCCGATTATCACCGGGCCGATGATGTAGGCGCCGTTCATTATGCGGCTGCCCTTGCCCAGGACTATGTCTCCCTCAATGGTCGCATTGGGCTGCACCTCCCCCTCAATCCTGGCCTTGAGCCCCTGCATCAGAAGCTTGTTGGCCCTTAGAAGGTCCCATGGCCTGCCGACATCGACCCACTCGCCCTCGTATCTCTGGCACAGCACGTCCTTCTTTGCGGCCAACGAAGTCAATGTGTCAGTTATCTCGTACTCCCCGCGGATGGATTTTCCTGTGTTCTCTATCTCCCTGAATATCTCGGGAGTGAAGACGTAGATACCTGCATTCGCCAGGTTTCCGGGCGGATTCTTGGATTTCTCCACAACGCGCACAAGCTTGCCGCCCTTATGCTCCAGTATGCCGAACTCCCTCGGGTTGTCAACCTGAACTCCAGTAACAACAGTCGAGCCGGTCTTCTTGAAGCAGTCCAGCGCCCCCTTGATTGTTTCCTTATTGACAATCACGTCTCCATTGATGCAGAGAAAATCCTCATCCAGGACCAGCTTTGCGGTTCCGATGGCGTTGGCCGTGCCCAGGGGCTTCCTCTGGACCACGTAGCTCAGGTTGACGCCAAGTTCCGACCCATCTCCGAACTCCTGGTCGATGTATCTTCTCCCCGGATTCACCAGTATGCATATGTCCTTGACCTTGCAGGCCCTCAGCGTCTCCAGCATATGCTGCAGGAGCGGCTTGCCCGCCACAGGCAGCAGAGCCTTCGGCATCCTGGCAGTCAACGGTCTCATCCTGGTGCCGTCTCCGGCAGCTAGTATGAACGCTTTCATTTCAGCACTTCCTCTATTATTTTCAATGCATCATCGTAAATCTCACGGGCTCTGGCATCGGTCTCCGCCTCAACGACCAGCTTCAGCTTCGGTTCGGTTCCAGAAGGCCGCAGGAGCATCCATCCGCCATCGAAGACCGCCCTTATGCCATCAAGCTGGGAAATCTCCAGGGGGTTTCTCGCTGCAATCTTCGCGGCAACCGCAGCCATGACTTCCCCCTTCCTCTCCAGGGGCATGTCCACCCTCTTCTTCATGATTGTGAGCTTCGGTATCTCAGCCAGTTGTTCGGATAATGGGCGCTGCATAACCATCTGCACAAGCTTTGCGGCCGCATAAATCCCATCCGGGCAGTAGGACATCCTGGGGAACACCCATGTGCCGGATGGCTCAGCGCCGAAATCCGCGCCTGTTTCCTTGATCTTCTCTGAAACGTAAACGTCCCCGACGCGGCATCTGACCACTTCGATGCTTCCGAGGTATCTATCGACTGCCATGCTGGCATTCACCGGAACGACCACTTTCTTCCTTCCTTCGGCTTTGCAGAGCAGCGGCATCAGCGCGTCCCCGCCGGCAAAATTTCCCTTGTCATCCACAGCCACCATGCGGTCCCCATCGCCGTCATGTGCAATGCCCAGGTTCGCACCAGCCTCGACAACGCATTTTCCCAGCAGCCTGGTGTTTTCTTCGGTAGGCTCGGAAGACCTTCCCGGGAAGGAGCCGTCCGGATGCCCGTTCAGTGTGATGACCTCGCAGCCCAGCTTCCGCAGCAGGTAAGGCGTTATTGTCGAAGCGGCTCCGTTGCCGCAATCAACAACGACCCTGCCTTTCAACCCCCCAATCTCGGACGCGATGCGCTGGATATGCCTGTCAATGGCCCAATCAATAGTTCTCAGATGTCCGACCCGGTCCCATGCGACGGAGGGAATATTATCTCCCAGCAGTAACGACTCAACCGCTTCCATCTGGGCGGTTATGAAACTCGAGCCATCTGGATTCCAGAACTTCATGCCATTGTCCGGAGCCGGGTTGTGCGAGGCGGTGATCATTATGCCGGCCTTCTTCTCCCTGGCCGCGTTGGCAAGCGTCGGAGTTGAAACCAGGCCCGCGGAGGTCGCGTCAGCACCGGCAGCCAGCAATCCTGATATCACGGCATTGGCCAGCAACGGGCTTGTGGTCCTTGCGTCCCAGCCAACAACTACGTCGTCGTATAGATTTCCCACTGCCTGGCCCGCGCGGCAGGCGAATTCCGGGGTGATGAGCTCATTGAACCTTCCCCTTATCCCGGAGGAACCGAACAGCTTCATGCCACTTCATTCGCGTTCTGTATAAAATACCTTGCGGTTTTCTCACAATACTTCCGCCAGTTCCCTGCCCCATACTTCAGACCTCGCGGTGTCCACGGGCCTTGAGCCGCTGGCGCTTCCCAGCTTGATGCTCTTTCCGTCTGGCATGAAACCAACGAAAGCGCGCGTCGAGATTGCCTTGACGCCATATTTCTCAGCGAAGAAATCAATGTAATTCTTGACGGCCTCACCGCTTTTCTTCGGGTCATCGGCCAGCATCCCGCATGCGACGAATATCGCAATCTTCTTTCCAGCTAATGCTTTACTTTTCAGCAATTTTTTTGCCGGGCCATACCATCTGCCGAACCTCACACCGGAGCCGACCACGATGGAATCATAATCTCTGAGGTCCGTCTTCCCGGATTTTCTCAGATCTACAATATCAATCTCCCTTCCCAGGCCCCTGAGCGAGCCGGCAATCGCACCGGCATGCTGCGCGGTCGCATTCGTCCTGCTGGCGTAGGCTATCAATATCCTTCCGGGCATAGGCAGTAAATCAGATAGATTGATGATAAAACTTTGCCTTTCGCCTGCCTTTCCCGGATTTCCTCATGCCCCATACCTGGGAGAGAATCATCCCGGCAAGCATAAGCCCGCAACCCACAGCCCCCCTGAGGGACAGCGTCTCATTCAGGAACATCCACCCGCCGATGAGGGCGAACACGGCTTCCAGGCTCATGAGCAGCGCGCCATGGGCGGCGTTTGCCTTCTTCTGCACGACCACCTGGAGAGTGTACGCGATCCCCACCGACATCACGCCGCCATACAGCAACGGAACAGCCGCGCCGGAAATCCCGGCCCAGGTGATCTCCTCGATGGCCAGCGCAACCGCCAGGCTCAGCAGGGAGCATACCATGAATTCAGCGAACGCCAGCTTGATGGTGTCCATCTTCGGAGCCAGCCATCCGATGACCAGTATCTGCGCGGCCCAGCAGAATGCTCCGATGAGCACGAGAAAATCTCCCCAGGACATGTTGAACGTTCCCGTGAAACTCAGAAGATAGAGACCCACAAAAGCCACCAAGGCTCCGATCCAGGTACCCGGGTGCGCTTTCTGGCCGACAAGCAAGCCGAGCAATGGCACCAGCACCAGATAGAGCCCTGTGATGAATCCAGCATTTCCCGCCGAGGTTGTGATGAGCCCGACCTGCTGGAAGCTGGCTCCGAGGAACACCAGCCCGCCGGCGATGCTGCCGCCAATGAGCAGCATCTTTTTCGAGTCGAATTCACCCGAGGGCTGAGGCATGTTCCTGGACCGCCACAAGATGAACGGCAGAAGCGTCAGCGCGCCCATGAGGAACCTGACTCCGTTGAATGCGAACGGGCCCATGTGCTCCATGCCCACGCGCTGGGCGACGAAAGCGAAGCCCCAGATGGCTGCGGCTACCAGCAATACCATGTCATATGGCGCGGTCTTTCCCTCTTTGGCTCGGTCCATGCTCGGGGCCAGTTCATTTACGGATATATAGATATCATTTGCATCATTCAAAATGGTTTAATATCGGCAGCGCAATATGCACCGTATGAAGTACGCAATTGTTTACTGGTCCCGTTTCGGGAACAACCAGAAAATAGTGAGCGCTCTTGAGCCAATGCTTGCCGGAAAAGGCCAGGTAACGGTCATCAAGGCCGGGACCCCCGAGGCCGCGAAGCTTCCCGACGCGGATGTGTACATATTCTCCGCCGCTGCGGAAAGGTTCTCCATCCAAACTGACATGAAGAAGCTGATGAAGGACCTCCGCGGCATGGAAGGGAAGAAGTACGCGCTGATCAACACTCACGCACTGAAGTTCAAGAGCTGGCTCGGCAGGATGAACAAGCTTCTCGCGAAAAGCGGCATGACTCGAATTGCAGAAACAGCGTTCCTCATGGGCCCGGGCACAGACAAGGGCAACGGCCTTGGCGCTGGCTGGGAGAAACAGCTGGAAGAGTTTGCAGGGAAACTCTAGCCGTACATCACCTGCTGCTCCCTTCCGGCCGGCTGGTTCATGGCGCCGGCCTGCATGTTGGCGTTCTTGACATGGGCCTCGAGCCTTTCCGCCTCCTTTATCAACGGTTGGGAATCAAGCTTTATCTTCGGCAGGAAATCGTCAAGTATCTCGATGGTCCTGGCTGCCGCCCTTGCGTCCGGTATCTGCGGGTTCGCGTCGGAGAGCAGGCAAATGGCATCCCTGCCGGTTCTCTCGGCCTCATGCAGCAGCACGCCGGAAATTCCCGTGATGATGCCGTTCTGCATCGGCTTGATGTTCTTGTTCTCCAGGAACTTCCTGGCATTGGGAGTGCTGGCTATGGCGTATGTCGTGTGCTCGCTCTGGTTCTCGCTCATGTTGATTATGCCTTCAATGGAGATTATCGTTTTTATCTCCTTCTTCCCGACCCATTCCAGCAACTTGTCGGCAAGCGGCTGCATAAGCTCGGATGGCGGCGGAAACTCGGACGTGATGACGACCAACCTCTCACATATGCAATCCTTCTTCTCGACCGGCTGGCCGGCATATATTCGCACCGGCGGCATCGGAATCCCGCCTGAGATTATGGACGCGGGCTGGAAGTGCCTTGACCGCACCGAGCCGATGTACTCCATGTTCAGAGTCTTTATCAGGTAATTCGCCACGATCGAGCTGACCATCCCCACGCTGGGGAATCCCTCGATCATTACCGCTCCCTTCAGAGTCGCTTCCTTTCTCTCAACGATCTCAATGTCATTGTACATATTTCCATCTCCTTCAATCCATCATCAATGTTTCCACGCTGTACTTCTTTCCCTCGCCGAGGACCGCGGCAATGAGCTTTCCGGTCTGCTTTACCGGCATGGATTTGTACTGGCTTGCCAGAAGCGTTTTTGAGGATTCACTTCCGGCTCCGATGGCGCCGGCAACGCATTCCGTTATCAATCCGGACGGGTCCACCTCGAACAGCCTCGGCCTGGCGAAGCAAAT
>CALKWP010000002.1 GCA_938004075.1 uncultured Methanomassiliicoccales archaeon
CTATGAGTACTTTAAGATGTCTCTTTTTAGGGTAAGCTTCGGGCTTAGATGCTTTCAGCCCTTATCTCGTATGCCGTCTTCTGCTTGAAAAAAAAAATCGAACAACTGGACGACTAATGGACCCAAAACCCCGTCCCTCTCGTACTAAAGGCTCTTTCCCCTCAGACATCAAAACACTTCCACCAAAAAGCAACACAACTGTCTCACGACGTTGTAAACCCAGCTCACGATCCCTTTTAATGGGCGAACAACCCCACCCTTGGCAGCTGCTGCACCACCAGGATAGGAAGAACCGACATCGAAGTAGCAAGCCGCCGGGTCGATAGATTCACATCATGCAAATATCAACTGATCAGCAAGATGTTATGAACTCTTGCCGGCGACAACTCAATTATCCCCAGGGTAACTTTTCTGTTATCAACACCTCCCATAAATGAAATGTGTTGGTTCGCTAGGCCCTGCTTTCGCATCGTGGTTTATTGTTGGGCTAAACCACGTCAAGCCGGCTTTTGCCCTTGCACTCAACGGCAGATTTCTGAACTGCCTGAGCCGACCATTGGGCGCCCTTGTTATTTTTTCGAGGGCGTGGCGCCCCACCCAAACTGCCCACCTATCGGTGTCCTTCCGGGGAAGTGAGTATTACAATGCTTAAAGGACAGTGTTTCACTTTTGACTAGTTCCGAGCTGGCGCCCGGCTTTCAACATCTACTGTCTACTCTACACATCAAATATCGTAACACAACGACAGGCTGCAGTAAAGCTCCATGGGGTCTTCGCTTTCAGGTGGAAGGTACTGGACTGTGCGCCAGTAAAGTCAGTTTCACCGGCTTCCAGGCAGGGACAGTAGGACTCTCGTTGGGCCTTCATGCAAGCCGCCAATTAAGCGGCAAGGTATTACGCTACCTTAAGAGGGTCATAGTTACCCCCGCCGTTTAACGGTCCTTCTACCGGTTGTACCCGGGTTTCAGATACCGTCACTGGGCAGGTTTCAGCGGCAATACACATCCATACGGACTAGCTGCCACCTATGTTTTTATTAAACAGTCGGAGTCCCCTTGTCACTGCGACCAGACATTCTCATGGCTGGCACCCCTTCTCCCGAAGTTACGGGGCTATTTTGCCGAGTTCCCTTGCCTGGATTATGCCGACACGCCTTAGGCTTCTCACCTAGGGGCACCTGTGGCGGTTCTGGGTACGAACAAAAACGTTGTAACCACAAACCTTTTCATGGACACCGGGGATAAGCCAAAGCCAGACTAGCTGGCCTCATCACGATTTCACCGGGTTCTCATCATTACGATTCTTCCCCAGCATATACGCTTGAACACGCAGACGAGCGTGCAAGGCATTACCCAGATGTGTCAATTTGTGGACAAAAACGCTTTCGGCGCAGGAATATTAACCTGCTTCCCTTTCGGTATTTTAGATTAAGAAATACCTTAGGATCGACTAACCCTCGACTGACGAACATTGTCGAGGAACCCTAGCCCCTACGGCGGTACGGATTCTCACACGTACTTTGCTGCTACTCCTACCAGGATCCTTATTAGAATGCGGTCCACTGGACCTCACGGCCCAGCTTCTACCCACACACTACACCTCCCTACCAAGTTACCTTGCGGTATTTTGAAGTATCGGTAAGCGACTTTAGCCCCGTCCATTTTCGGGGCCCATGATCTCGACTGGTGAGCTGTTACGCTATCTTTAAAGGGTGGCTGCTTCTAAGCCCACCTCCCAGTTGTTTTAGACCATGAACGCCCTTTGAGTTACACTTAGTCGCTATTTGGGGACCTTAACTTCAAGTCGGGTTCTTACCCTGTTGGACATCGAGCTTACCCCTGATGCCCTCACTCCCAGTTTCTACGGCGACAGCACATTCGGAGTTTGGCAGGGTGCCGAGAACTTTCGTCCCCTAAACACCCAATCAGTATCTCTACCACACCATCTACCTTAACTGAGATCTACCTGCGAGTAGTCTCGGGAGGAACCAGCTATTTCCAGTCTAGATTGGCCTTTCACCCCTATGCCCAAGTTATCCAAGCGATTTGCACATCAGCACTGGTTCGGACCTCCACCCTCCTTTCGAAGGGCTTCATCCTACTCAGGTATAGATCGACTGGCTTCGGGTATCGCTTCAATGACTATCGCGAGCACACGTAGTCCCTCACCCCTTACAGGGCTGCGGACAATCGGTTTCCCTACGGCTTCGGGATTGAATCCCTTAACCTCGCCATTGAACAGAACTCCCTGGCCCGTTTTTCGAAACGGACGATAAAACACTGCTCCACATCTTTCGATGCTTCGTCGCTTTCATGCATTATCAGTCTATAACTGTTTGGTTTCAGGCTCTTTTCATGCCTCCGCTAAGAGTACTTTTCAGCTTTCGCTCACGCTACTATTGCGCTATCGGTCTCGAGACGTATTTAGAGTTGGAAGTTTATGCCTCCCAGTTCACGCGCGATATCCAACGCACGTTACTCAAGATACTCCGCTATCCCTCGAACTTACCACTACGGGGCTATCACCCTCTTTGGCATCACGTTCCAGTGAATTTCGTGTTCGTTCGTTAGGGAACCACAGAGTCTACAACACCACATCTCCCTTGCATTTCTGTAGGGATTCAGTTTGCTCTCTGCCGTTTTCGATCGCCTTTATTAACGGCATCTCTATTGATTTCTTTTCCTGCGGGTACTAAGATGCTTCAATCCCCCGCGTTCCCGATCATTACTGATCACACCGAAGTGTAGGAAGTCCTATTAGGTAATCGTTGGATCGTAGGTTCCTTGCGCCTACCCAACGCATATCGCAGCTTGGCACGACCTTCATCGGCGCTCGAACCGAGCCATCCCCCAAACAGTGTAGCTAGCCACAGACTATCGGCTTGACACACGTCCAGGTTGTATATGGCGTATGATTGGAATCACCGGCCGAATGAAATCCTCTATTGGATTTCCTTAATGTGTACCTTCCAAGTGCGGCGTTGGGAAACGCCGCCATTTTCGGCCTCCGCCCTGCCCCAAACATACGCTTTTGCGTATGATGGGTGGTACCGCAAATATAAGTTCGCGGCCCCCCTGCTAAGAACTTCCCCTATATGAGGCTTTCTGTTGATGAAATCCTCGCTCTGGGGCGCATCCCTGCTCCGATGGGGGATAACCGGTATTTCACGGCTATTATAATAGATATAGTTAGTACATTTAGATAAGCTTTTCTATGAAAAGTGCATTCGGATACCAGTGAAGTGTCTGGTTGAAATCTGAAACCAAACAATGAATATAATTAAAGCCAGGGGGGCGGAACTTGGACAGGACCGTTGAAGAGAAGATGATGGAATTCATGAGGCCGATGTTCGGGGACATGGCCAGGAAGACCATCGAGACCCAGAAGGAGAAGCTGGGCATCACAAAGGGAGAACTTTCATACGAGCAATACCTCAAGGTAGTTGAGTCAATCCGGATGCTGAGCTTGAAGATGGCTGGCCCAGGAATTGCCGAGAACATCCGCAAAGGCCTTCTCAAGATACTTGATGATGAAAGGGCAAATGGGTGATACGATGGTTGATGAAGATTCTTATTCCGTGTTTCAAAATATAAATGGTATCGAGATTGCGAAGGCAAAGGCAAAGGCCATCAGGGATGCTGGCTACGAGAACATGGATGCCCTTATGAAAGCCAGCCAGGATGAAATTGCCGCAATCAAAGGGCTATCAAAGAAACTGGCTACGGAGATTCATTCCGCGCTGCATCCGCCTGAACAGAAGACAGAGCCAGTTGTGGAAACCATGCCGACGGAAAGGGCGGCGAGGTTCATATCCGATGGAGGCGCGGGTATCGAATTCACATCCGAAAATGATATCCAGCTTGAAAAAGGGCTTGAGCTGCATTCCCAGGGAAAATGGGGCCAGGCGCTTCAGATAATCAATGACCTGCTGGATAAGAACCCGCGCAACCCGGGCGCACTGATGGTGAAGGCCAGGATTTACCTTGATCGGGAGAAGTACCAGATGGCGGTTGACACATATGATCTGGTCACAGATATCGACCCGGAGATGGACGACCCATGGGTCGGGAAGGGCGAGGCGCTTCTGGCGCTTGACCAGAAGGTCAGGGCCATGGCATGCTTCAAGAAAGCATTGGCCATCAATCCAATGAACGAAATCGCCCAGGAAAAGCTGGGGGAAGAAGACCGGCTTCCCACTTTCGTGGATGGCCTTGACGAACTGCTCGAGGGCGGAATTCCCGCAAGGCACGTCGTTCTGGTATGCGGGCGCGCTGGCTCCATGAAATCATCATTCTGCTACTACATGCTGCACAAGCTCTCCGAGAAGCAGTCCCGCAAAACCATATACATGTCCCTGGAGCAGAGCCGCCAGAGCCTCCTGAAACACATGAAGAAGCTTGGCTTGAAAAAAGAATCCGCCAAGAATCTCATGGTCAGCGACATGGATGACCTCGTTGTCGTTGACATGGCCGCGCTCAGAAAGGAAAGCGCGCATGACACGGTAGAAAACATAAACTGGCCCAAATCCATAATCAACCAGCTCAGGAGTTACAAGGAAAGTTTCGGGTGCGATGCAGTGGTCATTGACTCGCTTTCGGCACTCTACTCGCTGACAACATTCAAGAATCCCAGGAGCGAGCTGTTCATGTTCTTCGAGAAGCTGAGGGACATCGGGCTAACCGTTTTTCTCATCTCCGAGATGTACGGCGAGAACCAGACCCAGTACGGGCAGCATGGCGTGGAGGAATTCTTGGTTGACGGCATAATTCACATCAAAACAGAGGAATACGCGAACCGTGCAAACCTCTTCCTTGGCGTCGTCAAGATGAGGGAGACGAACCATCCTCGAGACTATTTCCCGCTCATTGTTGATCAGTTTGGATTCGGAATTGTACGGGATTAACGAGGATGGTTGACGCATGCCCCGTGTTTAAGCACGGGGTTTCATTTTCTGGCAGTATAGGTGACCACACCAATATCTCAATCCCTTAAACCCTTGCCCGTGAGGACAGGGATGTGAGGCCTAATCTATTTCACCAGGCCTCCGTGGAACGCGCGACTATTTTCCGCTGATTGTCGATCAATTTGGATTCGGAATTGTGCGGGATTAGCGAGGATGGTTGACGCATGTCTCGGCTGTAAGGCCGGGGTTTCATTCTCCTGGCAGTATAGGTGACCACACCAATATCTCAATCTCTTAAACCCTTGCCTGTGAGGGCAGGGATGTGAGCCCTAACCCATATACCCAGGCCTTCGAGGAGCGCGCGATTATTTTCCATTAATTGTTGACCAGTTTGGATTCGGGATTGTGCGGGATTGACGCGTAAATGGCGGCATCTACCCGTCGATCATCGCCCTCAGCATTGCCGGCACCGCTCCAATCGCAGTTGCTGTCTCCATGGAATACCCTTTTCCTGTAATGTCCAGGTGGTATTTTCCGACTTTGAACAATTCCTTCGGCAATCCATGCGGGCCCAACCCGAACAGAAGAAGAATGGATTGCCCTCCCTTAACCATTTCCGCCACCCTCCTTGGTGAAATCGTTCTCTCTGGCTCCGGCTTCCTGGTCGTGATTATGATCTCGCCGAACTGAGGCGGAAATCCCTTGGACGGCTTATCAAAAATGGAGAATCTTCCGGCCTTGGCCAGTTCTATCAGGTATTCGCCACCGTCGCCGATGCTTGTGGTAGTTGAGAGCCACTCCACGATGTCCTGGGGGGTGCGCATCTCCCTCTCGTATGGAAATCCGAATGTCGCGAGATTGCAGCCGAAGGCCAATGCCACCGGCCCGGACCTGGCCAGCACTCTGCGGTGCGCCTCCCTGAATTTCGTGGGGTCATAGGTGTTGTAAAGTCCGATCGTCATTCTACCGGGCATAGTGGGGGGATTGCCAACGTTAAAATAGACTTTTCTGCTATTCGGGTAGTATGAGCGCCAAGATCATTGACGGGAAAGAGATATCCGAGACGATTATGGAAGAGTTGAGGCCCAGGATAGCAAAGTTAATCGAAAAAGGAATATTCCCTGGGTTAACTGTAATTATCCTTGGCCAGAATCCCGCATCAATGTCATATGTCAAGAGCAAGGGCAAGGCATGCGAGCGCCTCGGCATGCGCTCGGAAACCATAATGCTGGTAGAGAGCACACCCCAATCTGACTTGCTGGCCGTCATATCAAAATTGAACACGGACCCGAAGGTTCATGGCATACTGGTCCAGCTTCCATTACCTAAGCACATTGATGAGGATGCGGTACTGGAGGCCATCAACCCGCAGAAGGACGTGGATGGCTTCTCCCCAGTTAACATGGGCCGATTGCTGGCGGGTCGCGACTGCTTCAAGCCATGCACGCCAAACGGCGTCATGGAATTGCTGGCCAGAAATGGGATCGACCCGGCAGGGAAGCATGCAGTTATTATCGGTCGCAGCAACATCGTCGGGAAGCCAATGGCTGCTTTGCTGGTGCAGAAAGGAAAGGGCGCAGATGCCACAGTCACTATCTGTCATTCAAAGACCAAAAAGATAGAGAGCATCACGAAGAAGGCAGATATCCTTGTTGCCGCAATCGGAAGCCCCGGATTTGTCAAGGCCAGCATGGTGAAGAAAGACGCGGTGGTTATCGATGTTGGAATCAACCGGGTGGACGACAAGTCCGCGGAAAAGGGCTACCGCATTGTGGGTGACGTGGATTACGAAGCGGTGAAAGAAGTTGCAAAGGCCATCACGCCGGTCCCGGGCGGGGTTGGCAAGATGACAATCGCAATGCTCATGCTCAATACAGTTCAAGCTGCGGAAAATATCACTTCAAACAGCAAAGCATGAGAAATTCAAACAGCATGCCCCGTCTGACTATTCACACTTGGAATCGTGAGGGCGGGGTTTTGATGCATTATTCTACAAGTGCGCTTTTCGATTAATAATTACATTCTTAAAAGAGGACACCTCGTGCCTCCGCGCGGGGATGCATCGCAATGCTCATGCTCAATACAGTCCAGGCAGCGGAAAGAATAATCGGTGGGAATTAGTCGTGGAGGATATCCGGGTTGTCGAGGGTTGGAAAATCAATTGCAAAGAGCAATGATGCCCAGGCGGAGAAAGAGGATTGGGCGGTAGAAGCCAAAAGGGAGTCCAGGAAAGCCAATGCCACCTCTCTGATTCGGTTTTCAGAAACTCAGAAAATTCAAAGGGAAATTGAAGCTGGCCTGTGAAGGCCAGCTCATTGACGGACTTGACCGCATTAGAAGAATGCGAGGAGTCCAACTATAAGGGTTATTATCCCTATTATGGTCTGGAAGGTGCCGAGCCACTTGGCCATCTTCTCGATGTATTTTCCAAATGCGGGTATTGCCATCAATATTCCGGTCGCGAGCATTATTCCAGATATTATGCAGAAAAGGCTGGAGAGGAAACCTTCTCCGTCAAGCACAATGTTCAGAATGCCCAGTAGACCTACGATGAAGGCGATGATTCCTATTATTCCCTGGAAGCTGCCAAGCCACTTGGCGAATTTCTCAAGGTACTTTCCGAGTGCAGGGATTACCCCAAACAGGCCTGTCAGCAGGATGAAACCTGCCAATATGCAAAATAGTCCGGTTATCGACATCATCTATCACCAAAGGTAAGAGATACTTTTGTTGTATTTAATTAGACCCTGTAAATGTAACAATATTTGAGGTATCTGAGGGAATTTGGGGCAAATTAGCTATGGTCGGTTGACCAATAACTCACTTTCCAGTAACCAGGCTCCCAGTTTTTATCTTCTCGAGCCCTTCGTCCGACCACTCGAACTTGACCCGCTTCCGCCCCTTCCATACTTTCTTCTGTAGCAGGTATCCTAGGAGCAATGGCAATGCGACGGACGCTTCCATGTTCACAGTCCTGTGTGTGGCATTGGTGTTGACCTTGCCCCAGCTCTGCGCTTCTTCGAGAGTTGAACCGGACAGCCCGCCCCAGTGCGGCGAATCTGTCGTCACCTGGATCGCATATGAATGCCCATCGATCTCTCTGTCGAAGGTGTAATTGGCCATTACTACCGCATCATTCACCCAGTTCTTCGGTGTCCCGCCGCCAATGTATATGGCCGCGGTCTTTTTCGAGAGTGCCACGATCTTCAGCACCTCGAAATTGTCCTTTATGGAGTCCAGCGTCACCCTTTCCTTCTTCAGGTTGTCCTTGTAATAGACAGTGAGGCCTATTCCGATGGATGAATCATTGAGCGCTGGCGAGAATATCGGCACGCCGTGCTTCCTGGCCGTGTAGAGTATCGAGTCCTCGTCTTCGATTATGCTGCCAAGGAAATCAAGTATCTGGCGGCTGGAATAGAGGCCGGGCTTCAGCTTCTTCTCCAGCATCTTGCCGATATATTTATCTGTTTTTTCGAATAAATCTTCGTCCACGTATGTATCGTATATTCTATCTATCTTGAGGTCGTGAAGCACGGAATCGTCAGCGGTCGGCGTTCCCATGTAATGCTTCCCGCCCATGGACTGGTAGAAATCCTGGTACATGACGGCGCCTGTGCTGGCTATTGCGTCCACCAGGCCGTATTTTATCATGTCGCGGATGACTTTCCTCTGGCCCGCTGCGATGAGGGGGCCGCTCAATCCGAGGATTATCGTCGGCCTGTCCTTATCCTTCAACATGCGTTCCCAGACGCTTGCGCAGATTCCGAGGTTACGGCTCTGAATGCTGCTGCTCTGGAATGCCGTCATCAGCTCTTCCACAGTCTGGATGCGTTCCATGTCTACCTGCTTCACCGGGGTGCGAAGTATTTCCTTCCTGTTCATGGTTAAAACCTATTTCGAAACTGCTATGGAAACAATGTATTTAGTGTTTTACCCCAATGTAACAAAATTTAATAAACCGAAAGGGCTACTGAGCCACGCCAACCATGACGGAGCCGCTTGAAAGGCCCGGTATGGGGCGGAGGTGCTGGTTTGAAGACAGTGCGAAACGCGGTAGGACGCGATATTCCAGTAGAATTGGACGGCAGAAAGCTGAAGCCCTACAAGGGTCTTTTCAATACCTTTCCCAGAGGCAGGAAGGCCGGTGGATACTGGGGCCGTAACGTTCCCGGAACGAAGAAGCTTCTTGACTCCATCGACGAGGCCATAGAGGCATGCAAACTGAAAGATGGCCAGACCGTGAGCTTCCACCACCATCTCAGGGACGGCGATTATGTCGTCAACATGGTCATGAAGGCAATCGCCGAGAAGGGCCTCAAGGATATGATTGTCGCGCCATCCGCGCTTTTCCCGTGCCATGAGCCTCTCGTCAACTTGATAGACCAGGGCGTCATCCACAGCATCGAGGGCAGCGTCAACGGGCCCATCGGCGATGCAATCTCCCACGGCCGCATGAAGGGCTTGAGCATTCTGAGGTCGCATGGCGGTAGGGTCAGGGCCATCGAGTCCGGCGAACTTAAAATTGATGTGGCATTCATCGGCGCTCCAACTGCGGACGACCAGGGCAACTGCAACGGGCTTCACGGCAAGAGCGCGTGCGGGTTTCTTGGATATCCTGTGGTGGATTCCTTCTACGCAAAGAAGGTGGTCGCCATCACAGACAATCTTGTTGATTACCCCGCGCTCCCAATCCAGATAAGCGCGGACTACGTGGATTACATTGTCAGCGTTCCCAGCATCGGGGACAATCAGAAGATTGTTTCTGGCACCACCAAGATTGCAACCGATCCACAGAAGACATCCATCGCCCAGGCAGCGCTCGACCTGATGATACACACCGGATTCGTGTATGACGGTATGTCATACCAGGCTGGCGCCGGCGGAATATCCCTTGCCACGACAAAATTCCTCGGGGATTACCTGAAGGAGAAAAAGATAGTGGCAGCATGGATGGATGGCGGAGTGACCGAGCATCTGATTGACATCTACAGGAACGGCAATTGCAAGGCCATTCTGAGCGGCCAGAGCTTTGACGTTCAGAGCGTGAGCGATATGCTGACCAACCCGAACCATGTCGCCATCACCCCGAATTATTACGCGAACCCATGGAACAAAGGCGCTCTAGTCAACATACTGGACACCGTGGTTCTGGGCGGGACCGAGGCGGACATAGATTTCAATGTCAATGTCAACACCCACTCCGACGGGCGGCTGCTCCACGGAATCGGCGGCCATCAGGACACTGCAGCAGGCGCCAAGCTATCCATCATGATGATGCCGGTGTTCCGCAAGACCAACGCGATAATCAGGGACCGCGTTACGACCGTATCGGCTCCACATCAATCTGTCGATGCCATAGTCACTGACCAGGGCATCGCAATCAACCCGGCCAGGAAGGACCTGCTCAAGAAGCTCAAGGGAAGCCCGGTCAATCTGGTCGACATAAAGGAACTCAGGGACATTGCCTATGCCGAGGCAGGAAAGCCCGAGGAACCAGAATACAAGGACAGGATAGTCTCCATAGTCCAGTTCAGGGACGGCACCGTGCTTGACACGATACGCCAGGTCAGGGAGTAATTTTCATGGCGGATGAGACAGCCTGGGACACCAAGATCACAAAGGTCCAGCCGGACAATCTGATGATTTCAGGCTACCCGCTGAGAGAATTGATCGGAAACAAGACTTTGATTGATGTCGCTCATCTGCTGGTCGCCGGCGAATTGCCGGACGTGAGGACAAGGGAATCGCTCAGGAAGATTGCGCTTGAGGCCGCAATGCTCCCGGCCCCGCCAGTCGTGAGAACGCCCGGCGAGGACATCTCAAAGAGCCTGGCCAAATGCCTGCTTCTGGACGAAGCGCTGGCTTCCTACCCGGACAGGCCCACAAAGAGAACCGCATTCGCGCTGGGCAGGATGGCCCGGTACCTGGCAAAGCTCCTCGGGACTGAACTTGCCCTGGCGGAAATCGGGGAAAGGGAGCCTTTCTCTTCAGTCATATTCAGGGCATTCACTGGGAGAGTCGCAGTCGACGAGAAGAAGGCGAATCTGCTGGAATCGATGATTACTGCCTGCGTTGACCACGGAGTCACGCCGCCATCGGCCCAGGCGACCATACTGGCGACGTCCACCAGGGCGGCCTACGAAGTGTGCCTTGCTCACGGCATCGGGGTGATAACCGACGTCCATGGCGGCGCAGGAGCAAAGGCGGCCACATTCTTCATGGAAAGCACGGTTTCCGGGAAGGACCTCAAGGCCATTATCTCTGATTACTCCAAGCAAAAAAAACGCATACCTGGCCTCGGCCATCGCGTTCATAACAACGACCCGCGGCGCGATGTGCTGTGGAACATGGCCTCTGAATCCGGGGTCGCAGGGCCGAATGTCAGAGCCTCCAGGGAGATAACCGGCGCGTTCAGAGAAGTCACCGGGAAGGATCTTCCTATCAACGTGGACGGCGTCATCGGCGCGATAGTCGCGGACCTGGGAATGGATGCCTCCCTGGCAAAGGCCATATTCATATTCGGCAGGGTGGCGGGGTTATCTGCCCATCATTACGAGGAGATGGCCAGGCCAGTCATGAGAAAGATTGACTATTCCAAGGTTCCGTACACAGGGAAGCCGGAAAGAAAGGTTCCGGGGGGAAACTGAGAATGGAGCAGATGCACCCCCTGAAGCACTGGATGTCAATGTACCCCGAGAAGTTCGCTTCCGAGGACAAGATATTCGGTAACATCCACAGGGGAGACCGCATATTCATCGGCACCGCATGCGCCGAGCCTCAGTACCTTGTGAAGGCCTTCATGGAATATGTAGATAAGAACCCCAAGCAGATATTCGATGCGGAAATTTTTAACGTCTGGACACTGGGCGTCGCGCCTTACAATGACGCCAGGTTCGAGAAGAATTTCAGGCAGAATTCCTTCTTCATCTCGGGCAACACGCGTGATGCAGTGAACGAGGGACTGGCCGACTATACGCCCATATTCCTTTCCGAGATCCCGGACCTTTTCAGGAAGCGGGCGATTCCCCTGGACGTCGCTTTTGTGCAGACATCCTCACCCGACAGGCACGGCTTCATGAGCTTTGGCGTCAGCGTGGACATAGTGAAAGCAGCTGTCGAAGCAGCAACTCTTGTCATAGTTCAGATCAACCCGCAGATGCCCCGGACGCATGGCGACGGTTACATTCACGTGAGCAAGGTTGATTACGCGGTCATTCACGACGAACCGATACTGACTTACCTGGATGACGCGGATGATGATATCGCCCACAAGATTGGTGGATACGTCTCCAAACTTGTTCAAGATGGTGACACCATCCAGGTGGGATACGGTGCCCTGCCCAATGAGATTCTCAGAAACCTGAAGGACAAGAGGCATCTGGGCGTGCATACCGAACTAATCAGCGATGGCCTGGTAGAGCTTATCAAGGAAGGCGCCGTTGACAATACCAGGAAGACAATTAACAAGGGAAAGACCGTGTGCTCGTTCTGCATGGGCACCACCGCGGTTTATGATTTCATTCATGACAATCCATCCATCTCCTTCAGGACGATAGATTACACCAACGACCCGCTGATCATCGCCCAGCACGAGAACATGGTCGCAATCAACAGCGCCCTTGAGATAGACCTCACCGGCCAGGCGACCGCCGAGTCCCTGGGTAAAAAATTCTACAGCAGCGTCGGCGGCCAGGCGGATTTCATGCGCGGCGCGATGCTGGCAAGGAACGGGAAGACCATACTCACGCTCCAATCCACCGCCGATGATGGCAAGATATCCAGGATAGTGCCCTTCCTGAAAGAAGGCGCCGGCGTTACCCTCCATAGAGGCGATGTGCATTACGTCATAACCGAATATGGCATAGCTTACCTGCATGGCAAGAACATCCGCGAACGCGCCATGGAACTTATCTCGGTGGCACACCCCAAATTCAGGCCGGAGCTCATAAAGCAGGCCAAGGAGATGAATCTCATATACAGCGACCAGGCCTTCATCCCGGGCAAGAAAGGTGAGTACCCGGAAGAGCTGGAGACCTTCAGGACAACCGAGACCGGAATGGAGATACTTCTGCGGCCAGTTAAGATAACTGACGAGCCATTGCTCAAGGAATTCTTTTACGATTTATCTGACAAGAGTCTTTACAGGCGCTTCCTAAGCGTGAGAAAGGACATGCCGCACGAGCGCTTGCAGGAATTCGCCATAATCAACTACATGAGGGAAATGGTCATCCTGGCAACGATTGGCGGAGAGACGAATGAGAAGATAGTGGGCGTGAGCCAGTATGGCATCGATGAGGCATCGCACACAGCCGAGGTCGCGTTTGTCGTGAGGGATGATTACCACAACAACGGAATCGGCCATGAATTGCTGAAATACATTACCTACCTGGCAAAGAAGAACGGTCTGCTGGGCTTCACAGCCGAGGTCCTGGTCGAGAACATCCCGATGCTCAAGCTTTTCGAGAAGATGGGTTTCATGATCGAAAAGCGCTCTGGCTCTGGAGTTTACGAGATGAAAATGCTATTCAGGGAGGCTTGATGATGGAAGCGCCGGATATGAAGTACCTGTTCGAGCCGCGGTCGGTGGCCGTGATCGGGGCGTCCGCAGAGAAGAACAAGGTGGGCTGCAAGCTCATGGAGAACATCACTTCGATGGACTTTGCCGGAGATATCTACCCGGTGAATCCCAAGGGCGGAGAGATGTTCGGGATGAAGGTCCACAAGGACATCCGTGAAATCGAAGGCCATGTCGATATGGCTGTGATAGTCATACCCGCAAAATTCGTTTTCGATGCAGTGAGGTCCTGTGCCGAAAAATCAGTCAAATTCCTGGTCATAATCACTTCCGGTTTCTCTGAAGTCGGCAATGTCGAGGAAGAGCATCGCATCGTCGAATTTGCCCACGAGCATGGAATGAGGATACTGGGCCCAAACATATTCGGCATATATTCCGGGAAGATGAACCTGAACGCCACTTTCGGGCCAAGGGACATCAACCGCGGCAATGTCGCCATAGTAACCCAGAGCGGGGCGCTGGGCATTGCGATGATCGGCAAGACTGCAACCGAGAATATAGGACTCAGTGCCATTGTCTCGGTGGGCAACAAGTCCGACCTGGAAGAGGCAGACCTGCTGGAATACCTCATCGAGGATCCTGATACTGGAATCATATTGCTTTACATCGAGGGCGTGAATGAAGGCGAGAGGATGGCAGCATTCCTCAAGAAGGCCACGGCAAAGAAGCCGGTTATTGTCATCAAATCCGGGCGGTCCAAAAGGGGAGCGCTGGCTGCTGCTTCCCACACTGGGGCTTTGGCAGGCGCAGACGGCATATTCGACTCGGTGATGAGGCAATGCGGCGTGATTAGAGCCGAGAGCCTTCAGGAAGCCTTCAACTGGTGCAAGTTCCTTTCATTCTCGCCATTGCCCAAGGGCCGCAGCACTGTCATAATAACCAATGGCGGCGGCATCGGCGTCATGGCAACAGACGCCTGCGAGAAGTTCAATGTGGAATTGCTGGATGACGTCCACGCCACAAAGGAGATATTCTCACCTGTCACCCCGGACTTTGGCTCAACGCGGAATCCCATAGATATCACCGGCCAGGCATTGGCCAAGCACTACGATGGCGGGCTTGGTGCAGCACTTCTGGATGACCGAGTTCATGCTGTTATCGCGCTTTACTGCCAGACAGCGGATTTCGACCGGGCAAAGTACCAGGAAATGATTGTCCAGAACATTGAGAAGTACCAGGCCGGGAAGAAACCGATTGTCTTCTCTCTAGTGGGCGGCGAAGAGGTCGAGGAATGCATCAGAGACCTGAGGAAGCTGGGCGTGCCAGTATTCGGCGACGTGTATGAGGCTGTATCATGTTTCGGCGTTCTGTACCGTTATTACGATAACATCTCTCAGAAGCGCGATGAGCCAGTCGAGACTCCGATGAATATCCAATCCATGCTGGACACCATCGCGGAAGTTCGGAAAGACAACAGGAATTTCCTCCTGCCGCAAGAAGCTCAGGCGCTCATGCGTGAAGCCGGAATTCCGGTTCCCCGGAGCAAGATAGCCACAAACATCAAGGAAGCCGTGGAATTCTCTGAGGAGATTGGCTATCCAGTGGTCATGAAGATAGCCTCCAAGGACATCATACACAAGAGCGATGCGGGAGGAATAGCCCTTGATCTGCTCAACCCGGAAGAGGTCATGGACGCTTACCAGGCCATCATGCGCAATGCCAGGAAGTACAAGCCGGATGCAAACATCAAAGGCGTCGAGATTGCCACAATGGTCCAGAAAGGTACCGAGACCATAATCGGGGCAAGGCGCGACCATGCGTTCGGCCCCGTTATAATGTTCGGCCTAGGCGGGATATACGTTGAGGTCATGAAGGACGTCGCATTCAGGGCCCTTCCGCTGGACCGCAGGGAGATACTCAGCATGCTGAAGGACATCCGCTCATACTCTCTTCTGCTTGGAGTGCGTGGGGAGACTCAGCGCGACATCGAAAGCATTGTCGACACAATAATTAAATTGGGGAACGTCATAACAAAATGCGAGGAGATATCTGATATCGAGATAAATCCGCTCACTGTCTACGAGAATGGCAAGGGCGCCATGGCCGTTGACGTCAGGATACTGCTATCAGAAAGGAACAGGGGTGAAAAGAAATGAAAAGATTTGTGTTCGCATCCATGAGCGAGAACGCGGGAAAGACCAGCATGATCGTGGGGCTGGGAAAGGTGCTGGGCGGGAAGATTGGATACATGAAGCCGATGGGCGACCGCCTGCTATACCAGAAGAAACGGCTCTGGGATTACGATTCCGCGCTGGTCACCAACATCTTTGGCCTAAGATCCAGGCCCGAGGATGTGACAATCGGCTTCGAGCATTCCAAATTGGGATACATGTACGATGACGCGGCACGCAGGAAGAAATTGCTGGACATCGCCAGTGAGATCGAGAAGGACTGCGATTACTTATTTGTGGAATCCGGAAAGAACCTGAGGTATGGCACCAGCGTCAACATGGATGCCATATCACTGTCAAGGGACCTGGGGGCAAAGCTCGTTGTGGTCATGGCCGGCGCCGAAGATACGATAATGGACGACCTGGCTTTCCTGAAGCAATACGTCGACCTTCATGGCGCGGACCTCATGGGCGTTATCATCAACAAGGTCGCCGACATCGAGGACTTCCAGGTAACGCACATGGATACCATCCACAAGATGGGCATCCGCGTGCTGGGCTTCGTTCCATTCAAGAAGGAGCTCACCCAGTTCTCGATGAATTATCTCGCTGACATGCTCTTCGCGAAAGTGCTTGCCGGCGACGAGGAACTCCTCAAGCCAGTGAAGCATATCTTCGTCGGCGCGATGTCCGCGTCCTCGGCCCTACGGGACCCATCTTTCAAGAAGGAAGGAAAACTCATAATCACCAGCGGAGAACGAGAGGACATAATATTGGCCGCCCTGGATACCGATACGACTGGAATCGTGCTTACGAATAATATACTCCCATCCCCGGCGATAATCTCGATGGCTGCGACTAAGAATGTCCCGCTACTCCTCACCCACCCGGACACGTTCCACGTGACAAAGCAGGTTGACGACGCAGTCCCGTTGCTCACCAAGGACAGCACCGAAAAGATAGCCATGCTGAAGGACATAACTTCGGAACTGGATATCAAGTAATTGGCGTTAAAATCTGTGCATAAGATATTTATCCCAAGAACCGTATCACCGTGCGTGGTGGAAATCTGATCAAGACATACATTGACGGTTTTGACGAGGCGCTGGGTGGCGGAATTCCCGAGGGTCACACTGTTCTGTTATCCGGCACACCGGGAACGATGAAATCCTCGGTATGCCTGAACATTCTCTACAAGAATCACCAGAATGCCAAGAAGAAAAGCCTTTACATCTCGCTCGAGGAAACCAAAGACAGTTTGCTTACTGGCATGGAAAAGCTCAGCATGAAGAATTTCAACGACAAGGACCTGTTCATTGTTGACCTTGCCAGGCTCAGGATGGAGTATGATGAGGTCGACCAGATGCAGGACTGGCTCAGATTCGTGACTGAGTACCTGACCAGAAGGGTGAAGGAAGACAAGATTGACATTATCGCTATCGACTCACTAACTGCTCTCTACTCGCTTATCGAGCTTGAGAAGCCGCGCCAGCAGCTGTTCCAATTCTTCGGATTTCTGAAGAAGCTCGGGGTCACGTCATTCCTCATATCCGAGATGTACCCTGGCAGCGAGGCCTTCGGCCCGTACAGGGAAGATTTCCTGGCCGATGGCAACATCATGTTGAAGCTCCATGAGGTCGGCGACACTGACATCCAGCTTCGGATAAGATGCGTCAAGATGCGGCACGTGAAGCACGACCGCAGGTACTTCGTTCTGATGCACCGGGCGGACAGGTTCCTGGTTACGTCTGTGCTGTCGGAATAGGCGGAAATGCCCCGGATGAAGGCCGGGTGGGATTAAGTTGACGCTCAAACTGGTTCCAGCCAACTTCATCATGCCCCGCCTACTCCAGCGTTCTGCAAACAAGAGGGCTGGGTTGTGGACCAGATTGCTGGAATCTGGTCGGTTGACCGATTAACGTCATCATTCTTTGGAGGGCCCTGGGTGTCAGCTTAGGGGTGTTTATATCGGCATTCAACTCGATTTCAGGCTTCGGCACCGATTAATCCGACCCACACGCCCCAGCACAACTAAAAGATGAGAGAATAGCCATCCATGCAAGAGCTTCTAGATTGGAGGCCACTGTGAACGTTGGATAGGGCCTCAGCCCATACCCTCACAGGCACGGTTCCCATTGATGCTCTGCAATTGGGAGTATCACTCGATTCCAGAATGATACCAGTACCCCGCCCTCCAAATACATAAATGTTTCAATTCAGGCGGGGCATGCTGGGGTGTGTATGTCTGAGGGAAAAATGTAGCGCAACTGAAATAATTGAATCTATATGTTAACAGAAATATTTCAGTATGATCCTCTGATCTTGTTGCGATCCACAACCAGCCCGTTGGATGTTACAACCAGGAGATTCTTCCCGACGCCCGCGACATCGCCCTTGACATCCGCGGCCACCGATTGAAGTTCAGCGGAAATGCGCCTGAGGGCCAGCTCGTCATTTGCAATAGCAGAGTAATCAATCAGGAGTGTGTGCCCGTCGTAGAGGTGCTTAGTCAGGCATTTGAGGTCCTCGAAACGGTATATCTCAGCTACCTTGATGGACGCGCCATGGCTGCCGCCGGTTGCCTCATCCGCGAAATGCATGGCACCAAGGTCCAGGTACTGCTGCTCTCCGGCCACATGGCTCTGCTGCTTCTTGAAATGCTGTTTGTTTCCCAACGGTACTGCGGTCATCTGAATCGTCTCCTGCTATTATCAACCTAAATCGCTTATCCGAATATAAGTCTTTCCGAAGATATCTCTACGTTGATTTATTATTCTGGAATGATGTTATTATAGAAAACGATATATAATTAAAAACAATCCGGTTGCTTTGACAATAATACGTAGTGGATGGTAATATTATGATGGACATGGTGAACCAGATTGCGGATACTGGCAATACAGGATTCATGTTGATTGCGACCAGCCTTGTCATGCTTATGACACCAGGACTTGCCTTTTTCTATGGCGGGCTCGTTGGAAGGAAGAATGTTCTGACGATAATGATGCAGAGCTTCGTATCAATGGGCATCACAACGATCCTATGGGTCACTGTCGGTTATTCCCTGTGTTTCAGCGGGGACATTGGCGGAGTCATTGGAAACCTGGACCATGCATTCCTCAGAGACATTTCCATGACCGATATATTTACCGGCAATGGTGCAATACCGTTGTACACATTCATCATCTACCAGATGATGTTCGCCATAATCACCCCGGCGCTCATAACCGGTGCTTTCGCCAATCGTGTCGGCTTCAAAGCATACTTGATATTCCTAGTGGTTTGGTTGTTGGGTGTCTATTTCCCGATTGTCCATATGGTCTGGGGCGGAGGATTGCTCCAGCAATGGGGCGTCCTTGACTTTGCCGGAGGAATCACGGTTCATGCAATCGCCGGAATGGCCGCTCTGGCATCCGTGTTTTATCTGGGCAAAAGAAGTGTCCTGGAAAAGGGCCCCCACAGCATTCCTCTCGTGGCTCTGGGCACTGGTTTGCTGTGGTTCGGCTGGTACGGTTTCAATGCCGGCAGCGAACTGATGATAGACAATGTTACTGTGATTGCATTCGTCAACACGGATATCGCAGCATCCTTTGCCGCAATCACTTGGTTGATCATTGAATGGACACAGAAGGGTAAGCCCAAATTTGTTGGCCTTCTCACCGGGGCGGTTGCGGGTCTTGCCACCATCACTCCTGCGGCCGGTTACGTGAGCCCGACGAGCGCCATGGTCATCGGCATAATGGCAGGCGTGATATGCTATCTGGCCATTACTTTCAAAGAGAAAATGAAATGGGACGATGCCCTTGATGTATGGGGGGTGCATGGCGTCGGCGGCATAACCGGCGTAATCGCTCTGGGGATATTTGCCCAGAAAGCCATAAACCCGGCCGGGGCGAACGGATTGATATTCGGCGGCTTCAATTTCTTCCTGACCGAACTGGCAGCTGTTGCGATAGTATCGATTTACGCCTTCGTTTTCACTTACGGCGTTCTCTACCTGATTGACCAGTTCACACCTGTGAAAGTTGATGCCAGCGAGGAAGAGATTGGTCTGGACCAATGCGAGCATGGAGAAGAGGCTTACCTCTAACAAAACCGATAAATACATCCCTGTCATGGCATGAACCATGCTTGAGAGCCTGATCCAGCTCATAGTCCTGTTCATGGTCATCATCGACCCCATGGCCAGCTTTGCTGTTTTTGCGGTTGCTACAGACCCGATGAAAGATAATGAGAAGCGCAGGACCGCTTTCCTGGCAATTGCTGTCGCGGCATTCATATCCGGCCTTGTCCTGTTCCTGGGCGAGCGTCTCCTGGATATCTTCAACACAGACATACAGAATTTCAAGATCGCGGGCGGCATCATCCTTCTGATATTCGGCATCCAGATGTCTCTCGGCATGTCACTTTTCAAGGTGGAGGAGAAGGAGGGGAGCTCGACCGCAGCAATCGCTTCCGTCATCGCAACCCCGCTTCTGACCGGGCCAGCTACAATCTCCACGATAATCATCACGTCGCATGATTACGGTGTGTTGAGCACCGGCCTGGCTCTCGTCATCGTGCTGGCGTTTTCGGCCGCATTGCTCCTGCTGGCTGCAAGGTACGCCAAGAGGATCGGCCATATGCCAATACAGGTCATGAGCACAATAATGGGATTGATCACACTGGCCTGGGGCGTCATGTTCATCAGGGATGGATTGGGATTCTAGGCTTGCAAACCCTTTGAATCTTTTCCAAGCACCCATGCGCCCAGCATCATGAACCATATCCCGCCCGGAACAAAAGTAAGAGCTTCGGGGATTGCGACATTTGTTCCCCAGCCGACTGCGATATGGTACGCCCAGCCGAACATTCCGATGACCGTCACCAGGATTGCTCCGGCGCCCAGGTGCGTGGTTTTTCTCTTGAGCAGGAACAGCGGCCCCAGTATCAGAGTGGCGATGAGCAGCAGCACGAAGAAGGCCACTGAAAAGATGAAGTGGTAAGGCCGAAGATTCTCATGGAACACGCCGATGCCCACCAGGGAGATGCAGGCCAGGAAGAATACCGCCATGCCGATTTTTCCCATTTTGCTCTTGAATCTGAGGATGACGCCCATAGCGAAGATGGCGCACATGATTCCGCAGGCAATCAGGGATGAATTGAACAGCGGAGCAACCGAATGAACCCCGAAATCGCTTATGGCGTTGTGGCGCCAGGTGAACCAAGGCGAGACCATGACGCAGAGCCATATCGAGAGCAATGCGAACATCGGGCCGACGATGGCCAACCATCCAATCTTCCTGTGCATCAGAACCTCTCTCACGGTCATTGCATCACCATGTATGGTATTTCGATTTGAAATAGTTCAGCGGAACCGTATCTGGCCCCTTCCAGGCTTCGACAACTTCGCCGAACAGCGCGAAATGGTCCCCCTGCTCGACCTGGTGGGTCTTGCGGCAGACGAAACTCGCAACGCAGTTTGGCAGCAGAGGGACATCGTTTGCAGCCATGAACGGTTCGATGCCCATGGCCTTGAACTTGTCCGTCTTTCTCCCGGATTTGGAGCCGAAGAAATTGGACTCCTTCTCCTGGTCCTTCGAGAGCATGCACACGCCGAAATGCTCGACATTCTCCAGCATATCCCAGGTGTGCCGGAGCGGGCTGATGGATGTGCACAGCATCGGCGGGTCGATGGAAATCTGGGTGACCCAGGCCGCGGTCATGCCGTTGAGCTTCTTGCCGTCGTTCACCGTGATTATGGCAACCGGGTGGGAGATATGGCTCAGGGCGCGGGAGGGCGCCAGCTTCTTGTATTCGGTCATATCATTGCCTCCAGTAAGATTTTTTTTAGCTTCGGGGGAATTGGCATTGGCTTCCCATTTTTATCTGTAGTCACATGAACGGTGTACGCCCTGGCAATCTCTTCTTTGCCTGCCTTTTTACGCACCAGGTATTCGAACCTCAAGCTCTTGGTGCCTACGTGAGCGACTGAAGTTTCCAACACAAGCTCCTCGTCGTACCTTGCCGGCGAGAGGTAATTGCATTTCGTTTCTGCCATCATCAGAATGGTGCCGCCCTTCTCTATCTCGATAAGCGGCATGCCCAGGTCCCGGAGGAATTCTACCCGGCCTTCCTCCAGCCACTTGAAGTAATTGACGTTGTTCACGACGCCCATCTGGTCGATCTCGATGTAGCGCACCCGGATGTTCACGCGGCCTTTCATATTTGGGGATATGCGATGATGGGATAAAAACCTTCAGAGCAATTTCATTACTTCTCTGGCCAACTCTGCCAGAGCCCCCGCTACTTCCGGACTCAATGGCTTCCCCATTTCCAGGCTGGCGGGCTGTATAGCAGCAATGAAAACCTCCCTTGGCAGGGTGCCCATCTGCGCGGCTATCTTCAGCACATTCAGGATGTCCACGTCATGAAGGGAATATCCAACCGTTTTGATTGAATCCACCTCCTCGGGTTTAAAAATCCGGAACTCACCCGGCTTTCCGCCGAAATCCACCGCATCTACAATGATTGCCCTGTCAACACCGTCAAAATAATGCAAGAGAGAGATGCCGCCGGTGGCCATCTCCACCAGCTCGACATTGTCCGGGATGTCGGTGAGATGCTCAAGGACAATCACTCCGGCGCCATCGTCAGCCATGAGTGTGTTGCCGATGCCAAATACAACTATTCTGGTCATGAGAAATATGAAAAGGGGAAGGGGTACTTGACCCCTTCCATTTTCCGTTTACCGCTTCCAATCGACCTTCAGGAAGTGGGTCGAGCAGGAAATGCACGGGTCGTAGGCTCTCACCAGCATCTCCAGGTTGAGCTCTATCTGCTTCTCCGGCTTTCCCAGAAGTGTCGGCGCGAAGGTCTCGAAGTCATGCTGGATGTTGTTGTGGTTCATGTTGGTGGGAATGACGCAGTTCGCCTTGGTGCAGATGCCGTTCTTGTCGTAGGTGTAATCATGCACCAGCATTCCGCGGGGAACTTCCACGATGCCCACGCCCCGGCCTGCCTTCGGCTTCACCTTGGGCCTGGGCTCGTCAGCGTAGTCGGATGCCAGCAGTTCATCGATTATCTTCACCGAGTCCTCGATGGAGTTCACGAATTCAATGAGTTGGGCCACGTTGTTCATGAACGGGTTGTGGCAGACTGGCTTCAGCCCGAACTTCTTGGCCCATCCCTTCGCCATTGGATTGAGCTGGTCGTAGTTCAGATTGAGCCTGGCAAGGGCGCCCACCATGTAGGATTCTCGCTTGTTCTTGCAGTACTTCGCTGTTGACTGCGGAACGACGAATTCGTTGACAACCTTCTCGTACTTGTCAATCGCATATGTGCCTGCGTCGGTGGAACCAATCACGCCATCATAGAGAGCGTACTCATCCTTCGTTGTGAGTGCGATGAACTCGGTCTCCCTGACGAAGTTCGGCAATCCGCCGGCGTTTGCCAGGACAATCTCCGCGACTGCGTTTGTCGTCTCAACTGCGTCAAGGAGCTTCTGCCTGTGCTCCTTCAGCTTCAGCGGAGATGGGGACTTGTACAGTCCGCCGGGGATCAGGTTGGTTGGGTGGGTTGTGCGGCCGCATATCATGTCCGAGTAATCGTTCGCGATGCGGTGCAGCTTCACTATGGCCAGCACGGCGTCCGTGTGCGTTCCGACCATGGGAATGACGCTTCCGGCGCCGAAGAGGTCAGGAGCTACAAGGTAACCTACGTGCAGGATGTGGCTCTGCATGTTCTCGCCGTGTATGGCGAGCCTGCGCAGCTTCTGGCTCTGCTCTGATATCTCGATGCCCATGGCGTTCTCGGTTGCCTTGAGGGAAGCCAGCGTGTGGCCGATTGAGCAGATTCCGCAGATTCTGGAGGTTATCTGGGCAAGTTGGTTGTAGGGCTTACCTCGGACGAAAGCCTCGAAGAGCCTCGGGGCCTCCGAGACCTGCCATTGCACTTTCTCGACCTTGCCGTCCTTGGCGTTCAGTATGATGTTTCCATGGCCCTCGACGCGAGTCAGGTGCTCAACATGGATGTTGATGTCCTTGCTCATTTGAATCCCTCCTCTTTCATGACCTTCTCAAGTACCTTGACAGCCTCGATGGAATATACCTTTGCGGCCTCCAGTATCTCTTTCTTGGTGAAGCCGGCTTTCGCGTAAGCCCTCAGGCCGAACTTGAGCACATCCTCATTCACCAGGACGCTGTGGCATCCCTCGCACCTGAATCCGCGGGTCGTGCAGTATGCGTCGCAGTTGCCGTAGGTTATCGGGCCCATGCACAGCACGCCCCTGGCGAGCAGGCAGCCCTCCTTCTGGTTGGGGCATTCGGCGCACACCGGGACCCCGTTGATGTCGTAGTCGCGGCACAGCTTGGCGAAGTTGCACTCCCCGCTGATGGGGCAGTTGCGGCAATCCTGTTCGTGTTCGGACAGGAGCAGTTCGACAACCTCGCGGCGTTCATTGAACACCACGTCGCTGCATGTGGAAACGCTTAAGCCTTCGGATACTGGCAGTGAGCAGCTGGACTGCAGTCCCGGCCTTCCGCCGGCCTTGACCTCCACCAGGCAAAGCCTGCATCCTGCCGGCCGCTTCTCTTTGTTCAGGGGGTTGAAGCACAGAGTGGGTATGTGGATGCCGTTGGCCTTGGCGACGTCCAGGACCTTCTCGTTGCCCAGGCATTCTATCTCTTTGCCGTCGATGATTATTTTCATCTCAATCATCCTCCCTTATGTCGCAGCGGAGGCAACGATTTGCCTCTCGCACCGCACACTGGTCGTCCAGGCAGGTGACCACTTCCTTGAAGTTGCACACCCTGTCCTTGATCGGTATGGTCTGCAGGTCCGCCCTGGGGATGTTGTGCTCGTTCTTGGGCGGTTCCATGGAGTACTCGTACGGGGTTGTGTACTGGAGTTTGCGCAGCCTGTCCTCACCCATGAGCTTTATGTCTATTTGCCTGGCGGCATTCTTTCCATGCGCGACTGCCTGGATGACCGTCGCCGGCCCAAGCACCGCGTCGCCTCCTGCGAAAACCTTGGGGTGCGCTGTCTCCATGGTGAACTGGTCCACGGCTATGCGCTTTCTGTAGTCCATTATCTTGGAGGCAATTTCTCCGGTGAAATCGACGTCAATCTGCTGGCCGATGGCAGTTACGATATTATCTGCCATGATGGTCACGGTCTCGTAGTCCACTGGCACCGGTTTCCTGCGGCCCCATTTGGTGAACTCGTCCATCTTCATCTTTCTGAAGATGACGCCGGTGGCCTTGCCATTCTCGACGATAATCTTCTCGGGTGCGACCAGGAAGTAGAACTCGATGCCTTCTTTCTTGGCCTCGTCTATCTCCTCCGGATATGCTGGCATGTCAACCTCTTCCCTGCGGTAAGCTATGATGACTTTCTCGCAGCCCATCCTCAGGGCGGTCCTGGCCAGGTCGACCGATACGTTCCCGCCGCCGATGACCAGGATGCGCTTGCCCAGGTCAATCTTCTCCTCAAGGTTCATCTTCCGGAGCAGCTGCATGCCGTTCAGGATGCCCGGTTTGTCTTCATTTTCAAGGCCAAGAGGCAGGTCCTTCTGGGCGCCGATGCCCAGGAAAACGGAATCGTATTTCTTCAGGAGGTCGTCGAACTTCACGTCCTTGCCTACCCGTGTGTTCAGCTTGACCTCCACGCCAAGGTCGATTATCTGCTGTATCTCCCATAGATCGGAAGAGCACACGTCTGAACTCCAGTCACGAATCACCATCT
>CALKWP010000003.1 GCA_938004075.1 uncultured Methanomassiliicoccales archaeon
ATGGATGCCGAATGTGTTGTTCGATACCGTGTTATCGTTTATGTTTCCGGTGGTCGAGTTGAAAATGTATATTCCTGCATTGAGCCAGTATTCCCCGGAATTACCAGTGACATTGCTCACAAGACAATTGCGAATCGTAAAATGAGATGATGAATTGCCGATATAAATCCCGCAACCGGAACTTGAGACATCGATTTCCCAGTTCTCAATTATCCATGGGTTATCCGAGGTTCCGTTCCCGGAGCTGACCGCTTCGGAATTAACGAAATTCAAATCACCGTCAATCCTGATTGAGTCCCTTGCAATTCGATCGGGTTCTGAGAGATCGGCATTAAAGCGGCTGACGTGGTCATGCATTATTGAGCCGCTGTTTGAATAAGAAGAGCCCTTGATTCGGAGAGGGGAAAGTTGCCTTGCAATGGATGGCCCGTATGAGAAGAGGCTTAAAGTTGTTACAATGACTAAAATAGCCAGGAGGAAGGAAATAGCCTTCGAAATTGGGGCGGGTTTTTGCACGAGACCGGGGAATAATGTTATAATATATAAAAATATTGTTATTGATATATAAATAGATTTGGAAAAGTATATATAATAATATGGATTCTTTTCAAAAAATAGAAAGAAAATGTTAAGTTGATGAAACAATTGAATGATTTCCGCTTATAAAAACTATAGAAGAAAATCCTATTTGGGTGAAATTTTTATTTTCAAATCCGGTGAAATTCCATTGATTTACTTCCTTCTGTATTTGTATTCTATTGAGCATCCACCTTCAAAGCTCACCATGCACGGCCCCACCGGATTGCTCGGGTTGCACACCTTCCCGAACAGTGGGCAGTCCTGGGGGTCCATTTCCCCGCGTAGGACATCGCCGCATTTGCAGCCGGGCGGCTCCTCGTACTCGCGGGCGTATACCGGGGCCAGGATGTCGGCATATTTCAAGCGGGCATCCCACTTGGCACATTCAGGTTTGAGTTTCAATCCTGTGCCAGGCAATACTGGAAACCCGCGCCATTTAACATCGCATGGCTCGAAGACCTTCGCCATGGCGGCCTGGGCCTTTAGGTTCCCCTCTGGGGAAACGGCCCTGGTGTAGGCGTTCTCCACCTCCGCCTCGCCGTTCTTTATCTGGCGGGCCAGCAGGTAGACGCCCATCAGCACATCGAGTGGCTCGAAACCGGCAATGGCCTGGGGGATTCTGCAATCCCGGGAAAGGAATTCGTACATGTCGGAACCGGTTATCACGCTGACATGGCCCGGTTCAAGCAGGCCCTGAATTTCGACTTTGCCGGATGTGACCAGTATCCTCAGCGCTTCGGGAATGGTGCGGTGGCAGCATAGCACCGAGAAGTTGTCCGGGGGATTGTCCAGCAGGATGCTGGCGGTTGCCGGCGCTGTTGTTTCGAAACCCACAGCAATGAAAACAACATCATTCTCGATTTTCTGGGCCAGTTCCACAGCTTCATTGATACCATAGACAATGCGCACATCGGCGCCTTCGCCCTTCGCCCTTAGCAGTGAACCTGAGTCAGAGGGAACTTTCAGCATGTCGCCGAATATGGCGATTGTCTTTCCGGCGCGGGCAAGGGCCAGCGTCTCCTCAATCTCCTGCGGTGTGGTGACGCACACCGGGCAGCCGGGGCCCTGGCGGACTTCCACACCTACTTCTGCCAGCATGTCGATGAGGCCGTGTTTCACCAGCGTGTCCTGGTGGGTGCCGCAGACGTGCATTATGCGGATGCGCTGGTCCATATCCCTGATTTTGGTGATTATCTTTTCTGCCATGGCGCGATCGCGGAGTTCGAACATCTAATCCTCCAGTTCCATCCTGATGTTCTTGACCGTGCATTCCCTCCCCCTGACAATCTCCACTGGCCCGCCGCATTCCGGGCATTTGAAAACAGGCGCCATGAGTTGGTGATACACTTCCGATTCTGCGGTTTTCATCGGCCCGATGAATCCGCATTTCTCGCATTTGACTTCCGCATGGATTGATGAGATTTTCAAAGAATCGGGAGAAATCTTCGGTTCTGTTTCCACAAGCGCCTGGAAGCCGAACTGCAGCGCGTCATGTGAGAGGAAAGTCAGCTCGCCCACTTCAAGGTTTATTTCTGTGACCTTGATGACGGCGCGCTTCTGCATCTCGGCCTTGACCAGCTGGACTACCGATTGGATCATGGAAAATTCATGCATCCGGGGCGCCTCCGGCCTCCAGCATCTCGTCCCAGAGCGCTAGAGTTTCCAGGGCATCGGCCTCGGAAAGCGTCCGGATGGCGAACCCCGCGTGCACCAACACCCAATCGCCGATTTTCACGTCCACCAAGGAGACATTGGCCGTGTTGGTGACGCCTTCGGAATACTGGACTTTGGCCTTGCCATCCGAAATCTCGATGACCTTACCGGGAATCGCCAAGCAGATTGTAACCGCCTCCTACCAATTGACCGAAGCTCACGCCCCCGTCACCGTTGGGCACACACCCATGGATTATGAATTTTACCCCTCTTTCATCAAGTTTTTCCTGAAGGATATCGTTGATGGCCAGGTTGTAGGAGACGCCGCCGGTGAACCCGAGATGCTCACCGGGATTCGCGGCTTCGACGAGGCCTTCAAAAAGCGCGTCGGTGAAGGACCTGGCAATGTTTGCTGTGTCCTTCTGCCCGGGAATTTTTCCAGGTTTCGAGACCTCAGCCAGCTGGGCGAATAATCCAGGGGTGTCCACGGTTCCGGATTTAACATCTGCATGGAATTCATGGATTGCATTGCCCCTGCGGATGTACGGCTCCAGCTTCATTGCGGGTTCGCCATCGTAGGTCATGACATCGCATATTCCCAGCCAGCATGAAAGGGCGTCCAGCACTCGGCCGGTACTGGAGGTTTTCACGCTGATTTTCATCATTCCATGAAGAACCTCAGCCTCATTGCCGGTGAAGTATGGCTGCTCCAAGCCAAGCATATTCGTGATCGCAAAAATCATCCGCCGGGGGTCCTCGACCGCCTTGTCGCCGCCAAGGAGGGGGATGTAGGCCAGGCGGCCAGACCTGGCGAAATTGCCGCCTTTGACATTCAGTATTTCCCCGCCCCATACCTGGCTATCGGTTCCATAGCCGGTTCCGTCACATGCCAGTACCGTGAGCTCGTCCAATCCATGCTCGGCAGCAAGGCCGAACGCATGCGCGGCATGGTGCTGAACCTCGATTGCCGGCACGCTCCATTCCTCGGCCAGACGCTTGCCGACATTCCGGCTGGAGTATCGGGGGTGCAGGTCCATGATGACCGCCTCCGGCTTCTGGATGCCATACAATTTCATGAGATGTTTTATTGCCGATTCCAGGAATTGGGATGTTTCATACCGGCTGATGTCGCCGATGTGCTGGGTCATTATCGCCTTACCGCCAACTGATATCGCGCCTGTGTTGTTCATGTCCGCGCCCACCGCAACGAGCGTCCGGTTATGCGGTAACGGGAGCGGGTTCGGAACATGGCCACGGGACTTGCGAATGAAGAACTGGCCATCGCGGTAAGGCACCATCACAGAATCATCCGTGCGATTGATGATTCTTCGGTTGTGAATCAGGAAAACGTCTGCGGCCAGTTTCATTATTTCATCATCGTTTATGGCCATCGGCTCGCCAGGGACATTGCCGGATGTCATTATCAGCGCGTCTGAATTCAACTTGCTGAACAGCATGTGATGCAAACCGCTGTAAGGCAGGTAAAGACCGATTCGGTCCAGGCCGGGGGCGGTGTCGTCCAATGCGTTGCCGATTCGGTCGAGGAGGACTATGGGCCTGGCTGTGGATGCCAATAATTTCTTGTCATGCTCTGAAACATGAGCGTATTTTCTTGCTGCATCAATGTCCTTCACCATCACAGCAAGCGGCTTCTGGGAACGGTTGAAGCGTTCCCTTAAACGCGCAACCTCGGATGGCAAGCACACGATATGAGTGCCGCCCCAGCTCTTGATGGCTCCGACCTTGCCGGAATTTATGGCCATGGCAAAGATGCCGATCGGGTCATTGGTGGGAACGCCTTCCAGCCTGTATCTGGGGCCGCAGTCCGGGCATGAAGTCGTTTGAGCGTGGAACCGCCTATCCAGCGGATTGGCGTATTCAGATTGGCATGATTTGCACATCGGAAAGTCAGACATGGATGTGTTGGGCCGGTCGTATGGAAGATCGGCTATAACGGAAAATCTGGCATCGCAGTTCGTGCAGTTGATGAACGGATAATCTTTTCTTCTGTCTCCCGGCCGAAAAAGTTCTGCCAGGCAATCCGGGCAGATGGCCGAATCCGGCGGAAGCGGAGAATTTCGGCTTCCCGTGCTGCTCTGGATTATTTGGAATTCATAATCCGGCTCCGCGCAATCTTCAATCGTGAAACCATCTAATTTTGCCAACGGAGGCAATGCTTCTTTCAATGCGTTCATGAAAAGATCGGGATTCCCATCAATGACTACTTCAACATTGGAGCCGGTGTTTAGGACATGGCCTTTGAGCCCCATCACCCTTGCCACGCGGTAAACCGTCGGCCTGAATCCCACGCCCTGGACGATGCCGCGCACCACTATCCTGGGCATGTGGCCATCACAGCCCCATTTCCTTCAGGAGCGCGTCCAGGCCGATGCACTGCCTGGCATCCGTGAGGCAGACCGGTATGTGCGGGTTTATCCGGGCGGCATCCGCCTTCAGCACCTTCACATCGACTTCCATGGCCTGGGCGAGCCCTATCTTGTTGATGATGATTATATCGGAACTGCCCATGAGTGTGGGGTGCTTGCGTATCATGTCGTCGCCCTCCGTCACGGAAACGACTGTTATCCGGGTCTTGCTGCCGAGTTGGAAATCCGCCGGGCACACCAGGTTCCCAACATTCTCGATGAAAAGCACGTCGATGTTCTCGAGGTCAAGCTTCTCCAGCGCATGGTCCACCATATGGGCGTCCAGATGGCATTCCTTGCCTGTGTTGATGTTCACAACTTGCATGCCGTGGGCACTGAAGCGGCGATAATCGTCATCGCCGGCAACGTCCCCGGCGATGGCTGCGCATCTCAATCCCTTGGACTGAAGGATGTCAGCCAGTTTTTCAATAAGAAGGGTCTTTCCGGAGCCGATGGCGCCCAGGAAATCGAATGATTTGATGCCGTGTTTCTCAAGCAGTGCCGCATTGTCCTCTGCAATCCTTTTATTGGCGGCCAGCAAGTCCGCGCCCATTTCAACGTCGCATGTTTTGTGCATGGTATCGGCGTTACAAAGTTGGGAGCATATATAACCTTTTTCTGGCCGTATCCCGTTCATGCCAGCGATGGTAAGTATTTATAGTTCCAATGGCATTGCGGGTTTAGTGATCGCATGAAGAAGATGAAGACATACATCGAGGGTTTTGACGATATACTGGGCGGAGGAATTCCAGAAGGTCACGTTGTCCTTATCTGCGGAACTCCCGGTTCCATGAAGACTTCTGTCGCCTACAGCATCATGTATGAGAATGCGAAGCGCGAGGGTTACAAGGGACTCTACATTTCGCTGGAAGAGAGCTACGAAGGCCTCAAAGGAGCCATGCTGGACCTGGAGATGAAAGATATCGACAAACTTCCTGTATTCATGATTGACGTTGGAAAGATAAGGAAGGCGCACCCCGAGAAGGAAGCGGACGGCGCATGGATTGACATCCTAACGAAATACATCAAGAAGAGGGTGGATGAAGATGACTTCGATATCATTGTCATCGACTCGCTGGCTGCGTTGTACTCGCTCACCAGGCTTGAGAATCCAAGAGCGGAGCTGTTCCATTTCATGAGATTCCTGAAGGAGCTCGGGCCGACCGTGTTCCTGATATCCGAGATAAGCCACGGCAACACCAAACTTGTGGCGAATGACGAGGATTTCCTGGCAGACGGCATAATCCACCTAAAAATGCATGAGGTCGGCGACAGCGATGTCCAGCTCAGGATTAACTGCGTCAAGATGAGGCGCACGAAGCATCAGAGGGGCTGGATGCGGCTGATGCATGATTCCAACGGATTCACTGTGACGCCCATAATCTCAGATTGAGAATGTCGCATCATTCGGCCAGAGGGAGTTGATCATTCGGTTATCTCTTTCTCGATAGTGTCAATGACATCCTTCTTCTTGGCTTTCTTCGCGGCAGGCTTTCTGGCAGCTGGCTTCTTTGCAGGCGCTTCGGACTTCGCGCCGGGCTTCCTGTACTTCGGTGCGGTCGCAGCGGGCATTGCGAGCGTCCTGGCCTCTCTGGCCTTTGCGGCTTTCTTGAGCCTGTCCTTGTTCGCCTTGCAGTTCATGTCCAGGCATATCTCGACAGGTTTCCTGCGGGTCATCACAAGCTTCACCTGGGGGCCGCCGCATTTCTTGCATAGCTCCGGATGCGGCAGTATGGCGCCGAACTGGGGAAGCGGGTATGTGTTCTCGCATTCCGGGTAGGCGTCGCATGCCATGAACCGTTTCCCGCGCTTGGACTTGCGGGTGACAAGGCTTCCCTTGCCGCACTTGGGGCACGGGCCCATCTGATTCTGGTTCTTCAGCGCGTCATTGACCTTGCTCTTGATGTTCTCCCTGTGGGACATCAGTTCCTCAAGGCTTTTTGTGAGCATGTTCTGCGATTCCTTGACCACGGACTCCTGATCCTTCTGGCCCTCGGCTATCAGGGTCATGTCCTCCTCAAGGCGGCTGGTCATCTCAGGCCGGGCGATCTGCTCGGCATTCTCCTCCAGAGCGAGGATTATCGCCCTGCCTGATGCCGTGGGCCTGAGCTGGCCTCCCTGGACGTATCCCCTGTCGAAAAGCTTCTGGATGATCTCGTGCCTGGTACTCTTTGTGCCCAGGCCCAATCTTTCCATCTCGCGGATTAACGTGCCCTGGGAGTAGCGCTTCGGCGGCTCGGTCTTGCCCTCCCTGCCGCGCACTTTCACCACATTGACAGTCTCGCCATCCACCAGTTCCGGAATGTAGGTATCGCTGAATTTGAAATACGGGTAATAGGCCTGCCATCCCCTTTCCAGTGTTTCATGCCCATGGGCGATGAATTCCTCTCCGCTTATGTCGATGTTGGCTTCGGTCCTGAGAATCATGGCATCAAGGCCCAGCGTCGCGAGGAAGCGCCTTACAACGAGCTCGTAAATCTTCCAGTTCTCGCCAACGAGTTTCTCCCTGCTGGCAATATCCACCGGGTGAATAGGCGGGTGGTCGGTGGTCTGCTTGGAACCCCTTGACGGGCGAATCTTTTCCTGCGAGAGAATCTCCTCCACCTCCTTGGCGAACTCGCCCTTGGACAGCTTGCCAAGGATGGCTTTGAAAGGCAGCGTGTGCGGGTAAACCGTGTTATCGGTTCTCGGATAGCTTATCAGACCGTCATTGTAAAGCGTCTCAGCAATGGACATGGCCCTTGCTGCGGAAAAGCCCATCTTGCTGGCCTCCCAGAGGAACATTGTCGTGCTGAACGGTGGCGGTGGCCTCTCCGCGACCTTCTCGGCCTTGGCAGTGAGTATCTTCGCCTGGGTTGCGTCCTTGACGATGGTGTAAATTTTGTCTGCTTCCTCCTTCTCCCAGAAAAGCCCGTGCGAATGCCTGGCAAAGAAATGGCGTGTCTTCTCCAGGTCGGCGGTTATCTCCCAGAATGGCTTGGGAAGGAATCCTTCTATCTCATTCTCCCTGTCAACGACGAGGGCAAGTGTCGGACTCTGGACCCTGCCAACCGAAAGAAAATCAGTGCCCAGCTTGCCGGTGGCAGTGGACATGAACCGGGTGAGGACCGCGCCCCAGGCCAAATCGACGATTTGACGGGTCTCGGCAGCGCGGGCCAGGTTATGGTCCAGGTCTATCAGGTTGTCGAAAGCATTGTAAATCTCGGGGCCGGTGAGCGCGCTGAATCGGGCCCTTTTTATAATAATGGACGGCGGCAGCTCCATGACGGAGATGGCTTCGGCCCCTATGAGCTCCCCTTCCCTGTCAAAGTCAGTGGCGACTATGACAGTATCCACTTGCTTCCCGAGGTCCTTGATGACATTGAGAATCCAGGGCGCGGTCGCCTTCTTCAGCGGGGTGGTGGCAACAAGTTCGGCGAGGTTGTCGATGTCCCAGCTCTTGAACTCCTTCGGGTAATCGAGATTCAGTATGTGCCCCCTGAGACCGACGACAAGGCATTCGGTGTTGTTCCATGGGAATCTGAAGACAGGGACGCGGTTGATGTACTGCCTGGTGTATCCGCCCTTCGAGAGAAATGTGGCTACCCTCTGGGCGGCATTGTTCTTTTCGCAGATGACTAAGGTTGCCATGTTTCCGAGGCAAGTCTGAGTCTTATAAAAAATCTTGGGTTCGCGTGCGCACACTATTATATTTCATTATTAAGTATCAGAGGAAAAGACAGAGGCTGCAAACATTTGGTTGCTCGGTTTACAAGTTATGAAAAGGCACAGGCGTCCATTCAACCCAGATCAATCTGCTGGCCTTCCTTGGGCATGTGGACCTTGAAGCCGTGCTGCTTCAGGTCATCTGCAAGGGCCATGCGATTGTCCCCGTGGCACAGCACAACGTCCTGGGGGCTGCATTCCCTGACGAATTTCACCAGCTCGTTGTGGTCTGCGTGCGCCGAGAAATCGTAAAAGCCAAGCTCGCACTGTATCTTGAATTTCTCCTTGCCGAACATCAACTCGCCGGAGTCCATCAGCATGCGGCCGTTGGTGCCTTCCACCTGGAAACCGGTTATCAGGACCGCGCTTTTCTTGTCATTTCTCTTCTCAGATATGTACTCGAGAACCGGGCCACCGTCAAGCATCCCGCTTGTCGTGATGACCACCTGGGCGGTCTGGGCTGCTGACTTTCTATCGCCTGGATTTCGAACCATCCGAGTCCTCGCCACTGCATCTGCCAGCCGTTCGGGGGACCTTAGGTATTCCGGCATGCTCAGGTAATGTTGGTTCACTGCCGCGCCCATGCCATCCAGTACAACCCGGAAACCGGAATTCAT
>CALKWP010000004.1 GCA_938004075.1 uncultured Methanomassiliicoccales archaeon
CCTCCAATGCAACCATAACTATTGTAATTGTCCATTGGACGGGGTGCAGTCCATTTATCATATGCGATGCGAACCCATTTTCTCCCAGCCTCTGGCGGTGAGAAAACGAGTTTTCAGACAGCAGGCATCTGCGCCCCGGGTGCCAAGAAAGCAGGGGTGGTGTTTCTGAATGAACCAAGCAAGATTAAGCTTGGCGGTTTGTGGCCAGAGGACATTGCGAGATTGCAGAGAGAAATTGGTAATGTGGTTGTGGATTACGGGATTGAGGATGATGGCTGCCATTACTGGGCTATTTGTATGGGGAGATGAGGGTGATCTGGCTGATATGCAAGAGATGCGGGAAGGTGTTTCACAGGAACAGGAGCGTGATGTACGGACTGGGCTTAATTTTTGCTCATCGTGTGAGAAATCGACGTATATCTGATCCACATGGATGAAAAATCTGCCCCCTTCGATGGGTTCAAAGGTCATGCTCTTCCTCGGATATGGGTGAAATGGAGTTCGGGGGATATAAAAGTTGTTTTTACGCGGATTTAATTTCGTCTCTACTTCCCCTGTTAGAAATACAATTCAATGCCGCATCTTCTTTTTCACGCCTGATAACAATAAACATTGCACTGCCATAAATATGATTAATAATGAGAAAATTCGGCCACGAATCGATTGAAAGTACATCCTTTTTCATAACATATACACACGCATTTGTTAATTTATTTTTCCATGATATGCATTCGGCATTTCGACTAACTTTGTATGAACATAAATATATAGATGATGATGTTAAAATTATGAAAATACCTCCATATATTACAAGGCCCAATCCGTATTCTGGGACAAATAAAATCGTCCATTGTGATAACCAAGACAGTGACAACCAAGATAAAAATGCCCAGCAACTGAGAATTGTTAATGGAAACATAATCAGAAAAAGTGGACTGATAGCTCGATATGTTTCACTCTTCAATTTAGACGCACTCGATATTTTTGCAGCGAAATTTCTGAATGAACTTGAGTAACGGTCCAGAACGATTTTGAAATCTTTGTCACGCCAAATGAATATTTTTGCTGTTCCACCAGAGTAACGAATTGTGGAAAATTTCCAAAAATGTTCAACTTTCCATACATCTTTGGTCATCAGATTTGCACTCTTCAAAATTATGTTATTCCAAATAACTCCTTTTTCGCTTACAGATACTACATTAGTAAAACCTAATAACGCCAGGATGATAAAAAACATTATCGTGATTGTACAAGAAATTCCCAATACAGAGGTCATGATGTCTAATTTTGAATCTGGTTCGTCGGTCAATGAAAAGAATATGAACAAACAAATAATTGCCAATATGAAAAATGCCAGACTGACTGGCCAACCAATTACCATAAAAGAGTCATCTTCTTTATTTGATTTTCTTTCAATATTGTCTTTAGGAACATTAACGTTATTTTGATTTCTGTCAGTTGATAAATATAGAAGAAAAAATAATTGAAAAGGAATCGAAACGAAAAGGCCTGTTGCGAATTCCCAAATGGGCATATGCCCTGTGAAAAAGACTACCAAGAACAAAGCATCTATAATTATGCAAATTAACAAAGCATGGTAGAATGATGGTAAATATTTACGAGATGTCAAGGGAGTCACCTCACCCGCAATAACTTGCTTGTAAAAAGCAAGTCGTAAGAAGGAAAATCGTTAGACCACACCATGCAATAATACAGTAAAGGCACGGGAGCAGACTAGAACCGCCGGTTGCCCAGGCTGTTAATAAACCACCGAGACATACCTTGAAGCAAATAGAAGCGATTGCATAAACACACAAAGCTATCATTTGATTATTCATGCCTGTTCTGTAACCTAAGCAGTTAGATAATTTAACATTATTTATTTTGTAGCAACCCAACTTCCACCAAAATCCCGATTTTATAAAGCATGGTATACACCACATCCCACTCGGATCAACATTATTGGTGGGATTGTTCCCAACATACACATACACATTCGCCCCGTCCACCATCCCGGCGGGGTCCTGCTGCATGAACCTCCCGATATCAGCGGAGTACGCCCGGGCGCGGTAGTGGTACAGGCCGGACTCGGCGTCGTACTGCCTCCCGGTGAACTGGTGCGGGTTGTAAACGGTTTCTTCGCGAATTAAAGCGTCCCCAATAGGCGTGTACCGATAAACATTGACCACGTTCTCGTTAACGTCAATAAGCTCGGTCACGCTGCCCAACCCGTCGTACAGGTAGTAGTATTTCACGCCGTCGATGGATATGCTGGTTGGATGATCGGTGAAGAATATGTCGCTGCCTCCAGCGCAGCCACCGCCGGAGCAGCCGGAGCCGCACCCGCCCCCGGATGCGACGGGGTGGGTGAAGCGGACGGTTTTGTTGCCCCACAGCTCGTAAACCACGTTCTCGCCGTCGTAGAGGTACTTCATGTCCACGGCGCCGGCCTTGCCTACTCTCCTGCCGTCCAGGGCGTAGCCGTAGGACGTTGCAGGCGTGGTGTCGGTCGTGGATTCCGTGGGGGGGACATGATTGTATTGCCCTCAGTGGAGGTGGGGCCGGGGCCCGGGCCGGTGCCGGGGGTGCCGACACCGACGAGCCAGTTGTGTCTCGGGTATTGGTAGAACGTGTATGGAAAATCGTCATCTGTTCTGATGACATCGTTCGATATTGTCCAGCTCACACAAACCGATAGATTGCTCTGGTCCACATGTACGAGATACCAACCTCCTTCTGCCGGTTCAATGGTCATGCTCTTCCTCGGTTAATGACGATATGGAATTGTGGGGATATAAAGGTGGCGAAGAATGAAAATATGGTTGCTGCTTTTGTTGTTTTGCAGCAGTATAATTTTTGTACTGGTCTGAAACACATAATACCGCAACCCCTATTCCAATAAGTAAAATCAATTGTGGTTTCATATAACCACCAGTACCTTGAAGTTCAAGCCACCAACTATTGTAGAAAAAAATGCTCATGGAAATAATCACATTGACGATAGAAAGTGCAAGATACCTTTCCGGTGACATTTTAAAGAAAAATAAAAGAAACAAAATGGCGTGAATAAATATCATTGAATTAATCATTATGTAGTATGTCATATATTCTGGTATAAGTTGCACAAAATTGAGCATGTCCATCATAAACCAAAAAAAACCAAGAAAGAGAACTATAAAGCCATAAATGATCCACTTTTCATTTTTCTTTCTATGCTGATTGCTGGCCATATCAATCCTCCAATTGTCGTTAAGGATACCATGCTGGGGACTTTCCAATGTTGAAACTTGGATTTTCATAATATGCTTTTATTAAATACATATCCCCTTTCAAAGTATAATGACTTCCATTTTGCCTGTAAATTAGAATGAAACCATTTCTGGGATGACTCTGGTCGTATCGAACAGGAATTTCGGATAAAGTAAGGTCTTTGCATGATCTACTTGGATATTTATTCGCATAATAATGTCCCCATAATACCGCTTTGATATCCCTCTTGGGATCGTCAGGATCTACTAATGATTCGTGAATGTCCCAGTAAGTTGCATAATACCATGACTCCCAACGAGTGCACCCATGACGGGCCATCTCACAACCAGTGTAGAAATGAAAACGCCAACAATGCCATTTTGGCCTATCTCTCTTTTTGTCATATCTATCCGAATAAATTTGAAGCTTTCCTTTATCGTAATCATAGCAAAATTGCCCTTCATCTAATGACTTTTTCCCGTAATAAATTGCAGAAACTAAGCATACTGCTTTCCCGCACGGGTCCCTCCCATTCACCGGATTGTTGATAGTATAGGCATACAAGTTAGCCCCATCCGCCATCCCGGCAGAATCCTGTTGCAGGAATCGCCCCTGCCCGGAGGAATAGGTCCTGCTCCTGTAATGGTAAAGGCCGCTCTCGGCATCGAATTCCCTGGCATTGAACTGGTATGGATTGATTATCGTCTCCATCTTCATCAACGAATCCCCGAAAGGCGAATACCGGTATACATTCACAATCTGCTCGGCTTCGTCAATCAACTCGGTGACGCTTCCAAGTCCGTCAAACAGATAATAATATTTCAGGCTGCCATCAACACGGCTTATGGGGCGGTCCATGAATACGGTTGTGTATCTGACAACTCTGTCTTCCCAGAGTTCATATATCACATTCTGGCCATTGTACAGGTATTTCATCTCGACTGCTCCGGCCTTGCCCACGCGGCGGCCGTCCAGGGCGTAGCCGTAGCTGGTGGCCGGGGTGCTGGTGGTGGATTCGGTGCCACTGAACATGATGCCGTCCCCATCTGCGGAGGTGGGGCCGGAGCCCGGGCCGGTGCCGGGGGTGCCGACGCCCACGAGCCAGTTCACCTTGTAGCCGTCCAGGAAGGTCGAGTAATAACGGTAGTTCGTGTCGCCAAGTATTTGATTGCCGTTGTTGTCGTATTCGAATGTCTTATCGCTGGATTGCATTAACCTGTTCTCAATGTCGTAGGTCATGGCGGTAATTTCCACGACTTCGTCAACGGTCTTGATGGTGGAGACCATGTTGTTGCGGCGGTCGTACTGGTATTGGGTTTCTATTCCATCTGGATAAAGCACTGATGTCAAACGGTTTTCTCGATCATAGGCGTATTGGGTAGTAACATATCCAACTCCAGAATCCACGGGTTCATGCATCTTTACACGGTTGGCGTTCAAATTATATTCATATGAGAAGTAAGAAATCACTTCGCCCGTGGATTTTTCATTCACTATTGCAGTGAGCAGGTTCGCAGCATTATAGTATTGGCGTATCTTGGTGCCGGTCGGGTATGTTGTAAGAATGAGCTGGCCCAGCGCGTCGTACTGGTATGTGGTTGTGTCATCGTCAGGGTCCGTGAGATCAACCAGGCGGTTCAGCTCGTCATACACGTATGTGGTGACGAGGCCGAGCTGGTCCGTCATTTCAACGACATTCCCGTTCTCGTCATACAGGTATGTGATGTTGTAGAAGCTGGTTTCGCCCACCTGGAAACTATCGATGTCGGTTACCGCCCACATCTCCCTGACTAGCCTGCCCAGCATGTCATATTCCTTTTCCATGGCATGCATCCTGGGGGGCATGGGCATCATGGGGAAGTGTAAGCCATAAAGAATCATTATTGGAGGATAATCGAATTCCTGTCTTTCACTCTCTGTTACTAGATAGGTGATGTCCACCTGATAGTTGTCCTGGAGATTGGCTCCCGGCAAGGTCAGGCTGGTGAGCCTGTTGAGGGCATCGTATTCGTAGGCGGTGGATTGGCCATTGGCGTCAATGTATTCTACAAGATTGCCTACCTCGTCATAAGCCCAGGAATATGTGAAGTCAAGGGGGGTGGTCTCGCTTACCTTCCTGCCGAGCAGGTCGTAACCGTACAGCCATATCGAAGCGTCCACGCCGGGTTCGCCAATCTGGCTTACGCTGATCAGGTTGCCCACTTCGTTGTAAGCGTACCGGGTGTCGGAGCCTTCCGCGCCCAATACCCGGACCTGATTGCCCCTGGA
>CALKWP010000005.1 GCA_938004075.1 uncultured Methanomassiliicoccales archaeon
ATACGAGATGGTGAGTCGTGACTGGAGTTCAGACGTGTGCTCTTCCGATCTGTTCACCTGCGCTCCCGGCGGTTCCGTGATAGTCCCATACATGATAAGCAATGGCGGAACCTCGAATGACACCTACAACCTGGCAGCAACCCTGCCCGCTGGTTTCACATTGCTTTCCTGCACGCCGGCAAACCCGGCTAATGTCCCGGCAGCCGAGAGGATTCGGGGATACGCCACTATAGGAGTCACCCCCGCGGTCGTAGCCGGATCCTACACTCTAACAATTAAAGCCACGTCAGTCAACGATGCCACAGCGCCCATCGCCCAATCGCAAACCAAGTTCCAGATAGACGTCCAGACTGTGGAGACGCCACCCATCTTCAAAATTGCGGACTCGCAGATGCACGAGGACGCTCCTTCTATGGTATCGTGGAGTTTGGGAGGTCTGGATTACATTGCCTGCGCCTACAGAAAGGAAGAGAGATACGGCCAGCGGGTTTATTTCACGCTATCATCCGATGGCGGCGTGACATGGAGCGCTCCGATTCCCGTGAGCCAGCCATCGTGGAACCCGGGCTTCGTGGGGATAACCAGGGCCAACTCGGGGCCATATGTTGGAAGGCTCATGATTGCCTACAATGCCTGGAACCCTGATGGATACGGCGGCTCGATCGGTGATACCAGGTGCGGGTATATCAAGGTGAATTATGCCGATTATCCATATACGGCATGGACCGAGAAAAATGCCTTCTCCCTGGGTGAGGGCGTCAGCAGCGGCAACACCTACAGGACGGTCAATCTCAATTTCGTGCCCAGCGTGAACCAGTTCTATCTGACAGTGGAAAATTTCGGGTACACAGATACTTTCTCGTATTCCACCAACGCCCTCGCCTGCATCGGAAAGGCATCCACTGACGGCGGCGCAACATGGGGCGCATGGACCCGAATAGACCCGGCTTTCGTGGGCGTGTACACCTTCTTCCCGAGCACGGACATCGACGCACTGGGCAATATGTTCCTTTACTATTACAGCCGGGACAGCTCTGACGTTGCCCAGGACAGGGATTTAACTTACCAGTACTACAATGGCGCCTGGAGTGCCATGCGGTATGCCTGGGATTCAGCGGACAACCTAATGTTCCCGGCGGCCACGTTCGCGCCGCAGGGCGTGAATGGCAACAGGGCTTATGCCGCCATGCTTAAAGGCGCCAACACCGACGGCGACAGGTCGCTTTATCTGGCGTGGACCGATAACCCGAACGGCAACCCGCCGACCTGGGTCACCAACAAAGGGCCGTTCGGCCCGGTGCTCAGCGATCAGGACTACGGCAACAGGTTCCTGGTCGATGGCGAATACACGGACGAGGGCTATGTCTGGTGGACCGCGATGAGGCATTTCAACTATGATCCTTATGCGCAGCCCAATGTCTTCACAGTCCGGGATAATGACTATGCCGCAGCTCCAACGTCGACAATAGATTATATCACTCTCAACAGTTACCAGAAGAGCAAGCAGCGCACGACTGACATCACCGAGGGCGTAGGGAAACTGCTGGTCGCGTGGAACCAGATGACCAGGGAAGCTGACACTGACATTTATTGCGCGCTAATGTCCAATGCCTGGCAGTCCGCCACCGACACTCTCGGCCCGGTCATAGAGGATGTTGCCACGGATTACAGTGTATGCGCCCCCGGGACGCTGTTGAACCTTGCAGCAAATATCAATGACTGGCCCACCGGAGGAAACAACATTCTGAATGCGCAGTATTCAGTCGATTACGGTGCCACCACAGTGCAGATGTGGGAGTCCGACGGCACATTCGACACGCCTGCCGAGGCCGCTTACGCCCCAACGCAGGTGGACACAACCGGCTGGACCGGCGGCTGGCATTCCATCTGGGTTAGGGGGCAGGACAGCCAGGGCAACTGGGGGGAATGGGCTGAAACACTTGTTCTCATAACAGGGCCGAGTGCTCCGGAGCCGCCGACCGACCCGGACCCGGCGGACGGTGCAACGAATGTTCCGCTGAGCCAGCAGTTCAGCGTCTATTATGATGATTACGAGGACAACACTGGAACCGTGCGCTTCTACTGGGCGAACGGCACTCTCTTCGGAACTGTGTTCGGCGCCATCAGCAAGAATTACATTGCCACGGATTTCATTGCATTGGCATCCGACACGGCATATCAATGGTACGTGACAGCGACGGATGCGACCGGGACCACGAGGGGCCCGTCCGTCGGTTACTGGTCATTCACAACGGTTGATGTGACTCCTCCCGCCCCGCCGACCGGTCTTACAGTCAGCTACTTCGGCCCAACGTCGATCCCCACAACAGAGTCAAGATATCTGCGTTCGGACAATGTGCTCGGAACAACTCAATCTACCACGGTGATTGGCAGCCCATCGCTTGGCAACAATGTCAATATCTACGGGGGAATCCGCGTCTGGAAAGTGAATAGCATCGGAACGGAGACCGAAATAACATCTGGAACTGCTGTCGCGCAAGTAAGCCGTACAGCTATCGGTTCGGGCCTTCTCACAAACACCTGGGCATGCCCAGGCGCGACTATTGAGCCATCCGATTCAATACTCGTCCGCGTGTACCAGGCGACTACAGCCAACCCGACCATCCTCGCCGGGACATGGTCGACAGGGCCGCTGGGCGCGACCCAGCTGGATGCCGGCATTTGGTCTGTGACGCTATGGCTGACAAGGGGCGGCACGGTGACCGCGAGCCGGATATACTGGGGCACCAACACATACAACAGCAATATCGCGGGCTTCAAATGGAGCGTCGGATGCTCGCCAACCGATCACAACACTCTGAGCTGGACCAAGTCCGCAGACGACGGTGCGGGCGCCAACGATGTGGTGTGTTACAACATCTACCGTGCAGACAATCCTGCTGGACCATGGACCCCATCGAATTTGCTGGCGGTGGTGCCTTTGGGCACTGAGACATATTGCGACTTGTATGCCGGAATGGCAGACGGGACCCTCTGGTGGTATGTTGTCAGGGCGAATGATACTAGCGGCAATGAGGAAATGAATGAGGATGCTGTTCCTGAGAGCCTGCCAGGGTCTCCTTACAACATTGACTTGAGTGGCAAGGCTGTGGGTACCTGGGCGTTCCTTTCATTCCCGATAGAAGTCCCTTCTGGACACATCGAGTTCATCCTGAGCGACACTGCCTGGGGCGACGGGCAAACGGATTGGGACGTGGCCAAGGCCTGGGACAACGTGAACAAGAGGTGGCTCAGCTATCGGAAGGGCGGGACTGCGAACACCCTCGCGTATCTTGACAATACGATGGGTTTCTGGCTGCACCTCACTGCGAACGGCGGGGACCAGATGCTCACCATAAGCCCGGGCGGGGTGCCAGCCGGACTCGTGGAAATGCCGCTGAATGCTGGATGGAACATGGTGGGATACCCGTCGCTGACAGAACGCACAGTGGGAACCGCATTGTGGGGCACGACCGCGGACCGGGTAGAGGTTTTCGATGCGGAATCGCCTTTCATCAAAGAGGTCGGCTCGACCTACATGATGACGCCGGACCAGGGCTACTGGGTGCGGGTGACGAGCGACTCCGTCTGGAGGATAGATGATACTCCTCCCGCGCCATATCTCGATATCGTCAAGACCGCGCCTGCAACGGTCCATCCCGGGGATATTTTCAACTACACGATTGAAATCACTAACATCGGTACAGTGACTGCTTACAATGTCACGGTTACGGACACTTACCCGACAGACATTAGCTTTGATTGGTCGGTACCATTTCCTGACATGGGGGACAATGTATGGTTCATTCCCCAGATTGCGCCTGCCCAGGTTTATTACATCAATATAACCGTGTCTCTGTTCTCCGGCGCGGGAAATGGTTTTCTGGTCAATCTTGCCACGGCAGATTACGAGGACGTGGGCGGGAACCCGCAGGCTACTGTTTCGGATACCGCAATAACTGCTATTGTCAATCCCTTCATGCAGCTAACGAAATTGGCACCCGCCATGGCAAACCCGGGTGAGACGATAACATACACGCTCTCATACCAGAACACTGGCACGGACACAGCTTATTGGGTTTCAATCACTGAGATATATCCGCCCGATGTCACTTTTGTTTCATCTGTTCCATTCCCAGCTTTCGGCACCAATGTCTGGGACTTGGGAAGCGTCCCTCCTGGCGGAACAGGGATGATAACAATCACAGTGGAGATATCCCCGGCTGCGGTAGGGATGATCACGAACTTCGCTTATCTGGATTACTGGAACCTCGTTGGACACGGATGGAGGACCTGGGCCAATGCCACAACCCTTCTCTCGCTTTCTTCAGGACCTGTTCAGAATATCGATACCGGCGAGTACTTCAGCGCAATACAGACAGCAATAGATGATTCGGAAACGCTTGCAGGCCACACGATCCAGGTTGATGCCGGAGTCTATCAGGAGAATCTGGTGGTGCACAAGTCCCTCTCTATAATTGGTGCAGGTGCCAATATCACATTCATACAGGGCGGCAACGGTACTGCCGATGGCGTTCGCATCACGGCAGACAACGTCACTCTGGCCGGGTTCAGAGTGCAGGGTTTCGATTCGGTAGCGGGGCAGGCAGGCGTCCGCCTAATGGCCAATGGCGCCGACACACATGATAACATAATCACTGGCAATTCGGAAGGCATTGCACTCTTTGGTAGCGTGCGCAATATCGCGGCAGATTTGAATTCAGGAGCCAAGAGCGCATCATCGGGATGCTATGAGATTGAGACGAACGCCGATAACCTGGCCATACCCTCCGGGAACCTGGCACTTGGCAACATGTACAGTGACCGTTTCACCTACCCAGATGCCGATGCGATCACATGGAAATGGGCCAGGGACTACCCGGACAATTCTACACTTGCGACCGTGACCTCCGCAGACATAACCGCAGGCGCGCTTCACCTTTACGCCAACACGCCCAGCGGCGGTACCAGGGGCGGGTCCAAAGCCAATCTTAGAGGGCAGGTCAATGGCAGCTTTGACATACGGGTCCGGGTACGGGCTTCAGGCATCAACCAGAACGAGTATGTCGGCATGAATTTGTTCCAGACAAGCTCGAACTATGCCATGTGGAATTTCGGCTGGGACACGTCACTATATCTGAGAGCCGAGATACTTGTGAACAGCGTTTACACTTCCACTGAGATCAGACCTGGCTCGGATGTGGATTTCCTCATACGGATAACCAGGGATTCCAACAATATCAAGATGTACTATAAAGCCGACCAGACATCGGACATAACTCTGGACACCGGTTGGACACTGCTGCATCAGGCCGCGGTTGGGACAGCTAATGGCCCCATGTGGGCGCTTCTTCATACCTGGACCTCTCAGTTCCTTCCCAGCACGATCGAGGGGTATTTCTACAATTTCTATGTCAAGCAGGGCAACATCAACAATGCACACAGGATATCTGGCGCATGGACCGGCCAGCAGAATTCCCTGCTACCAGGAGATTCCATCGAACGCATCGAGGTGGATTACCAGGGCGCTGGCAATGCATCATGGATTGATAGCGTGGAGATACTTGCCAACGGTACTCCCGTGGCAAATTACGATACCGACATAACCAGCGGAACAAGCATCACGATTGAAGAAGCGGACCTCACCAATGGATCTTTCACTGGCATACAGGGTGCGTTCCAGATGCGGGTAAAACTCGCAGGGAACAGCCAGGGCTCGGTTGTGGTGAACAGCATAAAAGTTCTCATGATTTCCGGCACCGGCAATCGGGTGATGGACAACATGATTTCGGGCAATGCGCTCGGTCTGAACGTATCCATGGGCTCGGGCAACATGATACGGGGCAACAACATCATGGGCAATGGTGTCCAGGCATTGGACCTTATCGGCTCATGCTCATGGGATGACGGCTATCCGGCCGGCGGCAACCTGTGGAGCGACTACAACGGCACTGACTTTTACAGTGGCCCGGGTCAGGACATACTTGGCCCTGATGGGATTGGGGACGCGCCGCATATATTCTACGACAATCGGGATAACTACCCGCTCATTGCCAACTTCACAATTCCGGGCAGGGTGTGGAACATGAATTCCGGCGAGTACTTTGACGACATCCAGGCTGCGATAGACGATGCCGATACAGTGGCAGGCCATACGGTCATCGCTTTTGCCGGGACCTATTATGAGCATGTGGTCATAAGCAAGGCCATACGGCTGGTGGGCGAGGACAGGCACACCACCATCATCTGCGCCAACAACTCCACGGACGTTGTGCGCATCACCGTTTCCGGGGTTGAGCTCACTGGTTTCACTCTGTCGGATGCCGGCGAGAACGAGGGCGGCAAGGATGCGGCTGTGGAGGTCTACCATGTCAAGAACTGCTACATACACGACAACATCATGGAGCATTCCCTCATCGGGGTATGGCTGAAATCCATAAGCGTGGCCGATGACCTTCATGCCGTTGAGGACAACATATTCCGGTGGAACCGGTACGGTGTGTATGCCGAGGGCTCCAAAGGCAACACCATCCGCTACAATGAGATATTCAATCAATCCAGGGGTATTTACCTTTCTGCCAGCGGGAACCAGGTCCTGAACAACACAGTCATTGGATGCGATTTCGGCATCCTGATGGTCGGAGGCGGCAGCTCCACAATTTACGGTAATACGTTCGATACCAATTGGTACAGCGTTTACATCGACAGCGGCACGGGCAACAAGTTCTATCAAAATGCCTTCCTGAACAGCGTGGAACATGTGTATGCCAGCACTTTCAACATATGGCATGACGGGTATCCCTCCGGCGGCAATTTCTGGGACAATTACCCTGGCATTGACCAGTTCAGCGGGCCGGGGCAGGACATTCCCGGGCCTGACGGGATGGGCGACACACCTTTCCTGATCTACACCGGATACTATGACAGCTACCCGCTCATGCACATGCCGGGCCAGGAGCCTCCGCCGGCACCAATCGTGATAGTCTCCAAAATTGCGGATAGAACATCAGCCATGCCAAGAGAACATATCACTTACACGGTCTTCTTCAACAACACAGGAAGCGCAAATGCCAGCATCACCATCACGGACACGATGCCGTTGAACGTGACCTTCGTCTCGGCCAGCATTCCTCCGCAGATGATATCCGGCAGGGATATGATGTGGAACTTCACCGGCATTGCTCCGGGAACGCATTCGTTGAACATCACGGTCCTGGTGGACCTGGGCGTGCAGAAGGGCACGATGCTTTCCAACATGGCGGTCTGCCAGTTCTCCCCTTCCGGCTTCCAGACACGGGACTGGGCCAATGTCACCGCCAACTGGTTCCAGAATCCATATGTCATTTACGGATATGTGCGGGACAATTTCGGACTGCCTGTGAACGGCGCCACTGTGCATGTGGTCAATAACATCACAGGGGAAAACCTCCAGGTCGTCACCAATCTCATGGGCCAGTACTCGACGGACCTGGCAAATCTGCCGAGCGGGTACATGGACGGGGACCTCATCCAGCTGAGCACCACGAATCCCGCGGGCGGGTACAACAGCACAGTGGTGAACACCACGCTGTTCGGCGGGCAGGTGGACATCGCGGTGGTGGTCGCGGACACCACCGCTCCCTACCATTCAAATGAGAGCCCGGCACCGGGTGGAACATCAGGCAACAGCACCCCAGTGATATCGGTGGATGTGACAGACCTTCAGACCGGCGTGGACGCATCGACCATCCGGCTCTATATCCAGGGGTTCAGCGTCATGTACGAGCTGGATGCCATTAGCGGCGGTTACCGTGTATCATACTGGCATGAGGCTGGATTCACTTCCGGGACGGTGGTCAGCTGCAGGATTGTGGCCCGGGACTTCTCCGGCAACCTGCTGGACTTCGCCTGGCAATTCACAGTCCCCTGATGGGGGCTGGCAGAACCATTCCATCGTCGTCTGGTCCGGGTGCATCACGAAATAGCGCCTGGGCTTCGGCGACCCCCGCATCCCCCGGATGACGCCCAACCGGTCCCTCTTTTTCGGGTAGAGGTATTCCGGCCTCTTGATGACCTCCATCTTTTCCAGATCTATGAACCCGAGCTCATGGATGTCGAATGTTCTGGGCGAAAACCTCCTGGCGGCAATGTAGACGTACTGGCATCCCTTCCTGTACGTCTTGAGGTACTGGTAGCACATCTTCGGCGTCACTCGGGCCTTCCAGTCCTTCACCTCGATGCCGATGAGGTACTCGACCCCGTTCTTCTTGAACACGGCCAGTATGTCCCCGTACTTGCACCTGCCGTCCCAGTCCCTGCGGAACCTCCGCGCAAGGGGAGACTCCGTGTCATGCAGGACGCATTCCCCGTGCTCCTTCAGGGCATCCAGTATCAGGTGCTCGTTGACCGTGATGCCGCCATAATAGAACCTCGTGGACTTCTCCATGCTTGATTAATCGCCATTTGAATATTTATAATTCAAGTGCGGGTCAGCGAAAGTATTCCAGCCGGAAATATTACTTTCGGCGACCCCCCGTTCTCACCTTCTTATACTTCCAGCGACAATCTATCCATTGCAATTTAGGGGAGCAATGATGCACACCGAAGCAGAGCAATACCATTCGATTCCCTTGACGCTGGAGGGGATTCCCGCAGACATGAGCCTTCACAGGGCCCGGGACAGGCTTTACTCCGGGTTCGGCTGGCTGGACTCGGTCATCGGCGGATTCCGCCCTCGGGAGATGACGCTGGTGGACAGCTCCAGCCCTTTCGTCTTCGGGCTTCTTTCCGAGCTATGCGTCCAGGCTGTCACGGCTTACGGCGCCGAGATGATATTCGTGGACGGCGGGAACTCCATACGCCCCTACGAGATCGCCAGGATAGCCAAGCACCGGGGGCTGGACCCTTACGAGGTGCTGCCCAGGATAAACGTCGCCAGGGGATTCACAGCTTACCAGCTGGCAGCATTTGATAAACGACCAGCTGGAGCCCGCAATCGAAAGGACCGGGGCCTCGACTGTTGTGGTGTCATCCATCCTGGACCTTTTCATGGACCCGGACATGAGGTGGAACGAGTCGTTCCAGCTGTTGAAAAGGAGCATGACCGGGCTGAAGAGGATGGCCCGGAGATATGACGCGGTCTGCATCATATCGAACTACGGGACGGGGAAGCACAAGTCCAGGGCGCTGCAGGGCACGATGAGCGACTGCCCTGACCGTGTGGTGAGATTGGACAGCATCGGGACCGGCATGCGCATCAGCCTGCCCAGGCATGGGACGTACCTTTACCGATACCCTGTGCCGCATGGCCAGACCGTCATCGAGAGATATCTCAGGGAGTGCAATTATGGGGAGGACTGTTGGAACCTATAGGCAGGTCCTGGAGGAGATAATCTCGGAATTCGATAAATTCTGCAGGGCACTCAGGAAGCAGGACCGCGAAGCGTTCGGGAGGATGATGAACCGGGCCAGAACTCATTCGTCAGCGGCAAGCTACAATGTCCGCGCCACGCCAACCGAATCGCTCATTATCTCCATCCTGCTGGAGCACGAGAAGGAGATAGAGGAGCTGAAGGCGGGGAAGTGATGTCTGGTGAAGGCCTGGCTCCTGGACGTTCATCCGGATTACCGGAGCGATTCGATGATTCTCTGGCTGAAGGAAGGGAATGCCATCCGCAGGCTCGAGGAGAGGGATTTCAGGCCGTGCTTCCATGTCTTTCACCCATCGCGCTCGGAGCTGGTTGGCCTGATGTCCCGCCTTCCCATAATCGACAGCATCGGCAGGATGGAGCTGGTGGAGAAGCGCATAGACATCGGCGATGCGAAGCCCCGCACCGTGCTGGCCATTTACCCGAAGAGATACTCGGACCTGAACGAGTGCGCAGGGACGATCGATTGCCTCGGGGGCTATTACGATTACAGATTGTTCGACGTGGACCTGCGCCTTAGCCAGCGATACATGGTCGCGAGCAATGTGTTCCCCATGGCCATGGTGGAGACCGAGCCTGGGCTGTCCACGAAGGACGGCCAGTACAGGATAAATTACCGGGTGCCGGAGCTTTCATCGGTCAGGCTCGGGCTCCGGACCGGGGCGAAGATGCCCAGGCCGGACACGCCGATAACCGGCATAACTCTGGATGGTGACATTCTTGAAGGCCGGGAGGAGGACATGATCCCCGAGCTGGAGCGCGAGATTCTGGAGAGGGACCCGGACATAATCTACACCCGGAACGGGGACAGCTTCGAGATCCCGCACCTGGCCAGGAGGGCGGCGGCGCGTGGGCTGGAGATACAGCTGGGCAGGGAGCCATCGAGCCTCGAGCCGGAGAAGAAGGGCCGGTCATACTTCAGCTACGGCAGCATGCTCTACAAGCCACCATCCAGCATTCTGAAGGGCCGTCTCCACATTGACGAGAGCTCGTTCATATTCAGCGAGGGCGGGCTTCCCGGGCTCATCGACATGGCAAGGCTCTCGTGCCTTCCTTTGCAGACGGCCAGCCGGATATCTCCGGGCAGCGCCATAACCGCGATGCAGGTGCAGCTGGCCATGAGGAATGGCGTCGCCATAATGTGGAAGAAGAACAGGCCGGAGGACTTCAAGACCGCGGAGGAGCTGCTTCTCGCGGACAGGGGGGGCATGATTTTCGAGCCGGAAGTGGGCATCCATGACGGAATCGTGGAAGTTGATTTCGTGTCCATGTATCCCAACATCATGGTGAACAACAACATCTCGCCGGAGACGCTGATGTGCGATTGCTGCCCTGACTCCCGAAGGACCGTCCCGGAGCTGGGCTACAGGATATGCGAGAAGAGAACCGGGATAATCCCGAAAGTGGTGAAGCCGCTGGTGGCCAGGCGGCTCGCCTACAAGGCAATGGCCAAATCAGACCCGGAGAACGCCGGCGTGTACAAGCACCGCGCAAGCCTCCTGAAATGGACCCTCGTCACATGCTTCGGGTACACCGGGTACAAGAACGCCAGGTTCGGCAGGATCGAGTGCCATGAGTCGATAAACGCGTACGGCCGCGACATCCTCATAGAGACGATGCACATGGCGGAGAGGTTCGGTTACGATGTTCTGCATGGCATAATCGACAGCCTCTGGCTCAAGCCGAATGGCATGAGGGACCATGGATGGTTCTGCGAAAAGGTCTCCAAGCGGATAGGCATCCCGCTGGAGCTGGAGGGCGTGTACAGATGGCTGGTCTTTCTGCCTAACAAGGCCAATGGCGCGGGAGCGCTGAACCGGTATTACGGCCTGTTCGACTCCGGGGAGCTGAAAGTCAGGGGGATTTTCCTGAGGA
>CALKWP010000006.1 GCA_938004075.1 uncultured Methanomassiliicoccales archaeon
TACCTCCAATGCAACCATAACTATTGTAATTGTCCATTGGACGGGGTGCAGTCCAATGTAATAATAAGAAAGTATTATATATATCATTTGCTTATTTTTACCTAGATGATGAAAGAGAATATCAGTAGAACGGAGGTAGAAATACTAAGGCTATTCCCCGGGGCCCAGACCACAGTCTCGCATATCGCTGAAGTACTGGAAATGGACATCTCATGGGCATCTAGATGTGTTTCAAACCTTGTGGAATTGGGATTCTTGGAACGGGAGAAGAAAGGAAGAGAAGTTTTCATCAATGTGGTCGATGCGCCTTTGGGCACCGCTCTGAACAACCTGTTGATGGAGGAACCAGCAATGAACCTCCATGCACTCATCGGTGGAACGTCTCTGAGAATTCTCCCTTTGCTGCTGGAACCGGGCTTTTCGGCGCAGGATATTGTAAGGCGCTCCAATCTCACTCTTAAAACAGTGTATGCTCGGTTAAAGCGTTGGCGTGGAATGGGCGTTGCCGTCAAATCCGGTGATGCATATGTTCTGAACCCAAGAGCTCCGTTGGTGATTGAGTTCGCCAGAGAGTACATCCGTTCAAGAAACCTGATCCACCAGAGAGAACACAATCCTGATGCGGCCATTGTTTGGCAGGACAGAGACGATTACATCATCTCTACCAGAGAGGTGTTTTCAGATGGAGGGTTCAGAACCGCAGGTCCGCCGAGGCTCGCCGAGGAAGGATACGACATCGCCTTCAGGAATTATTATTACTATCACAGCCCAATCCGATATGAAATATCCGAAGCCGAAGCACTGGTACAGACATTGAAGTTTGATATCAACAATCCCAGGCCGTTAAAATATATACAAGAAGCCATTAAGAACCGGAAGGTTACCAAAAACGAATTAAGAAAATATGCTAAGAAGTATGGTGTGGAAAAAAGAATTGAGGAGGCGTTACAATGGTCGTGATGTTCAATGAGGAACAGCTGGATAAGGTATTCTTCGAGATTTCCGGGAATTTACAATTTCCGATAGATGGATTTCTGATTGGCGGCCTGGCAATGATCAAGAACAAGATGAAGACCGCCACAAAGGACATTGACATTGTTTTCTCAAGCGAAAGGGAGGCAAGGGCATTCATGGAAGCGGCCCTGGATGTGGGGTTTGAACTTGATTCGGATCTTCCCCCTGAATATGAGGAAATGGGTCCGAGTTACGTTCTTATTGACCCAGAGGAGCGCAGGCTCGATGTCTTTGTGAAGGTGGTTGTGAGAAAATTAGAGTATACAGATGCAATGAAAAGGAGGTCTAAGGAATTGAAGTATGGCAAGCTGAGGATACATGTCTCCTCGATCAATGACATTTTCCTGTTCAAATGTGTGGCCACCAGGCCGCGGGACCTTGATGACATGGAACTCCTGGCTAAAACCGGTTATCTGGATTGGACTGTGGTCGAGGGAGAGGCAAGGAACCAGCGGACACCATGGAAATGGATTGGCATATTGTACAGCCGGTTGATGGAACTTGAGGACAAATCCGGAATAACCGCCCCGAACATGAAAGAACTTGGAAAGGAAGCTGAATTGGGGCAGGGAATTGAGTTGGTTCTGAATTTTCTTCAGAACGGTTCGTTGTCAAGAAGCGAGCTCATCAATAAATTCGATGAAGTGGATGCCAGTTTTGCCGAAAATGTGATTCTGAGAATGATAGAGATGCGGCTTATCAGAGATGAGAATGGAAGATTGGTTCTGATCGAGAAGTAGCATTATTGCCCATATAGCTTGATTCATCCAGCTTTTCATTCACTCCATCGCCCCAAGTCTGCCTCCCTGAGCTGGGCGCTAATAACTGGCGGGCTTAGGGGTGCGAGTCAAGCAATCGACTGAATGACTCGGTTCGTGAACGAGATTGCGGTTGTTCCGCAGGAAACAACCTCCGGCCTGTGGCTTAACCTGGACCGCACAACGGTCGTAGTACCATCGGTCTGGCTCTGCGGGTGCGACCTCTGTTCGCCTTGAACAGATCGCGGTTTCATAGATCTCGCGTCTGTCCTGCGGGAGTCAGCTTACGACCATAAGGGCTTGCGCCCTGGAGAGTAAGACTCTCGAAAGCCGCCAGCGGCTTGCCCTCGCAGGTGCGGCCTCTATTCGCCTTGAACAGGCCGCTTGTTTCATTGATCTTGCGGATGTTCCGCGGGGACAACCTTCGGCTTGTGGATTAACCTGGAGCCCGGCAGAGCTCCTTGTACCAGCGGTTTGTCCCCGCAGTTGGATTGTGGCAGCATTGCGTTTCCTTTCTCGGTACCCTCCGGCCTGTGGATTAACCTGGAGCGCGGCAGCGCTCCTTGTACCAGCGGTGTACCTCGGCCGGCGCGGTCGGGCGCGTATTCGCCCGGCCGCTTGTTTCATAGATGCCGCCTTTTTTGGGTGTTAACGTGATTGCATGTGCTTTTCCGAGCGATTCCGGAAAAAAGGAAAGGGAAGGAACAAC
>CALKWP010000007.1 GCA_938004075.1 uncultured Methanomassiliicoccales archaeon
CTGTCCTCTTTTTTGGTCTGGCTTTTATCGATACAGATATAGAAATTACTACAAGAAGATTGCAGCAATCTCCAATACGAAAAGAATGAATCCAATATATTCAATTCTTCTGGCTGTAATTTTTATTGCACTCGGAATTCTATTTCCATATTTGATTTAATTTCAAGCCACATTTCTGACCCCTAGCCCGAGAACTATCTTTTCATCTAAACGCCGAGAGGGCTCGTCTGATGCCTCGCCGGAGGATTGCGTCCTGCAAACGCCGTTATCCAGCAATCCACACGGTTCCGAGCCATCGTATTCCTAACGTTACGGCGAAGGAACCACAAGTACAACGCAGTGGCGGGGAGTGGGGACGAAAGGCTTAAATCCTGCCTTTCGCATTCACTTGGCGAGGGCGATTTCAAGTGGGTATAGATGATGATAGCAATGCCAAACTTTCAATAATATTCGGAATTATTTCAATCGGTTCATTCTATGCAAGATTTCTTTGCCTTTATTCATTAATACTGGGACCAATTTTTGGCATAATCGCTATGGTTCTAGGATGGATATCTTATAAAAAATACCATAATCACAAAGGATTGACTGGATTCATTCTTGGAGCAATAGGTTTATTCTTGCCATTATTAATTCTATACCTGTTCACCACCGCATTTGGATAGTAGCCCGAGCTGGAGCGAGAACATTTTCTGATTTCCGGGAGCGACTGGTGATGCCTCGCCGGAGGTTTCCGTCCTCCATTTGACGCAATGCCAGGAAACCGCACGGGCGCGAGCGAAACATTTTAGAATCAACCGCGAGCGATGGCAAGTCCAACGCAGACACGGGGAGCATGGACGAAAAGCTTAAATCCTGCCTTTCGCATTCACTTGGGGGATGAGTGTATGAAAACAAAGGCTGGGGGGGCGTATTTAGTTAAAAGAAAAACCGTCGATACAGTTATATAGAGTGTAATCCTATTATATTTGAGGGAATAACATACAAAAAATCTTCGTGTGGATTGTGCTTGGTGTCTTAATGGGGAATGTTTTCATCGCAATCTCACAAAACGCTGGGGCTGGTGAAATCAAAAATGAGACAAATGATAAAAGCGTATCCACTGAAAATTTAGAAGTGTCAGAAGTCAATTCACCGATTAATCGAAGATTAACTTTATATGAAGAAGACTCGACATCTCCAGTTCTTGTATGTGGAGATGATGATGTTTTGCATATGGCCTGGATTGATTCCAGAGCAATTGATTTCAATTCTTCACAAATTTTCACATCCATATTTTACAAGCAAAGCCATGATTTTGGAAATACCTGGACACCAGACACGGTGTTATCTACAAGAACAACAGATGCTACGTCAATTGATCTAGCGATTGATGGCAATTACCTTGCTATTGCTTGGGAAGAGGGAGGGGATGTTTTCACAATGTTCAGCTATGATAACGGAAATTCATGGGCTGAGCCATACCCAATATACTCAATAGAATCGCCATCAATCGCCCTCAAAGGCAATGATGTATACCTTGTTTTCAAAGATAATTCTCAAACAGGCGTTCCATATTTGTCAGGCAAAAAATTAACGATTGATCCTGAACTCACAACACCAGTGCCATACGATTTTAACCCTGCTGGTAATGTCCAGATTTGCAGCATTGCGGATGTAACGGCGGATGAAAACGCAATTTATGTTGCCATCAAAGATCAAACCAATGCAGAGTTGCATTTTTATAAAAGCCAAAACAATGGCACAACATGGTCAGGTGGTGTGATAGGTGACAGTTTTGGGGAAGATGTTCAAGGTTCAGTGAAAATTGCCAATAAAGATGACTGCGTAAACATAGTCTGGAGCGACAATCGCGATGGGAATTATGACATTTACATGAAATCAAGCATTGATAATGGTAACTCATGGTCATCAACGATGAAAATAACTGAATCTTTGGGAGAATCCTCGAATGTCGACGTTTCCCTCAATTCAAAATCAGAACTCAATATGTGCTGGGAAGAAATTTCTGAGACCAGCAACAAGATTTATTATGGAAAATTCGATTCAAACGGTAATGAATTATCTCTCAGTCCAATCACAAATGGAGCATCGACTTCGTCAAAACCAATGATTGCTCTTGATTCAAATGATTATTATTACGTGCTTTGGCAAGATGACAGAGATGCGGATGAAGAAATTTATTTCTCAACCAATTTGGGTGAATTCGACAAGCAAATGGATTCGGTTATGGCTTACATTGAATTGCTTCCGGATGATTGTTTTACAAACGTGTTAAATAAAAACACATTGATATTGAAACTAGAAGCTGTCAGAACTCAGCTTGACGAAAAAGCATATACGGGTGCATTGAATAAACTCGAAAACGATATCATGAAGAAAATAGATGGATATCGCAATGAAAATCCAAAGGATGATTGGATTGTTGATTTAATAATACAAGAAGAACTCTCCAACTTGATTTTTAGTTTAATAACTTATATTGAGTTGAAAACTGAGGCTACTTCCCCGATTGGTGGTTCAGAATGGTGCGATGTTGGAACCAGTACAGACTCAGTGATAAATTATGGGATTTGCTTGTACCCTGCAGAATGGAGTAGTACTGCCTATTCTGATGGAATACGAACATATAGATATGGGATTCCACACTCAAATTTCCTTATTAATATACCAACAGATGCAAAGTCAAGAAATATTGATTATCGGGTTACATTCAGTTTCTGGGCAAGTTCTAATGTTCCTGTTTATCAGTGGGGAGGAAGTTCCCTTGGTTACAAATTAATAGGAACACTCCCTGGAAATAGTAATTGGAAAACATATTCACTTGAAACTTTTTATACCCAAGATTATGATTACTTATCCAACCCACAATACAATTTATTGTTTGATTTTGGTGTTTCAGTGTATTTAGATTCATTATCCGTGATTCCTGTAAATTATAATTGTGATGTTGGAATCGCGAATGATAATGTCATAGCCAATCATGACCCTGGGATAAATCCCTATCCAGCTGAATGGAATAGTCCCATTTTGTTAGATAATCGGTATGTTAGGCTAGGGCCAGATGGTAGTAATATATACATTAATTCACCAAACCCGAACATGGAATACAGAATCGAAATAACATACAAATCCAAAGACTATTATTCAGATTCTGGTGGTATTTTTCAGCAGTGGACTGGTGCGTATTACTCACCTATTGGAAAATATATTTGTGATCAACAATGGCACACTGCTATATTCATTTCAAATAAAATGTTTTATTATGATTATTATGGAAATACAAACGTGAATGTTTTATTCGAATTTACACGTGAATTGTATGTTGATTCCCTGAAACTCTCCGTCGCCAGAGATTATTGCAATGTAGGTGTGACTGGAGATAATTCAGCAATTCTTCATGAACCGGGGCCATCGATCTACCCAAATGCCGAATGGGACCCAGTTACATCACTTAATGGCCGAACTTGCAGATATGGCATAGCGGGATCTAATATGTATTTAAATGATATTGACACATCAAAAGATTATATTATTCGGATTACATATCGTTCTCCCTCATATTATGGCTTGCCCACCGCTGGAAGTTTCAGACAATGGGATGGTGCAGCATATCATATTCTCGGAACATATATTGCAGATGATTCTTGGCGTACAATAACATTTGTTGCTAAAAGTATGTGGCAATATGATTATGGTGGTTCGAGTCCGACATATGCGATGAATGCTCTATTTGAATTCTCAAGACAATTATGGGTCGATGATATTAGCATCGGAGTAATGGAGAAATATGCCATATTGATTGGCGGAGGAGATGTTCAAAGTTCTTATAACTATGACATGTTTACGAACGATTTGTTTGAAATGTATATTGGACTAAAGGGTTATAATGGTTGGAATGATAATAATATATTCTGTTACTTGTGGAACCAACCAACTGGAATATATTATTACAATGCAAAACCAATTAATCTAGATGGAATGGCAACACGTTATAATATTGAACAGGCATTAAAAGAAATAGGTGCCAAAATAACCCCGGATGATTTTTTCTATTTCTTTGAAGTATCCCATGGGGCATATTGGGATTCTAGTCAAAATCTCCCATGGGCCAATAAAGGATCTTTTACAATTTATGCCTCAAATCCTGCTAATGACCAATTGGCATTTTTCCAATTGAGTGAAATGATTGGTACATACATGGGAAATGAATGGTCCAGAGGAGTTTTTGTTTTTGCAAGTTGTTATAGTGGACATGCAATGTCTGAAATTCATTATAGTTCGACGAAGCAAAATTCAATTGTAATCAGTTCGGCCAGAGCCAATGAAATAGCAATAGGTTGGCTTGTTGGTGGATTTCTTACAGGAAGGGATGATGATCATGCAGAATTCCTTCATGATGATGATTATCAAGCATTCACAGAATCATTGGGTAGTTCCTCTGTATCAAATTCTATATTACAGTGCTATTATAATGGTTATCAAGCAGCTATACATGAGGATATTCCATTTTATGATGATTTCAGTCATCCTTTAATTGATGATAATTGGGACGGTGTTGGACATGAAAAAGGTTCGATGGGTAATGATGGCACATTTGCCTTATACACAATTCTTTAGGGGGAGAATCTTTGAAATCTGACATAAATAATTACCCCCAGTACAGCATATTTGCAGGTGTTTTTAGCATCGTGTTTATTTGTTTAAGTATTTTTGCTCAAATACTAGGAAGTAGAAATAGTTCAATGGGTATTTTAACCGATGCTCAAGTGTTATGTGTATTAGGATTTCAGGTTTTAACCTTGATTTTTGGATTTATTGGATTGTATTTTGGAGTAAAAGGTAGGAAAGATCATCGATTAAAGGGAAAAGAAACTTTAATAAATTTTGCTATATTCATTTGTATAGTCTCAGTTACATTTGCTTGTATCTTTTTGTTAGTCCTTTTCGTAGGAATATAAACAAAACTTTATAATATTCTCTTTGAAAATTTTTATTTATTGGCATTACTGGATTGCACCCCGTTCAATGAACAGATAGAATTGCTATGAAATCATTGGAGGTGGTGTATGAATTTCCGGCGTGTCGAGCAGAAGGGGGATAGATCGGAAGAGCGTCGTGTAGGGAAAGAGTGTAGATCTCGGTGGTC
>CALKWP010000008.1 GCA_938004075.1 uncultured Methanomassiliicoccales archaeon
CGACCACCTAGATCTACACTCTTTCCCTACACGACGCTCTTCCGATCTCATTGTTCTGTTGATACCAGTTGAATAGCCCATCACCTGTCCAAACCACTTGGTTCGAATTTGTGCTGGATGTGATGATATCCAAGAAACCATCCAGGTTGATATCGGAAATCGCCAGGGATGAGTATGTTCCGGTAGTTGGCATCCCAGTAACGGTCAAAGTCCATGTACCTGCACCATTCCCTTTGCATACTCTTATCCCGTTATTGTTGCCACCGGCTGCAATGATGTCCAGGTCGCCGTCGTTGTCCAGATCGGCCATTCTAATTTCAGAGAATGTACCGGAACTTGGCAATCCGCCATCAGAGAGTGTCCATGCTCCCGCGCCATTGCCCATCCATGCATCCACACCATTATCGCTTGCCGCTGCGATGTCTGGCTTGCCATCATTGTTGAAGTCGCCGCAGAAGATGCCATTGTATTTCACATTCAACGGCATAACATTGCCAGGGTCGCCATTGGTCCAGGTGCCTGCGCCGTTCCCGAGTGATATTTGCACGCCCCTTCTTGTACCGGTACCTGAAAGAGCCGCAACTATGTCCGGGTCCCCGTCGAGATTTATGTCGCATAAGTCAATCGCATTGAAGTTACCGGTTCCCGCTGGGCCGACATTTGCACTCCAATTGGTTCCCAGGCCATTTCCAAACCAGGCTGAAAGGCTCCCCAATCTGGCTGCGACGATATCCAGCTTCCCGTCATTATTGATATCGCCGATTTCGATGTCGTTATAATTTCCAGTAATCGCAGGTGATGAGATATTCTGAAAGCTGCCATTCTCATTCTGGATCCACAATCGCAAACCAAGCCCATCATAAGCCGATGCAATATCTAGGTTGCCATCATTGTTCAGATCGCCCAATTCAACAGTGTTGTATGTCAATGTGGTGTTGGCGGAAGCAAGATAGGTCCAAAGGATTGAAGGATCAGACCCTTTCATTGGCGATGGTTCAGGAAGCATGTTATAAATCGCATCCACTTCGCCAGTGGAAACAGAATCGAAAAGATCCTGATGGTGTGAATTGCCGGGACCAATGTGCAATAGGAAAATCAAAAGCAGAGCTATCATTATGCTTGTTGCCTTTCGATTCTGAGATGATTCTTCTGCCATATTCTTCCCTGAATATTCATATATATATGATTTTTTTAAGGCTAATATGTATAATTGCCTATTTAAACTTTTTTCCTTAATACTATATAAATATATGTGTCACTTTCAATTAGAATTAAATAGTTGGAATTCCAGAATTTAAACTTATGTAAGTAGGAATATTTAAATTATGAACACGATTACCTCATGTTAAGTCCCGAGCGGCAAAGGAGAGTCAAGTGAAAATCATCACCCGAATGAATTCATCGTTCGTTGCAATTCTTTGCATCCTATCTGCCTTTTCATTCATTTCAGACGTAGTCAGTCCTTTGCCTAGCGTGATTTCACAGGGGGATGGAGTCACAACTGTGAGATGGGACTTCTCCGATTCATCCGATTATTCGGTAGAAAACGCAAGCCTGGCTCCGGGAATTGCGCAATTATCCCTCCAGGAATCCACATGGGGCGAGTCTTCAAAACTTGATTTCACCCAGGGGTCTATTTCAGATGTAGATGTCTCTTATTCAGGCACGCTGTCATTGAACATTACGGACGTCTCTGAATTGATCACGAACGGTAATTTCACAGCTCCGGATGATGAAAGCGAATGGGCATCCATTCCAAGTAATGTGCTGGTTGAGGGCTGGGTATCTTCATATTCTGGAGATTTCCTCGACAACACCCAACTGCGAGTTATCCAGGGCGGACTGGCAGACAATCACTATTGCTGGAAGAATTATGTGTCTGAATGGGATGTTCTCCAGGGATACAATGCATCAGTATGGCTCAATCAGACTTTCTCCGTTCCATCAGTGCCATTGTCCGCAAATGTCTCCGCATTCCACAGATTCGAGAACAATTCAATATCAATCAATCCTGGCTCGGAAATTATTGTGATTCTCACCAGGCTATCTGATGGCCACAATACTGTGGTTTATGATTCAGGTTTCATCAATCAGAGCTATGCGGATTACAAGCCAATATGGTGGAGCCAGGAGGATGTTTTTAATCAACCGGGGCTGTACAACATAACCTTAATCACTCACACAGATACACGCGGCGACAATGCATCCGCGTACAGTCCACCTACCGGAATAGACAATTATTGGGATAACATCTCTGTTAAATTCAATGCGTACAAGAGTTCCGGGACTTACTTATCCAAAGTTTTCAACGCCGGTTCCTACGCCATGTGGAAGAACATCTCCTGGGAGGAAGAACTGCCTTATGGCACGGACATCGAATTATTCGTGAGGACAGGGAATTCCTCGGTACCTACCGACAGCATCTGGTCGGGCTGGTCGCAGCCCCACACTCTTCCATCCGGTTCGAGCATAGACAGGCCCTGGAGCCAGTACCTCCAGTACAGGGTAGAGTTCAGAACGAATTACACTAATGTCACACCAGTTCTAAAGATGGTGAACATCACATATGACATGTTCCATCTGGGAGGCATTGTGGAAACTGAAGACTTCACCCCGCCAAGCCTGGTAAGATGGGGCTTCTTCCGGCATTCCGAGGCAAAGAATGGCCAATCTGTCAGATTTCAGTATTCGACCGACTCCGGGCTGGCATGGTCAGACATTCCGTTCGAGAATGATCTGCGCTCTGTTTCGGTAGCGCAGGGTAAGATTCGCTTCAGGTCGATACTGAACACCACAGATACAGTGGTGACGCCGCAACTGTTCGGCATGGAGCTCGATTACGTCTCCCTCTCGCCAGCATTCACTTTGGAGCCAATGTGGAATGTGGGTGGAGCGTCGCCGGGCGATGTTGCACGGTTAATCATCCATTTCAACAATACAGCCCCAAGCAGGTCAGCAACCGCATGGCTCAATATCTAT
>CALKWP010000009.1 GCA_938004075.1 uncultured Methanomassiliicoccales archaeon
TGGTGATTCGTGACTGGAGTTCAGACGTGTGCTCTTCCGATCTGAGTCGTAAATGCCATTTGAGGAGAATGCAACTTTCGGAATCACAATAAGGGATAGGACCAGTGCCGAAATCAGGATTATCTTGATCTTACCATTCATCTTTCGACCGCCCTCTCAAATATCCCTCTGTATATTTTAACCTGCGCCTTCCAGTCCATGTTCTCCATAGCGTATTTCCTCACGGCATTCCCATACTTTCGAACCTGGCCCGGGTCATGGCTCAGCTCTTGAATGACGCTGGCTATCGCGCCTGCATCTGCCGCGGGAATTATTCTGCCATTCACCTCATCCCTTATTGGCGTGGCACCTTCGAACCCTTTGATCCCCAATATCATGGCCTTTCCCATGGCCATTGACTCGGCAAGAACGGTTGAGAAACCCGGAAGATTGGTCACGTCCGGGTAGACAATAAGGTCGCATGCCGCCTGGTAGGCCGCCATATCCGAATGCGGGACCTTGCCGGTTAAGTGGACGTTGTCCAGGCCATATTTATTCTTCATTGCATGGAATGGCTCTGCATCGGAATCGGTGATGCTGCCACCCGCGAAAATGAAGAGATATTGGTTGGAAAGGCCGCCCTCCTTGAAGCGCCTGGCCACCTCCATCAGGCAGATACCGCCCTTGTTGTTGGAAAGCCGACCCATATATCCCACGACGAAGCGATCACCGGCATTCAGCCTGGACCTGGCTTCCTCGCGACCCTTGCCCGGGGTGAATTGCACAGTGTCAACTGGCTTGGGTATAACCGATATTCTGTCCTCAGGGTAGCCATAATCGCTAATGAATCTAGAGCGGCCCATCTCATTGTAAACTATAACATGTCTGGCATTCCTGACGATTGGGGCTTCAATACGGGCCAGCATGCGCTTCAGGGCTCCTTTGGGGGGGATGTCGCCCGGGTCAACATAAACCATCGGAATGCCGTTGGCTCTGGAAGCGAAATATGTCTGATAGGATCTTGGCGTCAGCGTTGTGTACGGATTCTCGAAAATGAGGTCCGGCCTCAATTTTTTTATTGCGCCTGGATAGCCGGGTGAGAACTGGAAGAAACCGCCCAGGCTGAGATTCTGCTTGCTGAAATACACCAAGCGGGATTTTAGGTAATGGACTTTCATGTTCTGCGGAAGTTCCGGAATTAGATTCCTCGGGAATCGTTCTGTGCCAAAGAATTTCCTGTCTCCTGGCGAGGAAACATCCGGCACCAGAACCGAATACTTTATTCCAGGATCCCGGCAAAGCTCCATCCCAAGCCGGAAATCCTTGTCCCCCCGGTACATCTCGCAGAACTCGTGGGAATCGACTATGTGTATGGGCAGCCCCCCTTCGCTATCTCCAGATACTTCTTCACGTAGATTTCTGCAGAGAAGTTGGCATTGAACATATCAATGATTGATTTCCGAGTGATTCCAGATAGGTTGATGTTGGCCAGTCTCATCCCAATCTCGCCGGCCGGGATGATCAATTCGCTGGAAATCTTCTCTACCAGCTCCCCGGTCCCGCCCATGTCCGAGCATATAACAGGCGTTCCAACAGACATGGCCTCCAGCGCCACCAGCGGGCAGTTCTCTGGCCATAGGGATGGGATGAGAACTGCATTCGCGTCCCTTATGTACGGCCATTTGTCCTTGACCCATCCAAGGTACTGGATCCTTGGCGCCAGGTTCCCGTTCTCGATTTTTTGGGAAATTGCCCGGGCCAGGCTTCCGCTGCCGATGAGCAGCAGCTTTTTCTCATTGTGGGCGAATGCGTCCAGAATCTCCATGACGCCTTTGTGCGGTTCCATGACGCCGATGAAAAGGCAGAAGTCGGATTTTCCAGAACTCGTGATTGCCTCCGGAGGGGCTGGCACGAAATTGTGCAGGACAGTGGTGTTTGTCACGGCTTTTTTCAGTTGCTCTTTCATGTACGCAGATGGGCATATCACACAATCCAGGTCTTCCTTGCTGAGCTTCTTTCTCCAGAACTGCGGAGGTCTTCCGGAGGAGATGGCACAGGAACCGCATCTCCTGTCGGCGCACACTTCCCCTTTCCGCATCAGATCGTTCCTCTGACACACCAGCCAGTAATCATGTGCCGTGTAGATTTGTCGATAATTTCCCTGCTTCTTCAGTATGCTGTGTCCCAGAAGCGAGATATTGTGATGATGGACAACGTCCGGCTTGACATCGGAAATGAGTTTTCGATAATTGCCAAGAATGAAATTCGAATTCCCGAAAGCATATGCCCGCAAGGGTGTCATCCTTCCATAGGGGGATTCCAGAGCATGAACCTGTACCCTGCCATGTTCCAGGGGAGCGGGCACGCCCTTTCGCTTCATACGGTAAGCGTCTCTGCTGTAGAGGACATGCACTTCGTGACCTATCTTTCCCAGCTCGTCAGCAAGGTACTTGACCTGGACAGCGTCGCCACCAAGATGATGCGGCGGATAGAATGTGCTGGTCATGACAAATCGCAGGGTTTCCATTTAACTACCTTCAGTGTGAGTGCTCCATTCTATGAAGAACGAAGTTGTTTATTATCTTAATTGAGTATTTCACAGCCATGTTGAAATCATCCGGGTTTCTCAGCACGTGCTTGATGTTCTCCATGTACCAAACAGGATACGTGTAGAGCGCTTTGTATGCCATGTACCGCGCCCTGTTCAGGTCTTCGGGCGACATCTCCTCGGTCCCGACCACAGACTCATGCTGATAGAGTTGGCGCCAATCGGTCTCTTTCATCAGGCCTTTCTCCAGCGCCCATTTATGCAGCTGGGTGCCCGGATAGGGAACCGCAACGTTGAACTGCACGCCTGTGGGAAGCGTGTCCTTGATGAATTCTATTGTCTCGTGAACGGTGTTCCAGTTCTCACCAGGCAGCCCGAATATGAAGCTGCACAGCACCTTGATGCCGTTCCTTTTCGCGAGCCGGATGGCGGTCCTGGCCTCGTCAACCGTAATTCTCTTGGACGCCATGTCAAGTATCTTCTGGCTGCCTGATTCGACTCCGATTGACATTCCCTTGCAGCCGGCCTTTCTCATGGCGATTATAAGCTCTTCATCAAGAAGGTTGGCCCTTGTGTTGCAGTACCAGGTGATGTCCAGTTTCTCATCGACAATGGCCTTGCAAATGTCCAGAACTCTCTGTTTATCAATAGTGAATGTCTCGTCGAAGAATGATACGAGTGTGATGTTGTATCTCTTTTTCAGGAAGATAAGTTCTTCGATGACGCTTTTTGCGGAGCGAGGCTTCCAAGGTGTTCCGGCAACGGTGCAATAGATGCAACGATACGGGCAGCCACGGCTGGTGTACATGATCGTGAATGGCTCGCCGGTGGGAGTGTTGATGAAGTACGGATCCAGGGATTCCAGGAGGTCATAGGCGGGCATGGGCAATTCGTCCAGGTGGGCGATGGTGTCGCGCGTGGGCGAGTTGACCTTCACTTCATTTCCCAAACGGTAGGCGACGCCTCCCAGAACGGATATGTCCTTGGACGGATCCAGGATACTTGGAACAACAGTCTCGTAATCACCAATCACGTAACAATCAAGTTCCGGGACCGAATCCATGACCTCCTTCGGAACCTTGCTGAGAGTCCAGCAGAGGCCGATGGTCTTCATGGCAGGGTTTATCTTCCTGGCCATGGCGCATATGCCTGTGTCATGGTCAAAAGTGGTGGGCGTGAACCTGAATATCAGCGCATCGGGCTTGATCGCCTTCATCTTATCCTGAACATCGGAATAGCTCAGGTCGAAGCCATTGGCGTCAAGGAGAGAGACCTCATGCCCATTCTGTCTCAGTACCGCAGCCAGCTGAAGCAGGCTGTAAGGTTCGAGCACGGAATACCTCTCTGTTATCTCGCACCTCTCTTCACGGATGACTGGCAAACCATCGAACCGCGGAGGGTTCACAAGCATTATCTTCATCAGGCACCACCTGCAACAGAGAGGAACATGGCTCTGGTCTGCTTGACCGTATCCAACAGAGAAAAATTATTGGCAATGCGTTCCCTGGCTTTGCTGCCGAACCTGGCCCTGAGCTTGGGGTCCGCGACCAAACGATTGAGACGATCCGCAAGGCCGACAGAATCACATGGCAGGGTGAGGAAACCATTCTCCCCGTGTGTGATAATCTCCGGTATCCCGCCGACCCGCGAGGCAACGCAGGCCCTCCCGCAAGCCATTGCCTCGAGAAGCGACAGGGGCATGCTCTCGCTGATGCTTGGGAGGACAAAAATATCCGCCTGATTGATGATTCCGGGCATATCCTCGTACTTCTTCTGGCCCATGAATGTTATTGCGCCGTCGGGCACACCGCTGGACCTTGCTGTTTCCGACCATTGGACCGCATCCCCGCCCCCGACCAAAGTGAGATGAGTTTGTGGGTTCGCCTTGTGCACGGTGGCAAATGCTTCCATCAAATTGTTCAGACCTTTAAGGGCCAGCAACCTTCCGCAGTACATGATGTTCAGTCTTTTAGAGTCGGTTCTCGATTGCGATGCATCGCCAAATCTGTTCAGGTCGACCCCGTTTCTGACGACCATGCCCCTTGGTGGGGCCTTGCCCAGTATCCTTTCGACATCCTTCCGGATGAAATCCGAAACGAAAATCATGTTCCCGGTCTGATTGAGGTAGTATCTCTCGACCACGCTGAGGAACGGATATCCAAACCTGACCATCCTCTCGGACCCGTCCATGTGATCGATGTATCCTTCCGACTGCTTGATGCCTTGGAACTGGCTGGACATGGTCGTGTGAACCGTGGTGATGCTGTTTCCCCGGACCTTTCTTAATTTCAGCCCCAAATCAGGCATGTGGGCGTGATTCGAATGTATGATGTCAAACTTTTCCTTTTCAAGGAGTGTGGGCAGCTGCCTGGCGACATTGAGCTGGTATATCGCATTGTAGAAAAAACGATCCTTGGCCGTGCTCAGGACATGGATGGTCACGTGCCCCTTGAAATACTCCTCAATCTGCTTCTTGCTTGAGCCTTGGTCATCGCCACGTATGGTGGTGAAAACATGAATCTCATCGGATTTGGACAATTCCCGGGCCAAAAGGATGGCGTAGGTGCCGGCCCCGCCCCAGTTCGGAAGGAACTCGGGAGCGAGCATGGCTATCTTCAGGGACTCCATGGCCGGCAGTAGATGACCAGCGTATATATTCTTTTGGATTTTTACATTGGAAAATGATTAATAACATCACCGCACTCTCAACCCGTTACCATGCGCCTCCTCATCACCGGCGGAGCCGGTTTCATCGGCTCCCATCTGATCCGCCGCCTTGTCGGCAAGCACGATATTCTCGTGCTGGACAATCTCAGCGAGAGCAACCTGGACATGATACAGGAACACATCGACAGCGGTGCTGTGAAGTTCGTCAAGGCCAGCATATCAGATACGGGGGAACTGGACGCCGCCATGAAGGGCGTCGACACAGTCTTTCACCTGGCAGCCCATCGTGACGTGCGCGCTGGCGCCGATAACCCGCAGAAGGACATCGACAACGGCATACTGGCAACCTACCAGGTGCTGGAGTCCATGCGCCGGAACAATGTCAAGAATGTCATATTTTCCTCAAGCCAGGTCGTTTACGGGGAGGTCACCGATAAACCCGTGACGGAGGACTTCGGTCCCATGGTGCCTATATCCATATACGGCGGCTCGAAACTGGCATGCGAGGGCCTGGTCATGGCCTATTCCCACACTTACGGGATGAAGTCGTGGATATACAGGTTCGCCAACATCGTGGGCGAGGGAGGGACGCATGGCGTCATCCCGGATTTCATACTCAAGCTGAAGAAGGACAAGAAGCGCCTTGAGATACTGGGCGACGGAACGCAAACCAAGCCCTACCTGGAAGTCGGCGACTGCGTTGACGGGATGCTTTTCGGTTGGGAGAATTCCTCAGACGCTGTCAATTTATTCAACCTGGGGACAGAGGGGTGGACCAGCGTTACCAGGCTGGCGGAGATAGTGTGCGAGGAATGCGGCCTTGAGAATGTTGGATTCCATTACACCGGCGGGAAGCGCGGGTGGGTGGGTGATGTGCCCAGGATAAGGCTGTCCAGCGATAAAATTAGGAAACTCGGGTGGAAGCCGAAATATGACTCTGACGATGCGGTGAGGGCAGCGGCCGGGTCCCTGTATAAACTTATGTGGTAACATCATGTTACGTTGAGAGGAAGTGAGAAATGCAACCGCAGAAACCCTGGACCGGAAACCATAAAAGACTGATCCTTGGAATACCCCTGGTCATACTGATTCTCGGTTTGTTGATATATGTGGTGTTCTTCCACATTGACCCGACATCGGAGGACCTGACGTTTCCCAGGCTGCTCGTTGCTATTCTGACCTTTGCTTTTATTTTCGCAGGCATCCACTCGCTGTACAGGGATGCATGGTGGATTGACCTCCCTTTCAATCGCGGGCTGTTCGATATCTTGGCAGAGAGGCTTGGCGATTCGATGAAAACAGCCGGCATCCGGGCTTACGGCGATGCCCCCGGTATGCTGGACGGTCTCCACGCCAGGCATGCAGTGAAATGGACTGTGGTCACCGAAGCTGACGAGCTTCATGTGACATTGGAGATGGTCCCGAAAGGGGGGAGGGAATCGGGGTCCTCCAGCTCCAAAATAATCATTACCAACATATCTAAGTCTAACAGAGGCGAAGCCTATGCCGTCAAGAAGGCTGTAACCGACTTGCTCTTGGAGTTGAAGTACAACTCTTTCCTAGGATAGTATGGTTACAGCGTCTTCGCATACTCGAAAACGTTTCCGGCCTTCAGTATGTCCTTCTGAACGGTCGAGAGCGGCTCCAGATTTCCGATCGTGAAGCCATCCTTCTTTATGGTCCCGGCATCCGAGTCCATTTCTACGATGTCTCCGGTCTTCACCCGAGCCAGGTCTATCTCCTTGATGGTGAGTATCGGGAATCCGGAGTTGATGGCATTCCTCTTGTAGATGGCGCCGAACGACTGGGCGGCGACGCAGCTCACCTTGAGCGATGCGAAGCAATCCACCGCATGCTGGCGGCTGGAGCCTGAGCCAAAGTTCTGGCCGGTGATTATTATGTCCCCGGGCTGCGCCTTCTTGGCGAAGTCCTTGTATCCTTCCAGGTTGTCGAATGTGTACTGGCCCATTTCCGCGATGTCGGTTATTGCGAGGTACTTGTTGTGGAATATCATGTCCGTGTCAATGTCGTCAATGAGCTTACCGTCTCTGAGCAACACCCAGACTCTGCCCTTGAATATCATTTCATCACCTCGTCAATGGTTGCAATCCTGCCCAAGATGGCGGATGCCGCCGCCGTCTCCGGCGAAGCAAGATATGTATCGCCGGCGCCCTGCTTTCCCGCGAAGTTGCGGTTGGAAGTGGATATGTGTACCTGGCCTTCTCCGGTCATGCCTATCTGGCCGGAGGCGCACCCGCCGCATCCCGGATTTGAAACCACAAACCCGGATTCAATCAGCGTGGAGATGTGGCCCTCCTTGAGAAGCCGTTTCCATGCCTTCATGGTGGCCGGGACCAGCGTGGCTACAATGCCTGGCTTGACGTTGCGGCCTTTCATGATCTTGGCCACTGCCAGGATGTCTTCGTAGGTACCATTGGTGCAGGAGCCGATGAATACGGAATGAATCTCGCGGCCGTTCAGGGATGCGACGCCAACAACGGCGTCCGGCTTAGGGGGCTTGGCTATCTGCGGCACCAGGCTGGAGATGTCCAGGTCGATGATCTTCTCATAGACCGCGTCCTTGTCCGGGGTGATTGCCTTCTTCTGGCCGAAGTGCTTGAGGACTTCCTTGCCGGGGACTATCAAACCGATAATCGCGCCCATCTCGGTGGCCATGCTAGCGAGGGTGATGCGGCCTGCCAGGTCCAGCTTGTCGATTGCGGGGCCGCGGAACTCTATTGCCTTGCCCAGCGCGGTCTTGGTGCCCAGCTTGCCGGTTATGAAGAGGGTTAGGTCTTTCGCGGAGCAGTTCTTCGGCAAATCCCCGTGAATATTCACGACCATGCTGCCTGGAACCTCGAACCAGGTCTTGCCGGTCTTGAAGACGAACGCAATGTCCTGGTCCCCCATTCCCTGGCCGAAGGCGCCAACCGCGCCCATGATGTTCAGGTGGGAATCCGTTCCCACGACAGTGGAGCCGGGGTATCCCAAACCTTCCTCAATCATCACGTGGGAGCCGATGCCAGCGTCAACATCGTAAACCTTGATTCCCTGGTCCTTTGCGAACATCCTGCATATCTGCTGGTTGTTGGCGTAGGGGATTGTGTTGGCCGGGACATTGCAATCGAAAGTGAAGAATGTCTTGGCAGGGTCCTGGACCTTGCCGCCTGGATAATATTTCTTGAAGTTCTTGACGACGTTAGCGCCTCCGAAATCGCGGGCTGAGCGCACGTCGATTCCAATCCAGACAATCTTGCCTGCAGTCACGTCCTCGTCCGCATGCGCGGCCAGTATCTTCTCTACAAGAGTCATCGGCATCTGTGCACCTGAATGAGGAATCGCAAACGGGTTAATAAGGTTGATTGGGTGATGGTGAAATTATGTCGGAAAATACAGACCATTATAAGCAATTGTTTGTACGTCTACACTGAACATAAATTTAAATACGATGTAGACGTATAGAATACCATGGTCTTCACGGAAATCAAGAAGAAAAATGGTAAAAAGTACTATTATAGAACAGTGTCAGAGAGGAAGAATGATAAAGTATCAAAGAGAAGGATATATCTCGGAACCAACCTAGATAAAAAGAAACTAGCTAAAGCGGAGAGGGAAGCGGACATAGAACTTGGCGTTTTGAATTCGCTTTTAAATTATGATGATATCGAATTCCTTGAAACGGTAAGAAAGGAGCATGCTGGTAGATCAGACATTGTGCTGGCCAACAGATACGAGGCATTCACTACCCAGTTCACCCATGATTCCACGGCAATTGAGGGGAACACACTTTCCATCCAGGAGACTGGAAGCCTTTTGTTTGATGACATTTCACCCACCGGAAAATCCATGAGGGACATCAACGAAGTGCTGGGACATAAGAACGCTTTTGATTTCATGCTGCAGTGCGAAGGGAATATCACAAAAAAAACCATCTGCAAACTGCACGCCATTCTCATGAAAGACGCATCAGACCCCAGATACAGCCACATGATTGGCAGTTACAGGACCGTACCTGTATTCATCCGCGGGGTAGAATGGACACCCCCGGCCCCTGAAGATGTACAGGGGGAGATGCAAAATCTGCTTTCCTGGTACACAAGGAATTCGAAAAATATTCATCCATTAATCGCAGCAGTCTACTTTCATGTGGGATTCGAGATTGTGCACCCATTTTTCGATGGAAATGGCCGGGTCGGGCGTTTGCTCTTCAACTATATACTCCGCAGAGGCGGATACCCCATGATAAGTATACCAAATGCTCGCAAGAACAGGTACTATGAGGTCTTGGGAAACGCCAAGGTTGATGGAGATCTCAGGCCTTTCA
>CALKWP010000010.1 GCA_938004075.1 uncultured Methanomassiliicoccales archaeon
GATGGTGATTCGTGACTGGAGTTCAGACGTGTGCTCTTCCGATCTACCAAACAACTCAATATAGATATTGTCTCAATAGGCGGCCATAAGAAAGGTTTCCTGAACAAGTTATTTTACACGTTCATCACCGAATACAGAATGCTTAAAATCCTGTCTACAAAAAAACCGGATGTCACCGTGGCGGAGAGCAATTTTTATGTCACACAATCGAGCTGGCTGAAACGCATCCCCTCGGTAATGGTCGCCATGAACGACCATGCCAGGCTTGAGAATGCCCTGTTCTGGCCTTTCTGCAAGAATATTATCACGTCTCACACCTTCAAGAAGGATTTCGGGAAGAAACACATCCGGTTCAACGGATATCTCCAATGGTTATATCTCAAAGAATTAAAACCGAGTCGAATGAATAAGGAATTGGGAATTACAGATACTGAAAAATACGCCGTCATCCGGCTTGTCCACTGGGGCGCACATCACGACATTGGAAAATCTGGACTGTCGGAGGAACAGATCCTGCAGGTAATCAACTCGCTAGGCAACATGAAGATATTCATATCTTCCGAGAATCCGCTGCCGGAGAAACTGAAGAGATACGCCCTGCCAACCGGACCTGAAAAGTTCCAGGATGTGCTTTTTCACAGTTCCCTGTGCGTAAGCGAGGGCGCCACCGTAGCCGCGGAAGCGGCCATCCTTGCCATTCCGACCATCTATGTCTCAAGCATCTCTCCGGGGTACATAGAGGGCATGGCCAAGGATGGAATGCTGATGCATCACACTGACCTGACCAATACCGAAAAACTAATATCAGAGATAAACCAATTATTGCACACCCATAACAGACAGAAGGTGAAAGCCATAGTCGATAAGTTCGATGACGTTCAGAGCATCCTCTGGTCCAATATCGTGAAATACGGAGGCGCGCATGAAACTGAGTAAGAGGACCACACTCTGGCTGCTGGTGATGATTATTTTCATCAACATAGTTATACGATATCCAAGGATCCCCCACGAGATTGGCGCGGATTCGTTCCTAATCCACAGCTACTCAAACACAATTATGGAACTCGGCCAAATGCCGTGGATACGCCACCCAATGTCTTACTTAGGACTTTATCCAAACTCATATCCCATGGCGGGACCCGTATTGCTGGCGACATTCAGCGGATTGTCCGGCATCAACATGGAAACAACGATATTGCTAGTGTCCGGTTTCCTCGGCTTGTTCGGCTGCCTGGGTGCGTTCATGCTTGCAGGTTCTGTCATTCAGGATGACAGGTTCAAATTGCTTGTGGCATTCGGATATTCCACATCTCCGCTGCTCCTGAAATACACCATGTGGACATTCTCCACCAGAGTGATGCTGTTCGCATTCCTACCACTGTTCCTGTGGGCAGTCCTTTCAAAACTGGACGAGATACCTGAAAATAAAGTGGGGCATTACGTGATAGCCGGTTCATTTTTACTCGCGATTGCCACATCCCACAGACTGTTCTGGATGGCATTGTTCTTTGCTCTGATAATGATATATTTCAACATGCTCATGCGCAGAGAAAAGCTCAGGGCTCTGTTCTATTTACCCAAAAAAATTAAGATAACGATATTACGCATTTTTTTGTTTTGTTTTCTTCTAGTTTCTGGCCTCCTTGCAGCCATGATTATGATTCCCTCAATTAGAAATATCTCGGTAGTTAATTCTCTGGTGTCACTCAATCCGTTGATATTCTTCCTTGTCATGATAGGCACAATTCTCGGATTGATGCTTGTTTATGTTGTAAGAAGGGAATATAAACTCAGAAGAGTTGCGGGCATTGGCATTGCCGGCGCGCTTCTATCAGTGTTCCTGATACAATACACTGTTTTGGCACAATATCGCTCATCTTGGTATATCCGACAGATTGCGCCCGGATTTGTGGACATATCCTCAATGCTTGGAGAGATCGTCGCTCTCGGAGTGGTTTTAGGCGCAAGATACGGTCTTTTACTCATACCGGCTTTCTTCGGCTTAGTCTATGTTCTGGTGGTAAAACGTGTGGAAGCGAAGACTATCTGCATTGTAGCGGCATTGACGATATTCATCCCATTTCTTCATTATGCTATGTATTTCCATGAGTCAATGTTCGTCCTGTTCATCCTCATTGCGGGAATATTTCTTCTGACATTCCTTGAGGATCACAATAATTTATTCGCACATAAGAAAATAATATTTGGTATATTCAAACAGAGGGGATATGTTGTTGTGATATTGTTTCTCTGTGGAACCTTGGTTTTTTCTGCTTACACTACCATTTACAGAACATCCAATATTGATGAAGATACGGGATTTGGAAATGTGATGACCGCTGACACTTACAATGCGGGCTTGTATTCAGATACCATGAATTTTAACATAACAGGCGGTTCTTATATTAATCGGGTTATTTCAATTTCCGGACAAAATAACAATCTCGCTTATTCTGTTATTGTATGGGAACGTCGTGCGGAATTCCCTTCCCTGAGCGATATTCACGGATGGTATGTTTTCCTGAAACAGCCTTATGGAACTGCCGAAGTATATATTCCACCGGCAGATTGGCCCGTTCATGTGATTCCTTCAGGCACTACATCTGAGTATAAAAATGTAAGATATATTTTGTTCCGCAGTTCCGATACAAGCCTGGTTTCAGTGACGGAGGGATGGTGACGCGGGGGAACATGAAAATAATGATGGTGCTTTCAAGCCCAACCTATGAGGTTTCTTCTGCGGCTAGTCACACCACTGAACTTAGGAAAGCGCTGCTCAATAACGGAGTCGAAGTTAAAATTATCTCACCAGACAACCAGCAGAAATCGTCTTCAGAAATGCCATTGCTTGAAGCGATACGATTTATCCAAAGAATAAAAAAAACATCTAAATCGGAGACAGATGCAATAATCCATGTGAGAAGTTTAAGATTGGCGTTTTTAATGTCTCTCCCATTATTCAGACCGAAAAGTCCTATCTTGCTCGAAGCTAACGGAATATGGTCGGATGAACATGGTACAAGCAAAATAAAAAAATTTATAATCCGGGTTATGGAGAAATATGCACTGAATCATGCTTCTACAGTAATATGCGTAACAGAGCAAATCAAAGAAGAATACTTGCCCATAATGAAAAAAAGAAACAATATTTTTGTTGTCGAGAATGGCGTCGATCCAGATAAATTCAAACCGATTCCAAATGCAAGACAATCATTGATTTCGAAATACAACATCGTAGCAGAGTCAAAAATTGTTCTTTTCGTCGGCCAATTCTACGCCTGGCAGGGCATCGATATTCTCATAGAATCGTTCAAGGAAGTTATCAAACGAATTCCTTCCGCGAAACTTGTATTAGTTGGCAGTGGTGAGGAAGAAATGAAATTGAAAAGAAGTGTGGAAATCTCCAAACTCACTCATAATATATTGTTCACAGGGAGAATACTACACGAGCAAATTCCGACATGGATATCTGCAGCGGATATTGTCGTTTCATTGAAGAGACCGATGAAGTCCGGTTATTCCCCATTGAAGATATACGAATATCTCGCATGCGAGAAGCCGGTTGTGGCAACTAATGTAAACGGATATGAATTCATAGAAAAGGTCAATTGTGGAATGCTGGTCCCGTATGGCAATACTAAAAAAACTGCCGAAGCCATTATTACGTTGCTGGAAAATGATAACATGGGAGATATGGGTCGGAACGGAAGAAAATATATTTTGAGCGGACATACATGGGATGATGCAGCCAAAAAGGTTATCGAAATTTCCTCAAAAATGGTAATTGAAAAAGGAGAGAGATAATGGGTAATTTTACACTCAAGATATCTGATAGATTGAAAAGCCCAGATGAAAGGCTCTCCCCTAAATTATTGTTGTTGAAAAAAAGCCAATATTGGCTAAATGAAGAAATAGAAAAATATCAAAGAAATAAACTGAGAAACCTTATCGACCACGCTTATCGCAACGTCCCATATTATCACAGCGTTTTCAAGAATGCCTGTGTTCTGCCGGCAGACATTCAAACTGCTGAGGACCTAAGAAAATTGCCAGCCCTTACAAAAGATATACTTCGCGGCAATCTTGATCAACTCACCGCACCAGAGCTGAAGCACAGAGCAATCCCATACCGGACAGGCGGATCTACTGGAGAGCCCATGAGATTTTTCATCGAAAACTCAATGCTTGCTTGGTCCAGCGCAGCCAGATATCGCGCCTGGAGCTGGTGTGATTTCAATTTCGGAGACAAATGCGCAATGCTCTGGGGCGCTTCCTTCGACCTGAATAAATCCAAGTCGCTGAAAGGCAAGCTCAAGAACATAGTGAAAAGGAACATTATATTCAACGCCTTCGAGCTATCGGATGAGAAGATGGCATCATACGCAAAGGATATGGCTAGCTTCAAACCGAAAGTGATCCGCTCATATTCCTCGGCCATGTACACATTCGCCAGATTCGTCAAGGAGAACGACATCAGGGGCATCGAACCGATATCAATTATCACCACCGCTGAGAACCTCTATCCGCACCAGCGCAAGCTGATTGAAGAAGTGTTCGGCTGCAATGTTTATGATGGCTATGGCAGCCGCGAGACATCGCTCATTGCCCACGAGTGCGAAGCCAGAAACGGATACCATATCTCCGACGAGAATTCGATCGTTGAATTCCTGGACAAGAACGGAGAGCCGGTGGCACCTGGAGAATCCGGCGAGATAGTCATCACCGATTTTCACAACATGGTGATGCCCTGGATTCGGTACAAAATTGGCGATTTAGGTACACCAACAGATGAGAAATGTTCATGTGGAAGAACTCTGTCGATGATGAAATCAATAGACGGAAGGGTACATGATATTTTCGTTACGCCGGATGGCAGACGCGTCCCCGGGGAGTTCTTCCCCCATCTTTTCAAGGACGTTGATGGTATCAAGGAATACCAGTTGGTTCAAAAGTCCAAGGATAGAATCGTTGTCAGTATTGTGAAATCGCCCAAGTTCACTGAATCGCATGTCCAGTACCTGCTTCAGCACATGAAGGAGTACCTGGGGGAGGATGTGGAAATTGAATTCGTCTATCCGGATAAGATAGACTGGCCGGAGTCGGGGAAGAGGCGATTTACCATTTCTGAGATAAGGGATTAATCTTATTTTTTTAACATGCAGATGAAATCATCAATTTCTTTTCGTGAAATTACTCCCAAGGGGAATATTCCCACAAAGAATATCAATATGATTATTCCACCTAGTAAATTACTGCTGATTGGGAGATATGTAATGCTAGCATATGCAAAAAGAATCGTGCAAAATAGAGTGATAGTTCCGATGTATAAACTCTTGAATTGAATAGTAATTGGAATTAGTTTTTTGATAAAAATAATTACAAAAAAAGCGGATATGATTTCAGTCAAACCAAATGCAATAGCAGCACCATTAATTCCATTAAGCTGAATTCCATGAAATTGAATGTTGGAAGGTATCAGAATGATAGATAATAAAACTGTTATCGGGAATCTCACAATGGAAAGTATCATTGAAATATCTGGTTTTCCGATTGATGAAAAAATAGACCCAATGGGAATTAATGATGCATAGAAAATGGTCATCATCACCAAAATAATAATTGTATCAACTGCAGAGATGAACGTAGCTTTACCTGGGAAAATTATTGATATGATGTCATCTACATAGAAGAATATTAAGAGACACATTAATGATAAATATAAAAATGAATATTTCATAGTCGATTCAACCATTATTTTTATTGATTGGAATCTCTGCTTTGAAAAATATTCCGAGATAGCAGGGTATGTAATTCTTTGTATTGAAAGCGGAACCATTATTAATAAATTAAAAAACATCAATGCCACGGCATAAACTCCGACATCGCTGTCAAGTAAATAGAAACCAATTAAAAGGGTTGCTGCCTGAGTGTTAATTTGACCGATAATATTCGCAGCGAACAGCTTGCTCCCGAATCCAAACAGCTTCTTCGTGCACTCCTTGTACCTCGCAAGCGTGTAAGAGAATAATCGCTTGTGGATGACAAGTTGGGCTGCCGTAACCGACACCGGCGCGATCACCAGCGCCCAGACCGCGCCCGGTATGCCCATGCCAAGCCAGACGAGTATCATCGTGAAGACAAGGACTATGCCCTTGCGGTAGATCTCAAATGCGGCATACCATTTCATCCTCCTAACCCCGTTGAGGTAGCTGACGAACACATTGTTCAAGGTGACGAATGGGAAGGAGAGAGATGCGATTCTCAAGAGGTTAGCCAAGTCCGGGATGTTGAAGATTGACTCCAGCCAGGGGGCGGCGATGATGAAGAGGATTGTGGCGGCCAATCCCATGATGAAGCCGTTCAGTATGGATGCGGAAACCAGGGAGTCGCGGGTGTCCTTGTCATCAGCGCATTCGGCCACGTACTTGATGAGCGCACCGGGCGCCCCCGCGCCTGTGGTAAGTGTGACGATGCCCCAGATTGTGAGGACCATGGCGTATGCGCCCAATCCCGAGGCGTCGAAGTAATTGCCCAGGAGTATCCTGATGAGAAGGCCGGCGCCCATTGCAACCACGGAACTGACGAACACCCACCCCACGTCGAATGTGAACTTGCGGGCTGTTTCCTGTGCTACCATGCAGGGTTCTCCTCGTTTCTCACGCTCGCCATATCCCTTCAACATGGAGGTTAATAATAAACCTGACGGCCGCCCCCCGGCATTCTTCTTATATACTTTCTCGGCATTTCTCATTATCATGGATGATGAGCAGAAGCCCGAGGGCGCCATGGTTGTGTTCCAGGGCAAGGGAATTCGCAGAACTTGGCATGAGAATGAGTGGCATTT
>CALKWP010000011.1 GCA_938004075.1 uncultured Methanomassiliicoccales archaeon
TGTGTATCGTTTGCATTATAGGAGTTATGACAACGTTTAGCGTTGTACCAGACGCCACGTTGCTGAATATCAACGAATACCTGTGTTGATAATGGCAAACGTGGGAGCATGTACTCCTTGATGTACTTTATGCGGGTTGGGTAACCCATTATAGCGATAGCGATGGAAATATTCATCTTATTTACTGTATTATGAATGTACTCTTCATGAACTAGGAGAAGGGTGGAGCTTTGCCCATCCACTTTTGGAAGAACTCGTTGTGATTGGTTTTTAATTCAGCCCGGGTTGGGACACGTTCAATATTTTCCGACCAATCAATTTCAGTGCCGCTGACATCGGTCCCTATAAAGTCCGGGGATACTCGATTCTTGTTATTCAGCTTCGAGTCAACTAGCGACGCACTTGGCAAGAGATGCTCTACTATGTTGGGTACACAAATCCACAAAACTTGGCGTGTCGACTTCAGATAGGCGTATAGTCGCGTGTCCTCGTAAGGAACATTGGCGGGAATTCGACTGTCGCTCCAAGAAATCCATTCTTTCATCAGTTTCACAGGGAAAATAATTCCCTGTCCAGTTGACCCGTCACGAGTGAAGAAATGGCGTCCTTGTTTATTGGCGATATCATTCCCTTTGCGCATCGAGCGAAAGTTGAACAACGAAATGATTTTATTTGGCTGTGCTTTAATGATGGCGTTTACGGTAGCAATGAAATTAGCGCACACGTCTGTATCTTCTTCCAAAACGACGTGGTGCGTCTCGTTTAAAGTACAGTTTAGCATCGCTTCTCGATGAGTATGCCAACTGCCTTTTCTCCCTGTGTCGATATGAATAACAGCATGTGGAATTTTACCCTTTAGTCGTAGAGCAAGCGGTACGCGTTCTGGACTACATACTATCCCACATGTGAACGAATGTTCTAACGTTTGTACATGTTGAAATTGTTCAGCCATTCCATTTCCTTTTCGTTTTTTGCCACTTGTAATGTTTTTCCCGAAAAAAATTCTGTCGCTCCGTTAGGGCATACATAGGAAGCCCGACTTCCACTCGCCACATTCTTTTTATAACTCGTAGCGGCGGTTCCTGTGTGCTGTACTAAAGAAGGGAGCGCCACAAGTACCGGTATTTTTTGGTAATAGAAGTATAGCGCGTATGCCGGGTCGGAGAAGGGAGGTTTTCTTAGATTGCGAGATATCCACATCACCATATGCTTTACGATTTCGCTGGGAATAATCCAGGCTTGTCCTTGTGGATAGAATTCCATTTCAAGAAAGCTGATACCTTGTTTTTGAATGGATAAGGCATCTGATATTCTATTGAATAGGCTGACGGGGCTATTTGGTTTGCTGCTGATTACATGTTCTACCGCCGTGTAAAAATCGGGACAGGGTTCAATGTCATCTTGCAACAGCATACAATACGAATTGGCAATAGTCAGGGTTTTCTCCCAGCCAAGTATGCTTCCGATAAAAGCGCCTTCTGATTTTACGTCTACCGAAAGCAGGCAATTCAATTCTTCTGATAGTTTCTTCCCCTCTCTGTAGCGTTTCGGATAAGTCATTACTACTGTTGTAATTCCCATTTTGACAACCATTCAGTATTTCTTTTGTACAGATAGGATTGTTTATATCTGGGCGAGAGTAGTTCGGTTATGCGTGCAGGAAGGTTAGGGTTATGGGCGTGCATGGGGTGTATTTCAATAAAAAGTGTTTGCGGACTTTGCGTCATCCCTTCAAGGGCCTCATATTCGAAACCCTCGATGTCCATCTTTAGAATAGTCGGAACTCCAGTTTCTTCAAAAAGAGAATCCAGTGTTCGCATGCTGATATTTACGGATTTCCGGTGTCCCAATCCGCTTCGGCATGATGGGCACATTCCGTTTGTTTTGTTATCCGTATAAAGCTGAGCGTCTCCGTTAGTATTCCCTACGCCTAGAGTATACAAATCAACGTTGGAAAATCCGTTTAGTTCGATGTTTCTTTTCAGCAGATTTGCGTGTACGGGGTCAGGTTCTATGAGAACAACTTTCTTTGCAAAATGGGCTATGAATAACCCCATCGTTCCAATTGCGGCCCCCACATCATAGAACACAGTATCAGAATTGCATAATCCTACTATGGTTTTCGTTTGCGGAACTTCTCCCATGAGCGTCTGCACACGATGCTCGTCAAATCTATTCGAGCAGTCAAACTTGGTTTCTACACCAAAATATCTGGATGTCTTTATTGTCATTCACAACTCCGTAACAGGTTACACTTTATTATAACCATAATTTCCTATTATTACCATAGCACAATGTTGAGGATGCAAACGGCCATCCCCACCAGATAAATCGCTGTACGACCATCCTGTGCCATTCTAGAGGCATTGTAGAAGCTGCACCCAAACGAGTTTTGTTTAACCCCTTGACAGATGCGCATTTGCGTGGTACAATATTACTAGTGGTCGGGAGAATGGTCATTCAGGGGGATAAAAAGAAAACTGGAAGCCGCACGAGGCGAACTCTCACGATAGGCGAAACTCACACATAACGGGGAAAGTGAGGCGTACTAAGGAAAGTCAGGACAACCCTTGGAAAACAAGATGACGGGATACGGTAAATGAGCGTGTTACGGAGGCCCGGCGTACGAGCCGTGTTTAGTCTGTCAATCACCGCCTTGGAAGCAATTCCATGCTGAACGCGAGCGGAACCTTTTACCGCACCCCACCGACAATTTCAAAACTTTTATCTGGCTACTACCGTACAGTAGCAGCCAGTTATAAGGCTTTGAGATTTCTCAAATGTCAAGATTAAGGAGGACACAATGTCACGAAAAAGCAAGCGACAACTTTCGATGGACGAGCGTTGGGCCGCCTGGCATCTCCGTCAGGCGAATGAAGTCCCCGAACTTCAATCAGAAATCAAGCGAGTTCGCCGCCAGCTCTCAAAACTGTGTTCGATGAGTCGTTATCCCCTCGCCAAGACTTTCCCTGACGGGGAGCCGGAAGCGGGGTATCTCGAATATCGAGACCTGGTTTACTACCGAGAAATGCTCTCCGTTCCTGACGGCTACATTCCGGAGGGCAACATCCAAATTGGTCACCGCACGGTTCACTCCACAATGGTCACTATCCAGTGGATAGATGCCCAGCTACGAAATCTCGTTATCGAGGCTTCCCCCGACCAAATCGAATTTCTCAATAAGCGGCTTTCGACTCTCGAAGCCGCATTAGCCAAAGCAAACATTCGTTAGAGGAGACACGTAATGGAAACTCGTAACAAGTACATGACACGCGAGCAGTACGAAGCCAAGACAGCGGCCAAGAAAGCAAACCATAAAAAATTCATGAAATCGCAGGTAGGCGATCGGGTATTCTGCAAGACTCCGGAATACGGAATGATATATGGCACAGTAAGTAAGGTCAGTAGATTTTACGTTGAAGTCGAAGTTGATTTCAACTACACATTCCCGGCCACCTACATTAGAGGGTCAGTTCTTGTCCGCAGTCAGGATGGAACGTCAATCGGACTCACATCAGTTTGGCAATGGCTTCCAGTTGAATCGAAATAAGGAGCTTCAAATGACACAGAAAACTAACGTATGGGAAAAAGATTTGCGCTGGGCAACCTATTCGCTCAAACGCAATAACGAAATTCCCGAATTACAGGCGAAGATAAAATTACTTCGCAATCGTCAAATTAATGAGCTTGAATCTAAGCTCAACAACTTATGGAAGTACTAGGAGATATAAAAATGAACGTTGGAGAATTGCTCGAAATACTTGAGGGCGTTGATCCAGAGGTTGAAATCCATTTCGCCTCACAACCCCACTATCCGCTCGACTTCAATGTCGGTACCGCCGTTGTGGTGGACATGCTCGCAGAGGAAAGCGACTACGAAGATTTCGTAGACGGTTCTCACGAACCTTCACAGGACGAACAGGAAAGCGAGTACACCTATCCCGCGTCACGCTACACCTTGTATCTCACAGAAGGTCACACGCAGGAGTACTTGTCAGGGTTCGTTGCGCAGGCCATCGGCTGGCGGTAGTTCAGGTGTCCATCTGCCCTCGACAATCGTGGAGGGCAGTCAGGCTCACCTGAGCCAAAATCTTATTTCGAAAGGGAGATTTGAAATGACGATGACTGTTGGACAATTAATGGAAATGCTGGAAGGTATTGACCCAGCGGCTGAGGTGCGGTTCGCCTCGCAACCGAGCTATCCCTTCGAGTATGGTATCGAAGGTGTGTATGTCGTTGATATGCTCGGCGATGACGATGAGTACACAACTCTGGAACCGGGCGAGGAAGATGACTACGACTCTGATGCAGAGCAAATGGAAAACGAGCCGCCCTTCAACGAAGGGGGCAAGAGTATTGTTTATCTCATAGAGTCGTTTCAAATCGGATATCTTCCCGGTATTGTGGCTGAAATGATTGGGTGGGGGTAAGAATGACAATCATCATTATGTTCGAAGTGACTGACGGAATTGCCCACACAAGTAAGTTTCAATACCCATCTGCACCTTGACAGCAGTACACATTATGAAACATACACGGCACTCATTCACTTGAAGGTGCTGGAAACTGTTTATTCTCTGTTTTCTCAAATCTATAATGAGGTGAATTGAAATGGATGAAGTAAAGATTACCGAATGGAAAGAAGACCCCGAAAATCCGTGTGGCATCGTTATTGAAGCACATCATCTCGGCAAGCGGATTTCGCCTCTGGTTCTGGCGACTATCCTTGAAGCCCGGTTCAATGGATTCGAAAGTCCAGTTCGCTGGGGTGAAATTGTAGGTGGTGCGATTGGTGCGATGCACCGTACACTTCAAGGAGTCGTCATCAACTTCTTTATTGCTGTTCTGGTTTACTATGGCAAGCATGTCAAGGAAATTGGATCAGATGCCCGCAATGAAGTTGCAATGAAATCGGCTGTCAAGATTTCTGATGCCTTTAGCAAGGAAGAGATTCGGCTCCAACCGTTTATTTAGCCATTTGGTGGTCGGGTTCGAGTCCTGACCACCAAATTAGCCTTATAAGGGAGAATGATAATGAGATACTTAGTCAGAACAGTAGAAGAACTGCGGAATTTACCCATAAAAGCCACTGGGTGGCTGGCTGTTGACACTGAAACGGCCAGCAATGAACGTCTTTTGACGGTTCAGGTGGCCTGGTCACCCGATGATGCGGCAATGATAATCATATCTGATGCCCTTCGTGAACCAGTCAAAGACCTGTTGATGCAATATAAGCTGGCTATGCACTATGGAACGTACGATTGTCGCATTCTGTTACAGATTGGTGCTCGATTATGTCCAGAGCATGATACTTATGCTGTAGCCAGGCTTCTGTATTACGATAAGTACGAAGGGTTCGGTCTCAAGGTGTTGGCCAAACAGTTTTGCGATATGGATATGCGGAATATCCATGATGTTGCAGGTCCCGATGTCAAAATGGAAGATTTGAATCCAGAGGATTATTTCGAGTATGGAACGGATGATGCTATCGCCACTTATCGGTTGATGCAGTATCAGCAAAGTCTCGACTGGGTAAAGGCGCATAAACTGTTGTGTTTGATTGAGAGCAACCTGCAAGGTGTTGTGGCTCGGATGAAAGACCGTGGGGTCTTGTTCAATCAAAGTGCAATGGACGAAATTCAGAGTGAGTTGAATTCTGGTATTTCTGAAATTGCGGCCAAGTATCCGGGTGTGTATCTTTCAGCACCAGCTGATTTGGAACGATGGTTACGGATGGTACTGAAACTCGATTTCAGTGAGATTAACAAATTGAAATCGGGACGATATTCTGTTGATGCTGCGGCTTTGGGAATTCTGTATTATCAGAGTCCAGAAATTATCGGCGATATTCAACAGTATCGAGAATTATCAAAGCTCCTTAATACATATACTGTTAGCTATAGCATGTATGCTCGGGCAGATGGTTCTATTCATGCAACCTTTGACCCGTTTGGTACTGCTACGGGCAGATTCTCCTCGTCTTCCCCAAACATGCAAAATGTTCCGGTTAGCGGTCGTGGGCGTGTAATTCGTAAAGCTTTTGTGGCGCGTCCTGGATATCGGTTTGTGTCAATGGACTACAAGATGATTGAATTCATTGTAGCCCTGGTGCTTGCCGAAGAGTTTCAAGTGCTGGAGTTTATTGATAAAGGTGGAGATGTCCATAAACTGACTGCCTCTATGGTGTATGGTGTGGATTATGATGCTGTAACCAAAGAGCAACGTGGACATGGTAAAACCGTGAATTTCGCAGTAGTTTATGGGGCAGGCTCCTGGACATTCCTTCCGTTCTGTAATGGCGATTGGGCTGCTGCAGAAGCGATGAAGAAGCGTTTCGTTGATGCCTATCCAAAGTTGTTTGCCTATCTGGAAAGATTATCAAAAGCAATGTTCCGTGGATGGACGGAGACATGGTTCGGTCGCCGTCGTAAGATAGGTCAGTGGCGTAATGGCATGGCTGGTAAAGATATTGCAGGTCTTGCTCGATTGTGTCGCAATTCTGTCATTCAGGGTACAGCGGCTGATATCGTCAAGATGGCGATGTGTCTGGTTGATTCTGAATGCAATCCAGACCGGGTACATATCATTATGCAAATCCATGATGATATTGTTATGGAGATTGAGGATGGCGAGCATTTTGATGAAGATGTTCGGTGTGCCGCTTCCGCAATGGTAAAATCGTTTCGTCATATGCAAGTCGACATCAAAGAGGGATTGACATGGTACGACTTGAAACCCTATCAGGCTAAACCGCAGGGCGTTAGTGAGAGTACGTCAATCTGAGAACTGCCCGTGCGTGTGATGCAAAACCCCCCATCTGTGTGCCGAGCCCTCTGGCCAGAAATGAGGGTAATATTCTTGGAGCCGGGTAAGGGAATCAAGACTCTTGCCCGGCATACGTATACTGACGAAATGGTAATCGACCAGTTTCGGGTGTATGTGATGGACTATGTTCACCGCACATTGAAGATGGACGGTCGCTTATTCAGGTGTTCGTAGAGGACGTTGATGAAAGTGTCCTCGTCGCCTACGTCAATCGAAAATACGACTTAGAAATAGAGGTAAATCCCAATGAAAAATCCTTACGAATTGATTAAGGGATTCCGTACCCCGGGTTTCTTCAATCGCCGCCATGTTCTTCAAACTCTAGCGCGTGGCACATGGGAAGTTGAATCGGTTCGAGTTTTTATCAAAGATTTGCAGGAACAATTACCCGAAATGTTGATGCGTCAATGTGACATCTTTCCGGTGACTGTTACTGTGGATACTAAAGAACCGGTTGCTTATGTTTACTATGCTTCACATGAAATCCAGTTACGATTCCAGCATATGGATTTGGTGGAAGGCGACTTGCTTCCTGATATCTGGACTGCTAACAGTATTCATGTATCGGGCATGCTGACAAAACCACTAATCGGATTTGTCCAACATCCAACAGCCTTTACTGTTGACCGATGTACTCCTGAAATACCAGGAATGTTTATCTACGAGATGATTAGGGGATTCGTTGACCGGTTCAAGCTCGCTGATTTTATCAACTTCAACCTCGATAACGACTTCAATAAAGAGCTTGAAGAGTCAATCTTCATGTACAATTGGTAATCTCATGCGCATCATCGCCAAGTTTCTAAAGTACAAGGATGGAAGTTTCTGCAGGGTTCTTCGGGGTTTTCAGTCTCCAGAGAATCAGATTTATGTAGAATTTCCAGATGGACATTGTGAACATATCCTACGTGCTGATACATATCCTGGTAGTTATGTCAAAATCCGTAAAACAGGTGAGATTATCAAGTATCTCGGCATCGAGTGGGAGAATCCACAAGCTGACTCAGCATGCTACCGTGTAGAATTTGCTGATAAAACTATTGGCTTTTTTCAAGCTATTGAGTTGGTGTAACTGTATACTGTGTATAACCAAAATCACAACGTTGTAACGTTCACTGATGACATGCTGTTCTAATAAAGGACTCGCAATGGACGGATTTGAGGTCTGTAATGAGTGTGGCGTTGTTCCTTCTACCTCTGAGCGACCTGATTAAGTACTGGAATTTATATCGGTTTGGAGGTGATAATTTTGTATTTGAGGGTCAAACCCTCGCACATCGTCTAACTTTCGTCAATTTCTAACAAGGAGTATTGCAATGGGTAAGTTTGTTCGTTTTATTTTGGTACTCGCCCTGTTGGGTATCGTGTTCGGTGCTGCTGGTACGGGTATTGAAGCTGCTTCGTTGGCTTCGACCGTCAAGGCTATGGCGTATGCGGTTAACGAGGGTGCCGGTAGTGCTATCTGGCACAACCCTTCGACCAATATGGTTGTCCTCATGGCCCCGGTGAAAAGTGCGTATCAGTTCACCATACTTTCTACAAATGGTGAAATTATCCGTGACCTCACCAGCATTCCCGGCTTCTCTGGTCAGAACCTCTCCGTTTACAAAGCTGTTGATTTCGTGAAATGGATGGAGCAGTCTGGATACAGCCAAATTACGGCTACTGGATTGAAAGCCATGTATCCTGCCATTCCTACGGCCATTGCCGCTGCCCAGGCTTCCATTTGGGGCATGGTCTTGAATACCGCTATTAAATCGTTGACCTGTCCCATGTTCATCATTCTGACGGGCGACGTGGCAGATATGGTGCCTTTGACAGGGCAACAGTTTATTGAGGGGTAAGGAGTATCTATGGAGTTGCTGAACAAGTTCCCTCTCTGGCTTATTTTCGGTTTGATTTTCCTCGAACGGAAACAACCCCGCACAATTACCCATGATGAGATTATGGAGTATGTTGCAATCTGCAAAGCTCTCCTTCTGCAACTCCATAATGATAATCGCTGGTTGGCTGTTCGCATCAAACGTTTTCTGGAAGCTGAAATTGATGCCGGCTACATTCTTATGCATGGTGTATCTGCTATCTTCATCTTCCCTGAATAGTTATTCACCACTGGGGTATACATGACCTGGATAGTGCAGATAACCGACACTCTCGTGTCTTGATGGTATCCCGGTGGATTTGTTTATGGAGAAATGAAATGCCTCATTTTGACTCCCCTCTTGCGGAATTGGAAATCGGTCCTCTTAACAATGCTGTAATGTTTGCTCTCACTACTGTTATTATTTCACTGGCAGATGGAAGAGAGCAGATGGCGCAGGCCCTCAAAGATCACTCAGCGAATTCCATTCTTTCGCTTCAAATGGATACCTCCGTTCGTCTTGAAGACCTTGATACTCGTATCAAAGAAATCATAAAACGTGATACGGATGTATACCGGGATTACCTTCACACGATTGACAATCTTACGAATTTGCTGGTCGCTCTCATCAAACTTCGTGAACAAGGAGACCTCACATGGTTCCAGAACCCGCAGTTCGAAACGCTTTCATAGCCCAACGAGTAGCCGGACTTCGTCAGTCAATGATTGATAGGGCTCTCACTGATGTAAATGTTTCTACGTATTCCATCATTCAGCCAAAGTACGATGGATGGTGGTGTGGCATTCACATCATTGATAATCGGTGCTACTACATTACATCTGGCGGACAGGTCAAACGATGGATTTACTTACCATCTAATGAATTCGCAGGTGTTGAACTTGTTTTGATTGGCGAATACATGTATGGCACTCAATGGGCACAAACCCATAACCCTGGTTCTGTCGTACTTCACGATATCTCATATTTTAGTTGCGATGGTGATTCAGTCGATTACACCAATAAGCCATATGGATTTCGCCTTCTAACTCTGGAGTCTATTTTCAATAAGTACGCACTTCAACGGTTCAACATGAGCGTTATCGAGTCCTATTCTTCTGAATACTTCGCTCAGCAAGAATTGTGGCAGAAGTACGTTCTCGATGAAGGTTTTGAAGGACTGGTGTTCAAAAGCCCAACTCATATATTTGGTGAGAATTTCATCCGAGTCAAGCGGTTCTATACTCGTGATTTCGTTTGCGTTCATATCACCGAAGGTGGCGGGCGGTTGGCAGGCTCAATGGGATCTCTTGTCGGTGCGGTCTATGATAATGGCACACTCAAAACTATGGTTTCTGTTGGTGGAGGGTTCACAGATGCCCAACGGCGAGAGATTTGGGAGCACCGTGAGCGCTACATCGGAAAAGTGTTCGAGGTGAAAGCCTGGGCACTGTTCGACTCTGGTTCTCTCCGTCATCCGAACTTCATCCGCTGGCGTGACGATAAAGAAGTTGGGGATTGCAAGCCATAATGATAATGGCTATAATGTAATTCGAATGGCCAAGCCAAAATTCTACAAAGATGCTGATGGAACGTGCCACAAGATAAAACGCAGACTGTCATTCAAGAAGTGGCGGGAATTGCGTTTCAAGGTCTGGATTAGAGATGGATACAAGTGCGTGCACTGTGGTCAATACGTTACCTTCAATAAAGCACACATCGACCATATACTGCCAATTAGTAAGGGTGGTGGTAATGCTCTTGCTAATTTGCGTACGCTCTGTATCAGATGCCATAGTTTACGCCGGGATGATAGTCACGAGAAACTTCGTCGTAGAAGTTTCGAAAAAGGTATTATTCCGAAAAACTTTTGGCGAGAACTTTGGGACTAATGGCTACAGTCGTTGTCTGTCTGGATGTGACTAACGGCTACAGTCGTTGTCTGGATAGGACTCCGTCTCTCCCTTCGGAGTCCTATCCTTTCTGAAGTGTGATACCATGGAAAGTATGAAGGATAATGGCGTGATGGAATGTCTCGCAATCGTGCTGATGCTACTGCTCCTTTGTGTAGTTTGCATGATAATCTCATTCGTGATTGTAGGTCTTGATACTGGAGTTTCAAATGAAGTACAAACTCTTTTTAGCATCTATCCCGTTTAGGGAATGGGTTCGCAAAAATCCTGGTGTTGTCAACTTTGCCCTCAAAGTGATAATCACGTTGAGCGCACTGTGCTTTGCCCTCATCGGTTACATGATTGGAAAGGCGTAACCATGCATACCAAGAGTTGGCAAAGGTGGATTAATGGAATTTTTAAGAAAGGAGAATGCAAGATGGACACTTTGAAGCTTGGTCAGAAAGTCAAGTCTAATGAGTTTAATGGTGTTTGGATGGTCATGGCTCTCGGTGTGTTTCTTAATGAGCCTACCAATCGTGCGCTGATTGAACCCGTTAGCCCCGGTCTTCCGGGCGTTGCTATCTGGGTCGATACCAAGACCCTCTCCCCCATTGATGTCACAATTCACGTAAACGAAAAGGGTTAACAGTTCAGGTGACGGAACTGTAAAGCCTTGCCGGAGTCTCTCGTACAGGTGGCGAACTGTTACGATGTAAGAGACTCCGGTATTGTTTAAGGAGGATACAATGACAGACTGTCCGGCTCATTGTGGCGGCTCCACTACTGGTATGAGTATTTACTCAAATCAGAAGATGGCGATGACAGAATCGTGCTTCAAGATGCTATAATGACGGAAAATGGATTGTGGAGGTTGATCATGTTACCAAAGGGTAAGGGCTGGTTTATCTGGCGAATCGATCTGACCGAGGGCGGCGATCCTGAAATGATTGCCAGGGTTATGCACGATGGCGGTTTTAATCATGTTATCCTGCATATCCATGACGGTTATCTTCCGGAAAATGCGCCATCGTTGGGCGGGCGGATTTTGGATCCGTTCGTGGATGAACTAAAACGGGCTGGTATCCGGTGTTGGGGATGGGGAGCCGTATACGCCACTACCTGGGCAGCGGGTGCGGATATCGCCATCCGGCGATGCCAGGAATTGGAGTTAGATGGGTATATCGTGGATGCCGAGGCTGCGATGAAAAGTGCTCCCGGGCAGGCGGAGCAGTTAATGGCGCGATTACGGCATGGATTGGGTGAGGAGTACCCGATCGGTCTATCCTCATACCGCTACCCGAGATACCATCCAACGTTGCCGTGGGTGCCGTTACGGTCTAGAATGACGTTTGACATGCCACAGGTTTACTGGCAATCAGCGCATAACCCGGCGGAGCAGTTGCGATCAAGTTATGCTGAGTTTAGCCGGATGTATCCGAACTTGCCGTACCTGGCAACCGGAGCGGCGTATAAAACGGGCGGTTGGCGGCCTACCCGTGACGATGTAATCCGGTTCTTGGACTGTGCAAAAAACGAATTGAATTTACCTGGAGCTAATTTCTGGGTGTGGCATCAGTGTCGGCGGGACTTGCCGGATGTTTGGGATGCGATCTATAACTATCGTTGGGATGTAACACCGCCGCCGCCGGAACCAACGATAGAGGAAAAAATTGCCATCCTGTGGCGGGAGGCTTGCGATCACGGTTGGAACCTGGAGCCGTGATGACTAGAACGGAAGCCAGGATACAGGCGGAAATGAACACACAATCCACGCGATCTCTTCGATGTTGGTTTTGCTATTTACTACGCCATGAAGCGTAGCATGGAATGGATGGCAAAGATATAGTTGGGCAACCGATTTAGATGAAATTCATCATCTTGAATTATCCATTCCAGATAAATTGATGGTACTTTACGCCAACGTGATAATCGAGTTTGTTAATTCTGGTAAACGTGTTATTACCAGATTAGCACCTTGGTATATCGCTCGTGCCATTTTATTTATCCTTCAAATGCGTACATTTCAATTAACTGTTGATGATATGTTACTTAATACAGTAAATCATCATCATCATCAACATCAACTCACAAAGGAGTCTCAAATGCCTGATACGTTGGTTCTTGAAGTCCGGGATGCGGCAACGTTCATCCCCGTAATTGCTATTCGTACGCGGAGTGATAATCCGCAAGAAGCATGGCTGTTTCGTGCTGCCGGTTGGAGTGAAGACGGAAACGATGTGATGATTATCCGTGCTGATGGTGAGGGTAATATCAATCGCTTTTGGAATGACTACGGTCTTTCTGATGCTTGCACGTTAGCTGTTGCTCATCGTTACATTCACGAACACTGGGATGAACTGAATCCTGGTGACGTGGTCGACGTTGAGTATATTCTCGGAATATCGAATTCCCCAAAGCAATCAGAACGTCATCATTACGAATAGTTGATGATGATGTTGATGATGATTCAGCATATATATTAAGGAGGTGATAACCGTACAACCAGTATTCAATGTCCGTGGAACACGCATGGGTCGACATGTTAATGTACATGTTAATGGGCACCCCCTTGCGATACACCCGCAATATTGTAACCATTCTGTTTCTTTCGAATGGGGCTATTACGGGTCTGGCCCAAGTCAGCTAAGCTGGGAACTGTTGTATAGATGGTTCTCGAAATTCTTGCTCCCACGAGTCCCATTCCGTAAGAATGATAAAGCTCGTGCAGTGGAGTTAGCTGACAAGTATCACCAGCGATTTAAGGTCGCTATCATTGCGAGAATTCCTATGGACTCCACTGTATGGACTCTCAAATTCACAAATTTTTTCTATTTTCTTTTAGGAGAAACACACGATGTCTGGTAATAGTCTTATCGACGCCTTGGATAATATTCAAGATGGTGGCAGTTCACAGTATGGCCCGAATCCCGGCTATTTCTGCAAAGTGACAATCGAATCCGGTTATAAAGTTTATGCCGCTGGCATGGACCATAACTCTTCTTTCTTCCCCTTCGACCCCGCCAACGAGCGCACCGCTCAGGTTGCTTTGGAACGTGCCAAGGCGTTTGTCGTTGAACATGGCGTCTCCAGCAATCCGAGTAAGTCCATTGCGCTCACCCTTCACCGTGAAACCGTGAAGAATCGTCAGGTTACTTGGCAACGGGACATGACCAAAATTGTCGCCACCTGGACACCGGCTTACAAAGATGTTTGGAAGCCCGCATTCAAGAAGATTGGCATTTCAAAGATGGGTTCTTACTGGGCCCATGTCATCTTGGTCAACGACCCCTCTGGTCGTACCGAGAAGATGCAAAAGCGTGATGGTTCTGGTGAGATGGACGTTCCTTCCAAAGTTTGGGTTGTGGACGAGATTTACCCAAATGAGGTCGCTTGCGAGAAAGCTGCCGAAAAGGCTTCTGTTGATGCTCCGAAGTCCGAAGAGACCGAAGAGGTTCCTGCTGGTTACACGGCTGCTATGTGGGCCAAGTACAAGGATGACATCACCAAAGAATTAGACGGGTCTGATGCCGCTTTTGAAAAAGTGGCCGCTGAATGGTCGATGCCTATCGACTTCCTTCGCCGTTTGTACGCTCGCAAGAAATAGTTGATAGTTAGGGTGTCACTTAAACCATCGGCTTGTCAGTGCGAAGGTCTGCCGAGCCCTAACATCAGAAACGCAAGACAATGATAATCTTTCAGGGCGAGAAGGATTCAAATCCTATGACCATATTCGCTGACCCTGACGAAAATCAGGTTGTTGCGAAATGTCGTGAAGCTGGTTTGGAGATTATCATTTCTCCTCAACTGGAAGCAATGACCGGGGCAGATTTTGTTATCAGTCCGTTATCCGTTCCGTTTGTACCCGCACTGCTCAAAGAGCATATTGCTGCTGGTGCGGTGCTTGTTCAAATGAAGCGGGGACTGGACTTGTCTTCCTCGGTCGTTGACCGGATGCCAGCTAGTTTAGCCAGAATGCACGAGGTCGGCGCAAGGAATAGCCAGTGTTCCCTTCTGTTTATCGGAGTGTTAACCTGTGATGTTAACGGTGAGGGTAAAATCAACAATCAGCCTATACGAAACTTCAATGGCCAAAGCTATTGGGTGGTTGTGTCGGCTATGGAGAAATGGATGGAACGGGGTGGTGTTGTTACTTCCCTATCTCGTTTGAACCTTCTTCCTGACTGGCTTATCCTCAAAGAAAAGCATCTAAAGGAATTTCACTTCGTTGAACCTGTGCATACGGTCTATGACCCAACTGACCCGCTGTATGAGATAGACCCTAACGACCCATTACAGGAATTAGTACTGGTAAAAGACTGGCGCAAGACCTTGATGTCATTCCCCGGTATTGGCAAGACTAAAATCGAAGCTTTACTGTCCGCTATCGCCAAGGAACACTCCGAAACAGGCAATGATAATGCGGTAACGCTGGGTGAATGCATCGAGTGGATGACGACCTGGTCTTTAATCAGACGTGTTCCCGGTTATGGGAAAGGCATCTATCAGAATATCCGTAAATGGTTCGGGCTGGAGCAACCGGGAATGCTTATATCGGTTGCCTGGGACCCAAATTCGAATGATAAAGAGGAATAACACATGCCATTGCCGATTAAAGGTTTGATTCACGTTACTGGAGAACCGGATACAGGCAAAACTACGTTTGCGCTAACGGTTCCCGGAGTACAGCCGAGTCAAGTCATCTTCTTTGACGATGATAGTAAAACTCAAAGCCTCGCTGACAACTTTGTAGATGCTGGTGCGCCACTTGGTCTCTATGTTAACTTGCAAAGAGAAACCAACCGAGTAATGAAGCCGCTGGAATTCTACAATCTTGTTATTCAGTGGCTGGAGAAAGCTAAGAAAGTCGAAAATCCTCAAGTTTTGGTATTCGACAACTTTGCACGCATGGAGGCCGCTATTCGGGCTTACTCCATGTCAATCATGCTGAAAATCAGTGACTTGACGGAAGGCCAAATTAGAGGCATGTCACAGATGACGTGGCGGTACACGTGGGACGTGTACGCTCAGTTCCTCGACATGCTCCAACAGGTCGCACCATTGGTAATCATCATCACTCATGTGCGAGAAAAGTACATGGGTAACACGAAAAGCGGCTTGCTTGAAGCACAAGGACAGAAACCGCTTATCGAGCGCGCAAATCTCCGTGTCTGGACTCGGCATAATCCGGCTGGCCCCGCACCCATTGGTTTGATTCTGAAAAGAATTCAGAAGATGGTTGTAACCCCGGATGGTCTATCGCCCGTGAACGTTCTGCCTCGAAAAGTGAACCCTTGCACGTGGGCTCGCATTGTCGAGTACATGAACAATCCAGTGGGTGATAATCCTCCAACCGCAGACCAAATGCCTAATGAATTCGAGCTTTCCATTCTTGATGGCACACTTACCGCAGACCAGAAAGATTCTCTGCGTATCGCCAGAAAGATGATGGAAGACGAAATTATTGATTTGGCTGTGATTGACGACCCCAAGGCTATTGAAGCCAGAGGTTATGCATCTGCAGGACTGAAACCACCAGCTATTGCGGCACGAATGGAAATCAGTGTGCCGGAAGTGCTGGAATTACTTAAGTAAGAAGGAGTTTGAAATGGCTGGCGCTACTTCGTCGTACTACAATCTGTTTGTTTTACGCAGATTGTACAATGCGGATAACGCCGGCAGAGGCGAACAAGGTAAAAGTCGTCGTGTTTCTATGCATACGACTATCACTCCGTTGACCTTCTTTCTTTTGAAAGATGTCGTTCCAACGGGTAAAGGGCAATTCTCAGCACCGGTTGTTGAAATTGGTATCCGTATCCAACTTGCTCTACTCGGCCGGATATCCATGGACACTGTTGCCGAAGAAATGAAGTTGGCGTTCTTGGATAGGGCTTCTCTCGCTAGAAATTTGCGAGCATTGGTCGATAAACTAGAACAGTAACTTCGATGTAATAGAATAACTCCCATGTCAGGGCGGACATGGGAGTTATTCATCGGAACGGACGGCAGAAAACGCAAGGGCTTTCATAGTATAGTGTTTTGTTGTCCATTTGTCAATAAGCAGTTTGGAGGAAATATGATTGACCAGTTTACGAAAGCGAAGTTTGAAAAAGCACTCCACCTCCCTATCTTAAATATTCGTCCTGATAAAGGCGAGTATGTGTACGAGCTTCGGGTTGACTCGCAGACCTCCATCAAGGTAAGGTCGTCAATCCCAGACACCTCTGATATCGCCGCAGATACTGGAGAGAATTCGATACGTATGGTGTTGTGGGATGCACGGAACGAAACCTTTCTTGGTAAGACGGAGACTTACACTATGCGTACCCCGGGATGGGATAGACGTATGCAAGCCAAGATTGATGGGCTTATTGCTCTGCGTCAGGGAGCCGGCGATTGTGAAGAGTGCGGTTTGCCTAAGCACATTTTCACCGTCAAGAAGGAAGGCCCTAATCACGGTCGCACCTTTGCTAAGTGCTCGCAATGCAATAGTGGGTTCCAATGGCTGGATGAACCGCATACTCCATACTTCCAGCAACCGGATGATAATCCAATGTCAGAAGAGGAAGAACAACCGTTCGAATCTTTACAAGAACAGTTGAAGCCCGCATCCATAGTACGAGACCCAAATCCAGAACAGCGAATGGTAATCGAAGCTCCTTTTATGCCATTACGTGTTGAAGCTGGCCCAGGTTCTGGTAAGACTTTCACCATTGCTCGTAGATATAAATTCATGGTCGAAGCGGGTTACAAACCGGAGAAAATAATCGCCGTTACATTCAACGTGAAGATGGCCGCGGAGTTGGGAGAAAAGATAGTAGAGCAAGTCCCCGCAATCTCTGGTACTCCAGCAATGCAAAACATTTGCACTATCCATGCTCTCTGTTTTCGGCTACTGAAGCGGTTTAAGCCGAAGTACCGCAGTTTTGAGGTTCCACCCGAGTGGAAAGTGAAACGGTTCTTTGAGGAAACGATGGCCGTAATTTGGGATGCCGAAACCCGTCCCTGTTATGAAGAAGTGCGTGATGTAATCGCTACCGCTTCGTCTCGTGGATTGACTGCTGAAACGGCTACGGGGTTCTATCATCAGATTCTTCCAGAGCAGTATGTTGAAAACATGTGCCGTCTCCATCTCCAGTTTGAAGAATGGAAATCCAAGAATCAATTCATTCAGTATTCAGACATGTTACTGCTCTGTGAATTGATGCTGTGGGAAGACCCGGATATCGCTTGTGAGACACAATTTGATTGTGTCATTGTCGATGAGGCACAGGATATCAATGCTCAAGCAATGCGCATCTTATCTGCTCTGGTAGCTATAAACGGAAGCAACATCACAATTGTCGGTGACAGAGATCAACTGTTGTATCGGTTTGCTGGGGCTACGCCAGAAGCGAACCTTGGTGAAGGCTTTGAACAGCTTTACCCGCAGGGTCTTACGTTTCATCTTGTAACCAACTATCGCTCTACGCAAACTATCGTTCGGCGTGCATTGAATGTTATCAGTCATAACTACGACCCTCTTGGGCCTTATGACAGTGCTCACCTGAAAGCCCTAAAACCGAAACCGGGCGCAGAAGAGGGCGCTGACATTTATTTTCAAAATGCTGCCGACCCTATGGATGAGGCCAAGAAAGTCGTTGACGAAATCCAGATTTTGGTGAACAATGGCGCTGACCCCGGTCAAATCTTTGTGGCCGCTCGTACTCGTGCTCAAATCGGTTACATTGAGTTTGGAATGATAAAGACAAGCATTCCATTTGCTAATACAACTGGAATGAGCTTTTGGGGACTAAAACATATTTCCGACCTCTTGAACTATCTTCGGATTATTGATAATCCTGATGATTCAACAGCTTTGAAGGCCATCATCAATATCCCGTCTGCATCATTCCGTGTACCGTGGCGCAAGCATCCAGATTACGGCACTTACGTAAATCATCGTTTCCTGGGTAACGAGTTTATTCAGGCGTGTGACGGTTCGTTTACCAATGTGAGAGCCGTTTCAATGGGTAACTTCAAGTTTACGGCTGGCGGTTCAGACCTTATGTATCTTGTCGGCATGTTGAAGAGTTCGATTGACTCTGGAACGATTGGCGATGCAATTCGAACTTTCATCGAAGAGTGTTACAGACCATATGTTCTATATGAGTCCGGTGGTTCGGAAAACTCGCTCGGTGAAGGCGCCAAGCTGGAAGATATGCAAACAGTTGCTGACATCGCTGACACCTTCACTTCACTTAGTGAATTTCTGTTCTATGTAGATAAGATGATTGACAGTGCTAAGGCTGTTGAAGAAGGTGACTGGGGCGGTCGTGTCGTTCTTTCAACTATTCACCGATTGAAGGGTTTGGAACGTGATTATGTGTTTGGCATTGGTGTCTCGGAATATAATCCGTACATCCCAAAGAACCCACCAGCAGGTTTATTGCCGCACACATTTTCACTCGTCAAACCGCCAACACTCGGTAAGTTTGACTTGTATGGACAAGGCCGTGTAGAGGATGAACGCTGTCTGTTCTACGTTCTTATTACTCGTGCTCGTAAAGCCGTGTTCCTGTCCTCGGTAGATGTGTACCGTAAAACGAGAATGAAGCAATCTCGATTCATTGATGAATTGGGACTTTTTTAATAATCCGTTCTATTGAATTGGAACGAGCATACGTTATAATTGGAGAGCATCGACCAGTATCTAGCTTGCTGCGTAACGCAGAAGGTTCGGGTCTGCCAAATCAACGCAAGGAGCATTTCTATGGCAGATAAGAGATATGTAGGAACCGCTATCTCTGATGAGGACTATCATGCCCTCGTCAAGATGGCAACAGCAAGGGGACAGCATCCATCAGCTTTAATAACAGAATACATTCAAACAGGTATCGAGCGTGATGTTGATATATTGAGTGACGAATACAATCTCCCGATAGAGCTTCTGGTCTATCGGGAGTTGCAGTCTGTTCGTGCTAAGAATAACACACGCAATATGCTTTTACAGATGGCTGGTGTCTTGTTATCTAATCCAGATGAAGACCTAGCCGATAGATTGAGTGGTCTGTGCGCCCAAGCTGATGTGTCGTTTGACGGTCTTATGAAAGAAGCACAGGATACAGCAATGATAATCACATTGCCGTTATCTCTGGACTCATCAACGGCCAAGGCCAAGTCCTTCTTACTGGAATTGTTCAAGAATAGGGTGGAAATTAAAGCAGGTCAGGTGTACGACACAGCATTATCTAAAGGTTACTCGAAGTCAATTGTTCGACAGGCTGCCAGAGAGCTTGGCATCATGCCTGTTCGCAGAAGTACCTATTGGGTATGGGTAATGCCCGTGTCCATGAACGTACCTCAATCGGTTGAGGTGCGACATGCCTGATGTCGACTATCGTGAAATCGTTGACATGCTGGAAGCCTGCCCTAACCCTAAACCATCAGATACAAAAGTTGACTTCGGTGATTTCGGTAATCCTCGTCAATATGGAGTGCCTCACGATACTTGGCGTCCTAATCAACTGGACGCCTTACGTTTTGTCAGGAAGTCCGTTGACGAGAAGGATGGCAGTCCTTTCTTTATGGAGTTACCTACCGGTTCTGGTAAATCTGCCATTCCAACGGCTATTGGTCAGAAACAGCAGGTACTGGTATTGGTAAACTCGTTATCTCTGCTCGACCAGTATGAATCTAAGTACGGGTTTAGCATTGTGAAAGGAATGCGAGAGTACCTATGTGTAAACAAGGACAGTATCGAGTATTGGAAATCTAAACACTCAAAACCGCCTACGGTAGCCGACTGTCGCTTCGAAGCCATGTCGGATTGCCCGGTAGCGGACCGCTGTCCGTATCTCGTAGCCCGTAAACAGGCTTTAGCCGCAGACAGAATGGCCTGTACCTATCCATTCGCTATGCTATCTAAACCTGTGCAATTACGACATGGGTTACTGTTCATGGATGAAGGCCACATGGCTGCAGAGACTATCTTGGCTCTATCTGAAATCAGGTTCAGCGATATGTTCCTGAAAGACTATGGCTTACCAAAATTCCCGGTTATGAACGTTGAATGCGTCATGACATTGGATATTCGTATCCAGTTATCTAATTGGATGAAGGAATGTCTTCGTATCTTGAAGTCCCCACCTCGTAATCTATTTGCAGAAGACGAGGCCAAGTGGCGCAACGCCTATAGCAAGATGTACTATGCCTTCTGGACGATTAATGATAAACATGAGGACTTCTTCATCACTGCGAAGCCTGACTTGGAACAGGAACGCTACATGTTGTATGGCAAGTGGACTGAACGCCCCAAGCCCGGTTTGGTAATCAAGTTTATGTCAGCCCGCACCATCGCTGAACGCATCTTCAAGTATAAGGAAAAGACCATCGTCATGTCGGCAACGATTGGCGAGCCCGGCCCCTTAGCCGAAGAACTCGGAATGAAAAAGTATGTATCGAAGTCATATGGTCATCCTGTTCCTATCGCAAAAAGACCCGTATTCGATGTGGGGTTTGAGCGCATGACCTGGGACAACATGCGGCAAATGCCTGCGCTTCAACGCATGCAAGCCGTCACTATTGGTAAGTTTATCCGAACCCTTGACCCGCAGTGGAGAGGTTTGATACTAACCTCCTCGTATGCTAAAGCTGGGGAAATCCGCAAGTATCTGGAAACAACCGAGTTGCGAGACAGACTGTATCAACCGCCAGCTGGTCAGGAAGGTCTAAATCAGCGTATCAATGCTTTCATTGCTGATGATAGACCTGGAATGATAGTCGTTGACCCGATGCAAGGTTGGGGTCATGGTATTGACCTATCGCACGACTTAGCCAGATTCGTTATTGTCGCTTCTGTACCATTCGGTAACCATCAAGACCCTTACGAGAAGGCTCGCAAGAGTTTTGGGAATGCCAATTACGCCTGGTGGAAATCCTATATGCATGTTCCACAGGCTTGTGGTCGTGTTACTCGTGGTGAACAGTATGAGAATGGCGAATACTGGTATAACGTTGGTATGCTGGCAGATGGTAGTGCTACTACAGGTTCTGCTATGCGTTACTATCCGGGATGGTTTACGGAAGCCATCCAACCACTCAATATCTAGGAGATTGGAAATGTCTGACATTAGCCCGATTGAGGCATACGAAGAAGTAATGGCCGCTGAAGCGTTACTTCGTGCTAACTACCTTACAAAAATGCAAACCATTCTTGCTCCCGTGAAGGAACAGATTGACGCCGCCGAACAGGAGTTAGCAGACGGTTTGGAAGAATTGGCTCCCGCCAAGAAAACTGCGGAAGATGCAATCCGTAAGGCAGTTCTTTCTGTAGGCGAATCTGTAAAAGGTGAAGTCTATCGGTGCGAGTACGTGAAAAGCACCTTAAAGTTGAAAGACCCTGTTGGCCTTCTGGTCTTTGCAAAAGAGCATCCCGAAGTACTGAAATACTTTGGCGAAAGTCTTCCGACTACTCGTATCGTTGCTATCCGATGAGAGATACAAAAATACCATTGGAAACGGAGGAGTGAGATGACAGTGGCGATTTTGGTGATTGGTTTGCTGGCACTGGCAGCCCTTTTCGGCTGGGCTGCGAACAAAGTTGCCAACTTGCTGGCAGCCTTCTTTCTGGAACTCGGCTGCTTTTCGTGCATTGCGCTCGCGGTAATCATCGCGGGCATGGCATTGCTGCGATGAGGAAGAAAACGCCTGGCTGACAGCCTAGTAAGAATCCGTTCCTCCGTGTGAGGGTAATGAGTGGTAGTGGCTGTCAAGCTACGGATCGCCAGGCGATACTGGTTTTGTTGGCGGCGGCTGTGGTGGGAACACGCGAATCGGCAGCATAACTCGATGGCGTCTATCATAACGACGAACAGGGAAATCCAGAAATTATGCTAATCAGGCTCAAATCCTGACCGCCAAAGTTGCTTCCGCGTGCGCGTTGCAAGTTATCCAGGAGTATTTTAGGATTGCGGAAAAGCGCAGGAAGGATTAGGTATCAAATGAGTGAAGAACTTTATAACTCGGATGATTTTTGTAAGTTGGCAGAACAATACGAAGAACTAAAAAAAGAGAACGCCGAACTTACCGCAGATAAAATTCACTTGATGAATTTGTTTATGGAAAGTAGCGAGTATGTATTTAGCGTGGTTTCTAACATGAAAATAAACGATTTAGAACGGAAATGCAAGGCATTAGAAGCAGATTACATCATTTCAAATCGTGAAATGCTTATCATGCAAGTTGAGTTGGGAAGATTGCGCACCGAACTCGCCCGCCGTACCGCTTCACTTCACTATGCTAATACCGTATGCATGGAACAAAAGCACGTAATTGACAGGCTGAAAGAAGATGCGGAGAGGTTGGCGTCTAATTACGTTATTGAGGCATTTCCGCATGAATGGGTATGTCGTGGAGGCTGTCATCATTGGGCACGATTTGGCGAACAGATTGACCACGCTCCAGATTGCCCCATCACCCTGCACCGTGCGCTGATGAAGGAGTTAGAATGATACTCGGTTGCGCCGTGCTGATGATTGGGCTGTTCGTGTTCGCCGCCGCTGGTGGGATAGACAGGCAACGGGAGTTAGCCTGACAACCAAAATCAGGTTCAAATCCTGACCGCCTAATTAGAGGCAAAATGAAACATACAACATAAGATGCAATTGATAATCTTATTGCTGTGATATGTTCTGAAATAGAGCCGTTTCTTGAAAAGATATTGAAATGGCTATCTCATATCGTTAATAGAAAACAGCCTGTATCCATCACTGGTACAGGCTGTTTTCGTTTAAGTCAGTGTTAATTCATCCGGCGTTTGGACAGTTCAGAACCAACCGAATACAGTCCAGAAGCTGACAGGCCAAACAGAGCAAAGGCGACGATGAAAATAATTGCCTTGACCCAGGGTTCAGTAACAGGAAACAGCAGCATTAGTTGGTAAGCTGCCCCAACGAGAACACTGATGCCAACAGAGATAGCGATGAGTTTGTTCCCGGTCACGTTCAGTTTCTTCAAAAGCTGAACCAGACCAATCACCAAAGGAATCAGAGTCACACCACCGATAGCAAGTTCTTCGAAATTCATTTTAATTTTCCTTTCCGTTATGACGTTGGACTTCATCTAATTGAGCTTTCAGCGATTTGTTTTCCGCTTCAAGCTTTATTATATTGCTTTCCATTGTTTTTACAATAGCAGTCAAACGAGCAATCTCGGCATCAGACGACTTCCTGTCCTTTAGCAAAGCATTGTATTTTGTGCTTAATTCCTCTAGTTCTTTTCGGATGGCCAGAGTTTCGTTCCGAGCTTCAATGGTTTCACTTCGATAGCGAGCAACCTCTTCCCGAAGGATCGAAACCAAATCCCGGGCGCTTTGCAGTTGAATACTTTCTGCTTCGGCTTCAACCTTTTCCTTATTTGCTTCGGATTGTTCTCTGTCCTGTTTATCCTTTCGCTTTTGTAAAAGCGTAGTGACAATTGAAAAGATACCTGCTCCGATTGTTCCGGTAAAAATGTATTCAAGTGCTTTGATGATGGTTGGGTCAATGTTCATGCTATTCTCGTTTCTTGTCTAGGCGTATCCATTCGCCTAGTAACAGGGTGATGGCGGTTTGTAGCCTGATAATCGCAGACCACGAACTAAAGAACTCCGAACTGCTCGGAATATAGATGATGTTCCATACGTCTAGAAAATATATCCAGTAATAACAGATAACATGACCCACCAATAATAGGACTGGAATTCCGTAGAGCCGCTTGTGCTTCCAGTTGATAATCCAGCGTGTATTTAGCACCAATACACACAGGTATAGAGCCAGAGATGCAAGTTGTACAAATCGAATGTATTCAGATAGGTTGGCGTTCATTTAATCACCTCTGTACGGTCATAGTAGGTTTCCGTAGTAGGCTTTGCGCCATTCTGGAACTTCATTCCGAATAAATGTTCTACCTGGTTCTGATTGATAGTGAGCCATGCAGTCCTCAAACCATCTTTGGTACTGCCAGCGTACTCTGTCTAATGTGTAGTACTCTGCAAACTTCCGAATGTTCTCCGGAACGAGCTTATCAACGTGTTCTGCTGCAAATACATAGTCATCCAGTGTGTCGCATTTGAAACCATGATACCCATCTCGGAAGGAATCATCGCCAAATACACCATGAGCCGATGTAATAACAGGTGTGCCTGATAACATAGCTTCTACATGCACACCGCCGAACTGCTCCATGTAAATGGTGGGCACAAACACAGCTTTAGCTTTGGATAGCAATACCTTACGCCGTTCTGTATCGGCAAAACCCGCATAAACCCATTGACCGGGAGGATATTGAAAATCTGGTGATGTTGTAGCGGTCAACCAGCCATCTTTAGTCACAGTACCACCTTGCCCCACGATAATTAGTCGTTTACCGAGCATATCGCAGGTTTGCATGGCGGTCATCAGTCCTTTTCTGCGGATAATACGCCCCATATACAAGAAGAAATCATCTTTCTCTTCGCTGTATTGAAAATCTGCGGGGTCATAGTAGTTAGGAATGACTCTATCGAGTGGATTTCCGTCAATATCTTCTTGTGGATACCAACTACCGTAAGAGAAGTTACGCCCAAAAGCACTTTCCCAGGCATGGTACGGTATTTGGGAACACGAACCCCGATATCCAATACCACTTTCGCAGGTTAACGGAAGTTGAACCCCATTTACAATCGTCAAATGATACAAGCCCTGTGTAACAAGTAAGAAATCGTCATGCTTCTTTACCCGGTTGATTTCCTCGATACATTTGGCGTAGTACTTTTGGGTTAATGCTGTTTTCTCTGTACTCAAATCGTGGCGAAAGTCGGTATTCTGCCAGTTGTAGCCTATTTCATAACGGTTATCCCCATCACCATAGGTTTGAGCGATATCTTTGACTGTGTGCGTTTCAACGAAATGCAGATTATCGCTATTGCAGTATTCCTCAACATCTGAACCCGATGACGCATAGAAGAATACCTCATGTCCAAGGCTCGTCAGCATCTTTGCGAGTTTACGGTTCTTCTGCGTAAACGCGCAACTCGAATACACCTTTGATTGAGGTAGATGAGGAAGTGTTAGTAGGTGAAACCTGTACTTTTCCATAGTGTGCTCCGAGGAAGATGCCTGAGTACGATAATCCAGTACATCCATTTTCGTTGAGAGGCTGTACTCTTCCCGTTCCATTTAGCCACTCGTCCATTTGCTTTTGATTTAGTGTTTGTAGGTGGCCATTGCACACCGGGGTATTCAACCATTCAAATAGTCTGACTATCTTGCTGATGCGTAGTGCCTTGTCAATGATAATCTTGGGGTTTTCAACGTGGGTCAGGACATTGTAAATCCATACTTCGTCTACAATCCAGTTATCGGGAATGTCCTCGGCCTTCTTCTTGTAGAAAGTAATATGCGCTGCTCCATAGCGATGATAAACCCATGCTGGATAGTAGCACGGGTCATATCCGCACATCTTCCCATTCTTGCATTTCAGTAACAGAGATACCGGGCCAGCACCAATGTCAAGAACTGTGGCTTGATGCAAATCATAGGTTGGTAATCTTCCTGTTTCATTGTCGAATTCAGGTTCCAAGCCCATCAACCGAGCATAGGTCATTTGCTTGGTTTCTTCCCAGAAGGTGTTGGTGCAGTCACCCCACCAACCGGACTCCCAAATTTGGGCTGTTGTCCATGCATCAGATTTCATAACTCAAAACTCCGTTTATCCTTTTTGAACCAGAAGAAGTCCACGAACTTGTGCCCATATCTTTATAGAATGATACGACACTTGAGTTAGAATTAATTAGCCATCTTGTGGCCACTGTTATAGCTACGCCGTTATCATAAGCTCCACCATTAGCACCTACCCACATTCCGTTTGTAACTGTGGCGGATACAATTGGCAGTCCAAGAGATGCGGTAGGAGAATCAGAAGTACCAGATGTCATTGCATAAGTAACAGTACAGATTCTTCCATTGATGTTGTATCTGAATGCGCCGACAGGTCCATATGACCAACCCGTCTCACTTGGGGCGTAGTTGAACCATTCGGGAAAGTCTATTGGGCATGATAATGTGTAATCAAGTGAGTCTATGGTTGCGTTAGCAATGGTATAAGAAGTATTGGTTACAATTGTTACCGTAGTTGTATTCGACCCACTGTCGTAACTCGAACTGACTACATGACCATACTTTGCAGTTGTCTGTACAAAGCGGATTTTCAATCCTTTTGTAAAAATAGTCCTGTAGTCTCCGGATAGTGTGAATGTAGCGGCAGAAGCGTAAGTAGCTTTTTCCGGAAACGGTATCCATCCGTTTTCCGTTGCCCAGGCGGGCATAATTGTTTCATCGATTCTCAAAATCTGTCCAAGAGAACCGACTGGTAAATTATTCCAGGCGTCGTTGTCTGCTACGATGATATCTCCGTTCGATGCTGTAGATGGTGTAGTGTCGCCGTGTGTTGCCGAAAGTAAGTTATGAGATGGTGTTACACCCGTTGCTCCGGTTACACCCGTTGCTCCTGTAACACCTGTAGCACCCCTCTCTCCAATATTTCGGTACGTTGTAACAATATACGAGCACCCAAGATTGGTCTCCAGTGTCATCGTATTAGTAATACCCGATGAGGCGTATACAGTAATTCTTAGTCTGTCAAAGTCAGTACCAAAATCAGTTAGAACAACTGACCCGCCTCCATAGAACCATTCTTCTGTTGTAACTGTTACCGGTACAATAATCGTTCCAACTGTTCCAAGTGTTGCCCCAACATTGTCCACTGCATCAATAATGATAATAAATTTACCGTTAGGGTCGTCTGACGCAATCGAACCTTTCATGTAACAACTAAATCCACCTGCCGGCATGATTCCAAGCCATTTCAACGTAGAGTTTGTGAAAAATTCACTTACAAGAGTACCGGGGTATGGCGTCACTGGATTGGTTGCAACAGAAATGGGGCTGCTGCTATCTTCATAATCTATTTCAGCAAGTATCTTTGACTGTTTCGGGAAGAAGGGCTTTCCAAGACCTATTGCTGTGGCTCCAGCAATGTTTACATCAATTCGGTCTAACGATGCACCTCTATCAATTACCGATACGCCATTTCCGAAAATATTCAGATATTTTCTGGCAGTCAGCAAATTTACATTATTCTGAACACCCATAGCCCAGGGACTCCAAGTCCCATCCCCAATCAGGACGCTGGTTGGTGTATTGGGATATTTTGCCATCAAACCATGCTTTGAGGTACTCGCATCCAAGGTTGTGCTGTCTAATGGATCCGCCCATTCATCGAGTCGTTTTGTTCCAAGATTGAGTACGTCAGATACATCGACACCTGTACCACTGACAACTCTTCCCGTTGCGTCCGTAGTTATTTTGGTGTATGTTCCTGATGTTCCAATAGTTGGTAGGTCGGCGGTGACAATCGCTCTGTAACCGGGTACACCGGAGGCCGCTGCAGGAGAAGCCTTGAACAAATTCTTTGCCTGTGCTGGTTCTGCTCCGGCGAATACCTCATTGATAGCATCTACGAGGTTATTTTTAGCAGTGGTATCCAAGTCTGCCAGTCTGCCAATGGCTGCATCCAGTTGCCCTAACGGGTTATTGATAATCCCCGCGTTGGCTGGTGCTCCAACTGCAATTGGGGTGTGATTGTAAGATGTCATGGCTTTCTCCTATAGAATTGCGGAAGCCTGTATAGTCGTCACAAGCGTAAGTTGTGCTTTTATTGTACCTGTTTTTAGTAATGTATCAGTAGAAATGACGATTCTATTTGACTTTTGTTTGGGTCTTGATGCCAGTCCATTGATGAGATAACTAGTGATATCAAGTTCATACCACCCACTTCCAATGGAAGTGGCTCCGGTAATTGGGGTGTTCGAATTAATCTGGTAAGTCAAGTCAGACTCGCTTAGAGTCTTTGCGCCAGTTTCTTCGAATAATCCATAAAGCATCGTTGTTACTGCAGTAAAGTCATGCGTATGCAACGGAATAACAACCACGTGAGAATGGTCGGCAACCGTTACAAGATGGTAGTGCCGAGGAAGTCTGTGGCGATGAGCTATTGTCCAGTCATCTGTTGTTCTGTCCCCATCGTCTATATGTCCTTCAAGCCCATGAGCATGAGTGGCCACATTCACATCGGTATACCACGAAGCATATGGGTCGTCGTCATATTGCCACGGCGTATCAAGTACAGAGAAGAACCCTCCGCCTTCACTGGTTTGCGACTGCCCAACTTGCACAGCAGTTGTACTCTGCGCATTGACAATCGCTTTCACAGTAGAGCGTAGTGGTTCCACTTTGAAACGTAATGTGGCTTTCTTTATATTGATTGTCTCTTCGCCTAACCAGAAATTGAATACTGCTGACTTGTCGCTATCCAGGGGTTCGCTATAAGATATCACACTTGAATTCGCATTGATTTGAGGATGAGCCTCAAATATCTCGCCTTCTTCTAGCTTTCCAACTAACGCCGATAAATCTGTTTCTGGTAAGAAGTCACTGGTGCTGACTCGCAAGCTGGTACTTAAATATCCACCCTCGCTGATTTCCTGTTGCACTTCAATGATGTTTAGCTCCTCATTGATGTCCAGAGCAACATAGCTATCAATTGATTTACGATAGATAACCCGTATCTTTTGTCCCGGGTAAATAATCTGGTCTAGTTTGCTTAGAGTCAAGTCATAGGTTCTTACCGGAGTAATATGCCGTATCAAATATTGTAAGGCCGCGATAAACAACACATTTGATGCGGTTTCCGCATCAATATCTTCATTCCGTAACATGGTCGTGTTCTTGAAGGATAAATAATTATCAATTCGACCGTAAATTGCCTCAGTACCAGGATGGTATAAACAGTTATTCGCCAAATCTAGCACAAATCCAGAAGGCGCTCCAAACGTACATGAGCGCATGTCCAGTCTGGCATCACCAATACCGGAGCCGTACGGATATACTCGTGTACAGATATCAAATGTATTCTGTGTTTCCTTCAAAGTCTGTATGATGCAGATGCTTTCGTTGCGCTGAATTGCTATCGGGTCAGCCGCCTGAATTGCTCTAATTCCACAGTCATCGAATGTGTTACCTAACCACGCAACCTTTTTACCCGGTGACAGTCTAAAGTGCTCGCCGGTTTTCTCTGCAATGATGTTGAGGGCGTTGAGAATATTCTCTCCGGCAAAGCCACCATAAATCGGATAAGCTGGTTCTTGCGTTCCAATGGAACCATCTACGCTCCATCCTGCGGGGGCGTACCCCATAATCGTAGCAATGGCGTTATAGACACCTTCACCTGCCCCATACAATTCTAGAAATCCCACACTACGAGTAGTCAGGTCTCGTAACATGTCGTTTCCTGACACATTCAATATTGCAATTCCGCTTTCATTTACGTTTGGTTCAAGAGTGTCAATAATCCCACTTCCAAACTCTCGAATACCGCTTGGCGTAGTAATGTAACAGCGCACAATCCGTTTAGGTTGCAATAGATTGATTCGTGGGTCGTTCAGTGGAACAGAGAAATTGAATACACCTGACGCATCGAGCAGTAATGTATGCGACCATCGACTGGCTGTAATAATTGGACCGTCGCCCAATACTGTTCCCGTTGGTGTCTCAACATTAATCCAGAATTTCATTATATCCACCCGCTGTAGTAGTTGATGTCTAAGAATGAGCCCCCCGGTCCACCTACGCCACCTCCTGTAATGCTAATGATAATGTTGTTAGTGCCGGGGTCAAGATGCAACCAGTCCTCTGCGATGTGGTTTACTCCAAATACGATATTAGCGTATTCATCAACACCATTATTCTTTACAGACAGTGCCCCAAAGTCTATTCGCAATTCATTCCCAATTGCCAGTGTTCCCGTCCATGTCATTTGGGTCTCTCCGGTTTTCTCTATAACAACAGATGTAATTGGTGCGTTATTTCCTGGTGTAATTGTAAACATCAGTCCACGCACAATTGCATTTCCCTCATTCACAACTGGAACTGTTTGAGGATTTGTGGATACCAGCACCCGGTAAACAATATCGAGATACAGCGAGTCGTCCAATTCCGAACCATCGTCCAATCGCCACGCTCCAATAACAGAGCTATTCCATGTAGGAGATAGTCCCACAAAATTCATGGACACTTCTAGATTGAGTGTGTTGAAGATTGTTCGATTGGAATTGACTGCTTCAAGCCTCGCCCAAATCCATTGAAGGTTTCCCGCATCATCTTTTCTGTAAAGTTTCTCTTTCTTGCCCAGGAAACCTCGTAACTTATTGTATTCTGTAACCAAGTCTGCGGCCGATGTAGCAAAAAGCACACCCGATACAGCGATTGGAAATCCACCACGCATAGCCCGGTCATGTCGAGCAGTCAGGTCGTAGGCTCCACCCCATTGCGAGTCAACGATATTCAGTTTTGCCGTGCCAGTACCAATGTCCTGTGAGGCGTTAGCACACGGTAGAAATAGCGTCGTTCCGAATTTATATAATGTATAGCTCATGCTAAACCTGTTGCTCTCAGGGCTTGCAACACGCCCAATTTAGTCGCATCCACTACTTCGGCCTGGTTTGCGCCTGCGGGGACATTCACCACAATTCCGCCAAGGTTTACCGATGTAGAATTGGAAACTGTCTGTCCTCTAGACAAGTTGTAGCCAGACACATTCGATGTGCCTTCAAGTAATGCAGATGGCGAGTTACGGTTTACCACCGACAACTCTGCGCTAAGGCTGGGCAACTGCGCTCCAGCAAGTTCGGCTATTTGTTCGTTGATTCCTCGGAGACCCATTTCAAATGGTGTTGGAGAACCCGGTGTCAAGTCTGGTGGAATGGTAATCCCTTTGAGCTTGTCGGTTAGCCCTGTTATGAAAGTTGTGACGCTTTCAATGATTTTTCCGAGCGTTGTAAATGCCGGACTCAATTTTTCATCCAGCCAGTTAAAGATGGTTTCGAATACAGGAACAAGGTTATCGTTCAACCAGCCCCAAATGGCCTCAATTGCCGGGAGGAAGTATGTGTTGAATACTGATACCAATCCTTCAAAAGCGATTCGAATAACTTCTCCGACCAGTTCTGCAATAGCATTGAATAGTGGCATTAGATTAGTTTCAATCCATTCCCATACTTCTGTGATAGCAGGAAGTAGAACAGTTGTCCAGAGTTCCGATAAAGCCCCAATGGACTCCGACAACTTACCAGATATCACTTCCCAAATATTCTCGAAAGTCGGGATGAGGTATGTTTCAATCCAATCCCAAACTTCCTTAATTGCCGGCAACAGCGTATCTGTCCAGAACGCTGATAGTGTATCGATGGCAATCGGTATTTGTGTCGCCAACCAGTCATAGATGGCTACAAATATCGGTACAAGATTTTCCTCAACCCATGCCCATACTGTCTGGAATGCGGGTAATAAAACTGTTTCCCAGTAGTTCTTTATGGTATCAATCGCAATCGGAATATTGACCTGCAGCCACTCCACTATGACACCAAATACTTCCTTTATCTTTGCCCATACCACCGCGGTCTTTTCCTGAATGCCTCCAAAGTTATTTTCCCATGCCAGAGCAATCAGCGCCACAACTGCACTGATGGCAAGCAGGATGGGAATAGCCGGAGCAAATGCCGCCCATATTGAACCGATAGCTGGAAGCATGGTAGATATAGCCGTGTAAGCAAATACCGCCATGGAAGCGATAATCGCTGTCATAACACCGAGTACAATTGGTTTGTTATCAACTATCCAGTTGATAATTCCTTCCATTGTGTCCCATAAGTCGGGAAGTTGTTCGATTAGCCATCCAACGATTTCGCCAATCTTCTCCCCAATCAGTTGCAGGGTTTCTGTGATTTCCGGTGTAGTAACAAATTCAATGAGTTTGTCCAGGAACGGCTTGATACCTTCTTCGACAGCGGCACCAAATTCTTCACTCAGGTTACCAACTGCCGTTTGAAGGATGGTCATCTTGCCTGTATAGGTATCCCCCATCGCTTCTGCGGCGCCGCCCACCTTTTCGCTTACCTGGTCTAGGATAAACGCCTGGGCACTCATAATATCGCCGCTTTCAACCCAAACTTCAAGCTGCTCTTTTTGCTCTTCTGTAAGTGTTACACCAGCTTGTCGTAACAAACGAGTTGCCCTGGTGGGGTCGCTCATTGACATTGCAAACATACGCATTGTCTGTGGTAAAGACCGACCCGTCATAGCTGCCAAGTCAACGGCGCTCTCCATCATCTGTGGCATAACATCAGCAGTAATGTTGTCGAATTGCATCGCCAGTGTTGCGGCTGATACAATAACTTCATCATCGAATGGTGCAATAGACGAAATCTTATCAGCCATGTCCGTTACCATTTCGGCTGTAATACCAGATTCTTCCCCGGTATTTGCAACCATCAGGTTCAAACGAGCCATGACATCTTCAACTTCTGCGGCATCACCAACAGCTTGATAAAGTGCTGCGCCGCCTGCTGCTGCAGCACCTGTCAATGTTATCCAAGCTCCAGCCCCAACAGCAGACATACTCGTCATAGCCGCAGACATACCGCCTGTGGCTTCCTCTGTATTCATGGAGGCATCTTCTATGGCGCTGTTGTATTCAGAGATACCTTCTTGAAATCCAGCATCCTCGAATACGGCTTCTAATCCAATTTTATTGGTATCGTCTGCCATTCTTATCTCTCGTTATTTCGGTGATAGGCCTCAACCGCTTCAATCTGATGAGAGGATAACATAAACGCTTTCATGTAAGCTTTATCTTCATCAGAACTGCTCCAGAATTCAGACGGTTTCAGATGCCAGTAATGAGCGACTTGCAAATCGCTAAACGTCTTTGACTTTACTTTCCAACTTCCGGGTTCGGTTTGACACTGGTCGATTGGTAGTCCCCGATACTCCAATCCGAAAGGATTTACGGAGTCGTTCAACTGCCTCCTCGTCCACGCCTGACGCCTTGAAAATAGCTGCCATCAGTTCACCAATATCCTCGGTCTTTCCGAGCAACTCGGTGTAAACGTAATGGGCTTTCAGGGCATAAGGGTCGGCAGGAACCTTGATACCAAAGTGCTTGTTAGCTAAATCCCAGGAACTGCCTTCGCCGGGAACTTCAACATCAACACCGTCCCAAACCAGTAGCTCAAAGAAGGCCTTGGCGTTTTCTGCCTCAGCCTTATTTCGAGCAGTAACGTATGCTTCCCATTCGGCTTCCATGTTTCGAGTAACTGCAGACTTGCCATCTAGCTGGAATGTCTGCTCTTCGCCTGTAACCGTTTTGACAGTATAGGTTGGAATTTCTGGTTCAATTTTGGAAGCTCGAAGTGCGTCAATTTTAAATTGAGATACAGGCTTGATTGAAATTTCTACGCCTTTAGAAGATACGAAGGTATTCATTTTTCCCTTTGAATTAGAGAGAGGGTGATTGCTCGCCCTCTCTTTAGTCCTAGTCCCAAGAAAGTTTGATAATCACACCCGTACCACCGGAGGCAACTCCTACGGCATACACGGTGTTCTCGTCAATCACGCACAGGTCAAGCAATTCGGTATTGACTGGCAGTGCAATGGTTGACCATGAATAACCGCCATTGATGGTGAAGTGAAAAGTGCTATTGGTGTTGAACGAAATGCCATAGCCAACAAAGTCATTGGCAAAGACAACTTCGTCAAACGTAGCCTTACCCAGCGGGCGATAGCTCCAAGTAGCTCCATCGTCATTCGAGTACGCAAGGTTATTCGTGGCTTCCAGAGAAATCCACCAGTAATCCCCGGATTTCCAGACATTGTGACCGTTGTCGCTGATATCGGCGGCGGTATCACTCCACGTTTCACCACCATTGGAGGTGATGAGAGGTGTCGTGTTGGTATCCATAATCGCCATACCGTCATTCTCGTCAGCGAAGTAGATAGCCAGAACGTCATTAGTCGAAGCATCGGAATTCTGAACTGTCCACGTTGCTCCAGCATCGGTGGAGAAATAGATGTAACCGAGTGCGGAGGCTAACCAGATATGACTCTGGTCGAGAGCAAACAAAGCATTGGCAGTTTTGGCTCCGTGACCTGCAGTAGCTCCACCGATATTGACTTTCGTCCAGGTAGCACCCAGGTCGTCAGAGTAGGCAATTTCTCCCTGCCCTCCGGTAGGTGCAGCACCAGCCGCAATGATTCTGACAGTAGTTCCGCTCATCGGGACGGTAACAATAGATTGAACAGAAACCCCAACTGCAAATGGGTCAGCGGCTGTTGCAGTCCAGGTTTCTCCTCCATCGGTAGTAATCAATACATTGCCCGTATAAAGGGTAGATTTAGCACCGGCAACCATCTGGTCACCAGCATATACCTTTGGAGCGCAAGAAGGATTACGCAGTGGGGCGATGCAGAGAATGTCGCTGGTCTCTGATGTTGATAATCTGCGAGCAGTCAGCATGCCTGTCCGAATGACAGGAGGCCAGGCCTCGATGTCCCGGCTCTGTTTGGTTTCCTTCTCTTCCGTTCCAACCAAACCGGAGTCTTTACGACTGGTAATTCGACAGTGCTGAAGAATGTTAGCGCGTCCGTAATTGTAGAAGATATCAGGTTCGCCACCGTCACGCTGATTCACGTACATCGAGAACTCGCAATTAATTTTCTCCAACCAGTCTCGAGTCATAAAGTGCATGTTCTCAATGGAGGTCTTAATCATATCCGGGGGTTTCTGAATTGAACCCACAGACTTCCAACCACCTTTGGTATCCATGCAACGCAGAATATCGACTGCACCAGCAGATTCTGAAATGTCACCTAAATCGTGGCATCCCAAGAAATGCACAGCAGTGTTGGGTCCGTCGGGTTGAACCCACAATGCGCCATAACGAGTATTAAGAACTGATTCACCCATTGGCTTTTCTCCTTTTCTTTTCGGCATTTGCCGTTTCGAGTACAGACTTGAGTAGTTTAGCAGTAATGACTTCTACTGCGGCCTTTACCGCTTTGGGTTCTCGGAGCGCATCTTCAATCGTCCAGATGTCATTGTTATGCAAAGCCGCTGAAAGTTCTTGCTGCTCAATATGAATATCTATGGACTTCCAGTCGAAGCCATAGAGAATTCCTTTCTTGAATGTTTCCTCGTCAATCTCGCCGTTGATAATCTTTGACCTGGGAACAATCCTTCGCTCGCTGTCATCACCTGTAATTACTTCAATTATACAGGCAGTCCGCATCGTCAAAACAACTTTTACAGGTATCATGTTGCACCTCTAGTACATTCCGAATTCGGAGTCCGCAATTGCGTCTGTTATCGCATTTTCTACGGCTTCCAGCCACAGGTCTTCCCAAAGTGCCGCAATCTCTTCGCTGATGTGAGAACCTGCATAACCGGGATGAAATACTCGTGTCGTGAATATCGTTTCTCCGTCAATATTGAACACGAGTACTGGGGAATTTACAGGTAAGATTTCATGCGGCTCCGTTCCTTGGTCAACGTATCCAAATATTTCGTTGTCCGTTGTAACTTTTAGAATGAGGCCCCCGGCTGTTTCTTCTGATGTTACATAGAATTCGGGCGGTGTTCTCCAGTTCTTTGTTCGTTCCTCAAAGTCGGCCGCAATACGTTCTCCTGTTGGCGCAAGATTATCAACTACATCAGACCTGAATTTCCGGTAGTCAAATAGTTGAGGAATGATTGCGTCAAAAACTATCATATGTAACTCAGCCTCACATGTTTGTTACGATGTGCATACTGCCATGCTCGCCATGCACCATCATAAACTCCAAAAGCACAGTTAGCTCTATCGGCAGTAATCGCATTTGGAATACTTCTGTCCTGCTGCCATAGCATCCGCAGAGGGTCACATCCAGGGCAAGGTTCAATTGGCATCAGTGCATGAGCTAGTCTGACAATGGCTTCCTCGCCAGCAATATCAATAGGTTTACCAGCACAGTAATTCAATCTCAGATAGGCTGCGGTATTTCCACAATAGGAACATACCGTAGTATCGGTCGGTAACATGGTGATGGCTCCACTAATCGAGGAATGCAGATATCCACAGGCATTACGGGTATCTTCACCGCATTTGGGGCAGTATTCACCAAGCGGCCAGACAAATAGTCCGGGATTTGTCGTGTCTGTGTATACTCGCACAATGTCAATTTCTTCAACGTACTGCCCGCCTATGACGTAATCATAGAACAGTCCCTCTTGTGGATTATTCTGGTACTCTTCTTTGACAAGTCTTGCCCAGGGAATTGTCCCGCTTACGCCACTACCAGACCCTACCGTCAAAGCACTTGGAAATAGTTCAATAGATGTACCGGCAATATAGAGATGCACTTCATCACTTGTAGCACTGTGAACTGCTGACGATGTAAAGGTAGCTGGGTCTGCTGTAAAGTCCAGTGCAACAGATGCTTCAATAACTGTTGTAGCTCTGTTGCCAAGAGCCTGAACGTAACTCCACTTTGTGAATATCTGTGAAGCGTTGCGATGCTGTTCATTGACAAACCACTGTTGGTTCAGCGGATATCCGAGAATGCCTTCAATCATTGTTTGTGCATCGCGAAGGTAACGGGATACCATGTCACGTTCCAGCTTCGTCCAAATCTTACGGCAGGAGCGTTCTCGATTGTCAGCATGGTTAATGCCAAAGAAAGCATTCTCGTCATACCGGATAATCTGTGCGTACTTCGCCAATGGAACAGCACTGGTATCTATGGTCGCCGTATTCGGAAAGGAGGTTACAACGGTCATACTTCCCTCCCAAATTTATTGACAATAATTGATTGAAGTCCCGCTACTCCGAGTATCAGAATGCCTACATTTATAATGTTGTTGTTCAGTAGGTATAACGGAACGAGCAGGAATGCAAACCAAACTCCATTACAGTGCCGGCAGGCCAGTCCGTCAGCCAACGTTCTACGCAGAGTAATTGGCTCAAACGGCGCTTTGTTCAACCAGCTTCGTAGTTGGAGAAAGATATCGAAAGGCCCATCATCAATGGCAAATAGTTCTGACAACCTAAAGATTGCCAGAACGAGCATTGATAATCGCAACCATTCGTTCACTCTTTCACCTCTTCGAAAATATGTTTGCCGTGTGAAACCAATTCAAGGAAGCCGGGATTTTTCTGAATGCCTGTGTAAGCATCTCTGGTATCCACATAAATTTCAGGTTTGTTCCCCCCAGCCTCATAATGGGTTCTGGTAACTGCACCGAACCATGTCATTGTGCCAACGTTTGAACCAACATATTTAATGAGAACCAGTCCATCTGTTCCGGCAACAGGTGCGCTTGCCTTGAACGCTGTCGGCGTTGATTGTTTAGTTGTTTTCGCCTTACCGCCACAACATGCCATTGGGAACTCTCCTTTGTAGATTCCACTATGTAATTGTTTGATACGAAGCTTTACTTTTTCCCACTCAACGGTGTTCTTGTTTGTGGACACAAGCCCATCATGTTGTCGATACCAGTATAGCACATTTTGAATGGCTGTACCACAGATACCTAATTCCCCGGCCGTGAGCCAGTAATCCCAATCCTCAAGGAATGGCAGGTCTTCTCGCCATCCACCAATTCGTTCCCAATCGCCTTTACGTTGCAGAGCACCGTTGGGGAAATAGACGAATTGCATCAATTCACCAAAGTCATACTCTTTGGCGTAGTAAAGGTGCTGGTCGCCCGTATTTCGCTCTCCTCGAAACAGCATCGTTGAACCGTACACGAAACCTTTTTCCGGCATATGGAGTAGAGCAGTTTCAATTGCATTCGGAGGGAGCCAGTCATTGGCGTCCAGCGGGAAAAAGAATGGTGTCCGGCATTCTGCTACACCCTTGTTACGGGCTACGCTTAGTCCTTCTGCAGAGGCAATGAATTTGAAGTTATGCGGCGTGCTGTAGGGATAGGTTACCGTACACCCGTTCAGCACAATGATGCAATCGCACTTTACGGTCTGCGCTTCAACGCTGTCCAGAGCTTCTTTCAACCATTTTATATCTTCGTCTGTTCGGAGTCTGGCCGGAATGATAATGGTAACATCCACTCCGGTGTCTGGTTCCGGTACTGCTCCAGAAATGTTGGGTTCAGTTCGGTATTCGGGTGCAGTTTCAGTATGGACGCTTCTCTTTTTCCGAGTGGTCGGTTTAGCCACGGGAACGTTTTCCTCAACCCGTTTGGCGTTTTCAGAAAGCACTCCCACTTTTTGTACGTTTGCTTTTCTAGGGACCATAGTAACTCCTTTACCTTTTCATTATACTCTTCTATGAGGATTACGATATCGGTTGGGTCTCGTTCTTCTATGGGAGTATGTATGTTCGTTGTTGCATGACTCCACCAATCCGGAAAGCCCCTCGATGATAGACTGTTTTCGTGTACCCGGTAGTACATCTTTGGTACTGTAGTAATTTGACGGACATTGCCACCTAATTGAATGATTTTTAGCCACAACTCCGCATCTTCGGCAGGAGTAAAACGTTTATCGTATCCCCCGGCTCGTCTCCACCAATCTTTGCTGAACATACAGCAGGAAGGTACTTGATTTTGCCCTTTACTTTGTCTGTCGAAAGTTGGTTTACCTTGAAATAGTAGTTCGCCAGTCTTTAGCCCATCTTCATTGATAATCTCAATCGGAGAAAAGCTGATGGAGTCTCGTGGACTGGTAAAACCCTTGATAAGTGTCTCTGCAAAATCTGGTGCAATCTTGTCATCGGCATCCAAACAGATAATGTAGTCGCCTTCGGCATATTCGATGGCTTTATTTCGAGTTTCTGCCACACCCAGGTTGATTTCGTTCCTAATAATGGTCACTGGATAACGTTTCGCAACCTCAATGCTGTTATCGGTCGATTTATCGTCAATAACAATAACTTCGCATCGAATAGTCTGCGCCAGGGCACTTTCTATGGCCTCTGGTAACCATTTAGCGTAATTATGGACTGGAATAACAATGCTAATCTTTCGATTTTCCAGTTTCTTTGACACATTCGCATAGATTTCTAGGATTTGAAGGATGACTGGCTCCCAATCAAAGATTTGAGCGTAATTACGGGCATTTATCGAGTATTTTGACCAGTTTTTAGATACTTCTAAAATGGCCGCTTTTAGGGCTATTTTGTCTCCAAAAGGCACTAATCGGCATCCCTGACCGTCCACAAGCCACTCTGAATTGAACCCGATATCATATCCGACTACTGGAATGCCCATAATCATGGCTTCCATTGTAGCCATACTGTTATTCTCTTTGGTTGTGCCCAAATAGATTGAACATTGACGTAATGCGGAGATAAAATCACTCCGGGAGCCTCGTTTTAGGCTGGGAATACCCGGTATTGGCGCTGCGGATACAACGGGCAGTTGAGTATGTTCCTTCAACCACAGTATTTCGTCTGCTCTGGCGTTAGCATCAAGTGAAATCTTTGGAAATACGATGGGGCCAGATGAGTTACCGCCTATTTGATACTCTTTAGTCCAGATACCATTCCGAATTACATAGGGGTCGATGTGTAATTGATGCCGTAACAGGTCTGCACCAAAGTTACTGACGCAAATGGTTGTTTTAGCTTCCAGGGCATTGTTAATTAACTGTTCGTTAGCCTTTTGGTAACGGTTGTCGAAATGACCGGCGCCAATTGGGTACAAACCGTGACAATGGAATATGTCTGGAGCACCGCAAGTGGCTAAAGCGTGGATGACTTTAACGTCAGGGTTTGTTTCAACGATGTTATGTCCTAGAAGCATAAAACCTAGGGCATGGTCTGATATGACAGCGTTCACGCCACCGGGTTTATCTTTCACATCTTTTGGAGATGGGTGTATTCTAATGTTCATGAACGTATTCTATGATTTCAAGACCATTCCACCATTCGCTATCACCGTTAGCAGGTGAAGTGAAGGTTAGAGTTCTCCGAATACTTTTGTAGTATCTGTCTTTGAATG
>CALKWP010000012.1 GCA_938004075.1 uncultured Methanomassiliicoccales archaeon
GCCCCGCATGAACTTATAGAGATATACGCCCCGGACGAGGCAAGCGGCAAATACGATTACTTCTTTGAATCAATAATAAAGGATTGGGGAAAAGACACACAGAAGATGAAGCCAAGGCTCGAATCGACTGATGGCGTGTACCATCCGAGCGCTGACGACAACGTGATCATGAATGCGGTAAAGTCAAAGAAGAACGCAATAGGCTACTTCGGCTTCGCATACCTGGTGGAGAACCCGGGAGTGGTGACTCCGGTGAAGCTGGCAAAGACGGGTACGGCCTTCGTGGAACCATCCTTCGCGAATGTCGCTTCCTACCCGATGGCCAGGCCCATATTCATCTATACTGATGGGATACCGGACACTTCCACCGCAAAGGGAAAGGCGATAAACGAGTACCTGGCATACATACTGAGCGACGAAGGTCAGGCGATAGTTCCGGAAGTGGGCTATGTGAAGTTGGACCTTGTGGATGCTGGACTATTGGCATCGCAGAGGGCTAAGCTGGATTGAACGGGGTTGAAACCACGGTCAATCAGAAAAACATGAAAACCCTGGCAGACGGGAATGAGAACCCGTTTGCCAGAAAATCCTTTCTGGGCGAGAGGCTTGTGGTCCTCTCGCTCTTTCTTTCCGCAAGTCTGGCGATAATAATCAGCGGGATGATTATCTACACTTTGCTTGACGGGTCTGCGGATTTCTTCGGCAGCCCCCTGGTGGATGCTGTTGATTTTTTCACAGGGACCGTGTGGACTCCCAATGGCTCAGAGCCGAAATTCGGCCTCCTGGCATTGATGTCGGGGACAGTGCTCATCGCAGGCGGCACGCTTCTTCTCAGCGGCCCCATGGGCGTTGGAGCGGCTATTTACCTCTCTGAATTCGCAGGGCCCAGGTTCAGGTCCATTGCCAAACCGGTGGTCGAACTCCTGGCCGGGATACCTTCCATAGTTTACGGTTTCTTTGCTCTCCTGGTGATAAGCCCGATTTTCCAGGAATATCTGGGTGCAAGTTACTTCAATGCGGCAAGCGCCATCGTGGTAATGTCCATCATGGTGCTTCCCATCATCATAAGTGTTTCCGATGATGCGATGAAAGCGGTTCCCAGGAGCATGCGCGAAGCAAGCCTTTCCATGGGCGCTACCCGATGGGAAACGGCAACCAAAGTAGTCATGCCCGCAGCATCCAGCGGCATAATGGCTTCAATATTGCTTGGGCTTGCCCGCGCCATCGGCGAGACCATGATCGTTGTCCTGGCAGCTGGAAGCGTGGCGCAGTTCTCATTCAACATACTGGGAGAGACCCAGACCATGACTTCCTACATAGCGCAGGTTGCGACCGGCGACATTCCGCCGGGCGTGGCGGTGAGCGCTGCATTCGCGGTCGGCCTCATCCTTTTCATCATAACATATGTTATTAATTCCCTGGCATCCAGGGTTGTCGACAGGATCCGAAGGGGGGCATCAACACAAACATCCGGCGGGAGGTTGGAGAAGCAAATTCGCAATGTGGCCAGCCGCTTCAGCAGAATGATTAGGCCAAAGCCCAAGCTCAGGAACGCGGAATCATATCTGATATACAGGCAGCGCAAGGGAAAAATCGGCTCAAATGCGATGGCAATCTGCATATTGCTGGCCGGTGTTTTCCTGGTATATCTTCTCGCCACTGTTTTCCTTCAGGGCATAGGCGTCATCAACATGACTTTCCTGAGCGAGTTCCCGAGCTATTCCCCCGACAGGGCAGGAATCTACCCGTTCATACTCGGTTCAGTTTACCTTATGGGCCTCACAATGCTGTTCGCCGTGCCGGTAGGCGTTGGCGCCGCAACATACCTGAACGAATTTGCAAAGGACAGCAGGTTCACAAGGTTCCTGAGACGTGTCATCCAGAATCTGGCGGGCGTTCCTTCGATTGTCTTTGGGCTTGTTGGCCTGTATGTGTTCGCGAGGATGATGGGACTAGGAGCCAGCCTCTTAACCGGAGCTTTGACGCTCGCAATAATGTCTTTACCTGTCATCGTCGTCACCACCGAGGAAGCATTGCGGGCGGTGCCCATGTCTTTCAGGGAAGCTGCAAAAGGGCTCGGTGCCACAAAATGGCAGACCGTTCGCCACCATGTACTTCCGAATGCGGTTCCCGGAATTCTGACTGGCACGATACTCTCGTTATCCAGGGCGATAGGAGAAACCGCTCCGATTCTATTCATTGCCGCAGTGTTCGCGAGGGCCGCGCCATCCGGGATAATGGATGGTTTTCTGGCATTGCCCGTTACAATATTTTACTGGACCAGGCACCCAAGCAGCGATTTCCATGACCTGGCTGCGGGAACAATTCTGGTGCTGCTCGTAATTTTGCTTTCAATGAACGCCCTTGCCATCTATATACGGCAGAGGGCCCAGGCCAGGAGGGATTGGTAGATGCTCAACATATTCAGCGTGAGGAAGGATTCAACGACCGAGTCGGAAAAAGCAGCTGCATTGCCGGCAAAGGACGAAACGATGCGCATTGAGGGTCTGGACATCAGTTACGGCTCGAATCATGCCGTGAAAGGCGTTAAAATGTCGATAAAGCCGAAATCGGTAACTGCCTTCATCGGCCCAAGCGGATGCGGCAAGAGCACGCTTCTGAGGGCCCTTAATCGGATGAATGACGAGATAGACGGATGCAGGACCGACGGTGTAGTGTCATGGAAAGGCGTGAATATCCTGGACCCAAAAGTGGACCCGGTGGCGCTTCGTTCCAAGGTGGGCATGGTTTTTCAGAAGCCAAACCCATTTCCAAAGTCCATCTATGAAAATGTTGCATATGGGCCACGCATCCATGGGATAACTGACAAAGCGCAACTGGACAAGATAGTGGAGAGCAGCCTCAGGAATGCAGCACTCTGGGATGAGGTGAAGGATCGCCTGGAGGAATCCGCCATGGGACTTTCCGGCGGCCAACAGCAGCGCATGTGCATTGCCCGGGCGCTTGCAGTCGAGCCGGAGGTCATCCTGATGGACGAGCCATGCTCGGCGCTGGACCCAATCGCAACGGCCAAGATAGAGGATCTTATCAATGAACTGAAAAAGGATTACACGGTGATTATTGTCACCCACAATATGCAGCAGGCGGCCAGGGTGAGCGATTACACCGGCTTCATGTACCTGGGCGAGTTGATTGAATTCGGCGAAACCGAGCAGATATTCCAGAAGCCGAAAGAGAAATTAACTGAGAACTATATAACCGGAAGATTCGGGTAGGTGAAAAAATGACAGAGAAGTTTCACGAGGAATTGAGCGAACTGAAGAAACAGGTCGAGGACATGGGCGAGCTGGCTAAAGAGATGCTTGAAACCTCGATCAAGGCGCTGAAAGAGCAGGATGTGATGCTGGCAAAATCGATCATCGCCAAATGCGAGACCATCCGAATACTCGACCACACCATCGAGGAGGAAACGCTCAAGCTGATAACACTGCACCAGCCAATGGCCAGCGACATGCGGCTCGTGGCTACCATGCTCAAGATGATAACCTACATCACCCGCATCGGCAGGTATGGCAATGACATTGCAAAGATAGCTATCGACCTGTCCGAGGAAGCACACATTGGCAAGCTGGTGAGTCTGCCACAGATGTCAGCAATAGTTTGCAGCATGATTGACGATGCCCTGCTGGCATTCGAAACGCAGGACATTTCCCATATCGCAGATTTCAAGGAACGTGAAGATACGATAGATGCTATGCGGTATTCAATCTACCGTGAAGGCATCTCTTACATGATGGAGAACCCAAAGTACATCACGCGCTGCACCCAGTACATCCTCATAGCCCGATACCTGGAAAGATGCGGTGACCATGCCTGCAAGATGGCCGAGAAGATTCACTACATGGTCACAGGCGAGCACAAGGAGATTGACTACAAGAGCTGCTGCTCGCCGAACCAGGACACGTTTTGAGATTTTACCGCAAAGCTAAACTAGCGATGTGTGGTTATGGAGACGATACCATGAAGATAATTCATCTTTCAGACCTGCATGTGTCCAGCCCGAACTACTGCCCGGAATGGGGCCAGAAAGTCGTTGAGTTCGTGAATGAGCAATCGCCGGACTTACTCCTGATAACGGGTGACCTCACCAACGAGGGCCATCTGCATGAGTACGAGGTGTGGCAGGAATATTTCAGAAAATTCAAAGTGAAGAATTATATCATCGTTCCGGGAAACCACGATGCCAGGAATGATGGATGGGAGCTTTTCGAGGAATTGATCGGGCCAAGGCACCCGTTCTGGGAGAACAGCCAGGTCGTGATCCAGGGAATAGATTCCACCGAGCCGGACATCGACTCAGGCAACATCGGCAGGCACAATTACTCAATGATACGGCAGAACATGTCCGGCAATGGCAGGCTGAAGATCATCATGCTGCACCATCACCTCATACCCATACCCAGCACAGGCCGCGAGAGGCAGATACCCACCGATGCTGGCGATGTCCTGAAGCTGATAAGGGAATGTGGCGTTCACATGGTCCTCTCTGGCCACAGGCACAAGAACTGGATATGGAACCTGGAAGGCACATATTTCATAACTTGCGGGACTTCAACATCCAAAAGGCTGAAGGGCCATGGCTATCCTTCTGTGATGATTTACGATTTCGAGAACAATCGCCTTGCGGCCAATGAATTGAACGTTCGCGATGGGGACATCAAGACGAAGCTGGATGTCGTTCTTGAACTATAATCCGCTCACAAGGTCCTGCAGAACGGCCTTCTGGTCCTTTGCTTTGACAACCCCGGATGCCAGCAGCACGCCGTCGGCCCCCAGTTCTATGGCTTTTGCCACATCCTTGCCGCTCTTCACGCCTGCGCCGCACAGCACCTTCACTTTCGGCGACACCTTCTTGACCAGAGCCACGGAATCAGATACCACTTTGGGGTTAGCGGTTGTCACGGATATGTCGCCGCCAATCAGCTCCGGCGGCTCCACCGCGATGAAGTCCGGATGAAATGCTGCGTAAGCCTTGCTTTCCTTTGCATCCTTCGTGCAGACAATGGAAACGAGGCCGAGTTCCCGACATCTTGATACCAGCGCCTTCACATCTGACTCCGGGATGCGGTATTCCGAGTGGTTGATGAGGGTTCCGGCGCATCCGATTGATTTCAATGCCTCCGGGATGTTGCGGCCGGTGGTCCCGCCTTGCTTCACGTTGTCGACATGCTGGCCAAGAACAGGGAGTCCGAAGGAATTCGCGAAAAGGGAAAGGTCGCAGTTCTGGGGCGCTATTGCAATTGACCTTCCAGTCTCCTCGGAAATTTCCTGGCAGATGCCGGCAAGCCTCAATCCCGCTTCTCCAGTGGATTCAGGATACGTTTTCATGTTGAGAATGACAACCGGCGTTTCCATGGGATCACTCCATGGCGTCCCTTACGATGTCGGCGGTATTCGTGGCGCTGAAAGATTTGAAAAATATTCTAGCTTCTGCATATGCCATTGACTCGATTGTGTCGATGCACTCGAAATCCAGATTTTTGAATCTCTGGTGAAAATTGCCAAAGGCATTCTTCACGTTCTTTCCGAAGATTGTGTTCTCGGGCTTTCCGGCATTCTTAGGGCCGTACGTGGTCTGGACCCAGTCCCACATTTCCTTGTAGAATTCAGGGTCGTAGACTTTCACTGCGTCTATGACGATGTTCTGCCAGAATGTTGCGACATTGCCTTTGAGTATGTCGCCTTTCGGGAACATGGTGTTGATCAATTCACGCGGAGTGCCGGTTATACCGTGCTGGGCAATCCTGACATGCGACCCCATGCCCCTGAGCGCCGCCGCGACCTTCCTGGTCTGCTCCAGGTCTATGCCAACCTGCTCGATAACGTTCCCGCGGTCATCGTAAACATTGCCGTGAGTGGTGCCGTTGGCTATCGCTATAACGTCTGGCTGGACGCCGTTCTCATTGAGCGCTTTGATGAAAGTGACCGCCTCGTCCGGTGTTGTGACAACCTTGCCGTTTGCATCCTCTTTCCCGATCTCGCCCACCTCAACCTCGAGGCCGAAAAGATCGGAAGAGCACACGTCTGAACTCCAGTCACGAATCACCATCTC
>CALKWP010000013.1 GCA_938004075.1 uncultured Methanomassiliicoccales archaeon
AAGCTCACATCAAGCTGGGTGCCGTTGGGTACGATCTTGACTATCTTGGATTTTCCCGGCATCAGGACACAGTGGTCCATCTCATCGGCCACGGTTTTCATGGCTCTCTTCAATTCGACGAAATCATGGACTATGCCGTCAGCGCCTGGCTCGCCCGTAACGTGCAGGTGCATCGCGTAATTGTGCCCGTGCAGCCTGTTGCATTTCGAATGGCCTGGCAGGAAGTGGCATGCGGAAAAGGTAATGCCCAGTTCCCAGCCATCGAGTTTCAGCTTCATGATTGCCAATATTGGCATTCTCTATTAAACGTTTTGTCATGCCTGCGCCTGTGCGCGCAACCAATATACCTAAATGCTAAATACCGAAATCCATTCAAGGAGTCATGGACGACGATGCCCCCATGGGGGTCGAGGTCAAATTGAAACAGGACCTGGGACTGCTCCAGGTAATCATAATCGGGCTAGGGCCGACGCTGGGTTCTACCATCTTCCTGCTCATCGGATTCGGGCTGGAGATTGCCGGGCCGGGCCTTGTGCTGGTGATGGTGCTCAATTTCACAATCATCATGCTGACTGCGATTTCTTATGCCGAATTGAACAGCGCGTTTTCCAACAGTGGCGGCGAATATTACTGGGTCAGGGAGGGGCTTCCGGAACCCATCGGATTCCTTTCTGGATGGATGATCTGGTTCGGCAATTCCATCGTCACGAGCTTCTATGTTCTCGGGTTCGGCAAGGGCATAATCTGGGTTCTTGACGCTTACGGGAAGATCCCGCCTGGCTTCGACGGAGATCTGCTGGTGAAAGTGCTTGCGGCCTGCGCTTGCGTCGTGTTCATATACATCAACTACAAAGGCACGAAGGAGACCGGGATCACCAGCATGATAATCTCAGGGATTTTGCTTGCTGTGATAGTGGTATTCATCATCGGTGGAGCGGTCTTCCTCTCAGGCGGTAACGGAGAGGGCGATGTGGGAACGATCTTCAGCGACCCGATGCCAAATGGCTGGGTATCCATATTCGTGGCCATGGGGTTCACTTTCATAGTCTTCGAGGGGTTCGATATCATTGCCCAGTGCGGCGAGGAATGCAAGAACCCGCTTCGCAACATTCCGAAAGCCACCACGATATGCGTCGTGTTCTCCACGATACTGTTCATCCTTGTTTCCATAATATGCGTCGGCGTGGTTAACTGGACGGAGATTGGAAGCACAATCAGGGGGGATGATGTTGTGGCTGTTGTGGCCACAAGGACGCTTCCGTATGGAATAGTCATAATCGGGGTCGGGGTCGTCTTTGGAGCGCTGGCAGCAGTGAATTCCACGCTTTTCGCGTCATCCAGGGTTGCTTTCGCCATGGGAAGGGACGGGACGCTACCCAGGGTATTCGGGAAGCTCCATCAGAAGAACAGCACACCACATATCGCGGTCCTCATCAGCGGCGCAATCATCATATTCATGACTGTGGCACTGCCCATCGAAGACATAGCTGCATCCACGGCCATAATGTTCCTCTCCGTGTTCATGATGGTCAACCTGGCCGCCATAATGCAGAGGTACAAGCACCCCGAAGTGAAGCGCATCTACAGGATACCGCTCTTCCCGATATTGCCGCTTGTGGCCATCGGAACGCTGGGAATACTAGCCTTAGCGCTCTGGGAGGAATATCCTGATGCATGGCTCATCGCACTGGGTTGGGTGACTATCGGGCTCTTCCTTTATTACTTTGGCGCGGGAAAGCGGGTCATCGAAACCGTGAAGCCAGAAGAAGTTTACAGCAAAGGAATTCTCGACACCATCTCAGAAAAATCGGAAGACAAGAGATACCGCATCCTGGTTCCTGTTGTCCATGAGGGGCAGAGACCGATGGTTGATTTTGCGGCGATGGTTGCCAGGGTTGAGGATGCGGACCTTCATCTTGTTTCAGTCATCGAGGTGCCGTTCGGGACGCCCATGGACTACGTGAAATACAAGGAAACAGCTCCGCACATAAAGCTGGTCGAGAAGCTAGGAAAGGCCGGAGAGAAGGAGCTGGTAAAGGCCCGCGGAACGGTACTCATCTCGCATGATGCTTCTGACGCAATCCTGGACACGATAAAGGAGGATAAAGTCAACCTGCTCATCATGGGCTGGAAGGGCGTGACCCAGGGCAACAAGATTCTCGGAACCACCGTTGACAAGCTGATTCACTCGGCCGCATGCGATGTCATCGTCATGCGGGTTGTGAATCTCGAGAAAGAGGTGAAGAAAATACTTGTCGTGTCGGCGCCGGACTGGCACGCCAGCCATGCCACAGGATATGCAATCCTTATAGCAAAGAGGGACGAATCGGAGATTACCATATTCAGTCCCTACACGTCCGAGTCACAGAGAGTGAAGGGAGAGGAATACGCGAACCGTCTGGCCGAACTGTGCAAGATACATGGCATCCCCTACACCCTGAAAGTGGAAAAGGCGGAGTCAATTGAGAAGGCCACTGTTGCCGAGGCCGAGGGCCATGACCTTCTGGTACTGGGCTCCAGCATCGGCGAGAGCCGGGTAACGATAGACTTCGGCAGGGTGCAGGACAAGATCGCGAAAGCAATTGACAAGCCGATTCTCATGGTCAAGAAAGTGAGAAAATAGGTTCGCATGGATGGAGAATTTGGAAATAGCGGGGAATGTGGAATGCAATCATCAAAGAGTGCACTCCAACGCTCATAATCCTAAAGGGTAGCGATTTCAGAATCAGTTTCTTCTGACTTTGGTTTCCATAACTGTGATGTTGTTTTCCATTGAGGCTGTGTGAAGCCGCTTGAGGAATTGTGAAACCGTTTCGTCGATTGTGACCGGATCCTTTCGCCAGATTCCTATGGTGTACTCCACCGAATCAGCGCGTATGTCTGACACTGTAACGTACAGGTTGGCTCTTTCCGATGTTATTGATTTGGACTGGTCAAGGCCGTCCGCAGCCTTCAGCAGGATTGCCTCTACCTTGTCATGATGGAGGCTGCTCTTGAGCAATAGCGATAGGCGAATCTTCGTGCCCCCAAGCTTGGTGTAATTGTGAATCTTCGATTGCAGGATTAGCTCGTTCGGCATGTCGATAATGTCGCCGCTTCTGTTCTTGAGGCTGGTTATGACGAGACCCTGGCAAACCACCTCGCCGGGCTGGCCTTCGCCAATCTGGACCCAGTCGCCCTTGTTGATGCTGTCGGTGGTCAGGAGGATTATCCCGCTTATGGCATTCTTCGTGGCGGGCGAGATGCCCAGTATCACAAGCACGGTTATGGTGAGAGCGATTATGAAGAGGATTACCAGTTCAATCTGATTGAAATTCACCATCTCCAGTATTACAGTGAGCGCAAATATCAGCGACATCCAGTAGAGCGAGTAACGCACTGCGGCTTTTATCACATCGATTATGCCGGGCTGAAACTTCTTCGACCTCTGCTTGAAATCATCCAGGATTATGTCGACGAATTTGCTCAGCAGGAATATACCCAGCAGGATGATGAGCAATGGAAGAATCGAGGCGAAGAACTCGCCGGTATCCAGGCCTTCAGATTCAATGAATGAGAATATTGTGGTTCTGACATCTCCCGCGGGTATGGTGATGAGCGCGACCTCGACAGATATGAAGAAGCCGAGCACCAGCATGCCGTATTTGATGAAGAGTTCGTAGAATTCCAGAATTCCTGGCTTTATCAATGTATCTTCAGTATTATCCGCGTCCTTGCGGTGATTGGCGATTGCGCTGGAACTCACGATTGCCAGTATCGTGAAGAATGTGAGAACAACGAATCCGTTGAACAGGAACACGAAATTTCCCATGTAAACGAAGGGGGAGCGCCATTCCGATGATAGGAGGGTGCTGGAGACTATTATGCCCAGTATGTAAAGCCCGAAGGTAACGAATTTTATCAACGTGTGGATGGCATCTATGGAATTTTCAGAGAGGTAGTTGTCCTCCCTCATCTTGAGCCACTTGAAAATATGCCTTAGCCAGGACTGTATGTATCCCAGCACGACAATGGAGAGCGCAGCTACCACGATTATGAACCAGACAATTTCCATAGTTCTCGATGGTGGATGAAATCATCGATTATATATCTCTTTCTAATGTTGAATTCGTAATAAATATTCGTAAATAATTTAATATTCCACGATAAATATTCAAATAAAATTATGTTGCGGGGAAACACTTTTATCGGATGCTTCATTCATATCTGAATGTCAGATGACAAGGGATGCAATCGAGCCGCCGAAATGGCATGCCGCAACCGCCGAGGAAGTGATGGAACGCCTTGGCACCGGAGCGGTTGGGCTAACCACTCAGGAAGTTGAATCCAGAAGAGCGAAATACGGTTACAACGAACTGGGCGGGGAGAAGAAGGGCGGCGTGTTCAAGGCCATATACAGGCAGATAAATCAGTTGTTGATTTACATACTCCTTCTCGCTGCCGTGATAACAGCGGCATTAGGCCACCTCATTGATACCTCTGTTATACTGGCCGTTGTTCTGGCGAATGTCATAATCGGCCTGGCCCAGGAGCTCAAGGCGGATAAGGCGATCGATGCCCTGGACAAGCTTGTGGTCTCCGAATGCACCGTGGTCAGGGACGGGCAGCGGTTCACCATCCCCTCAAGGGAGCTGGTTATCGGCGATATGGTGATTTTCGAATCCGGGAACAAGATTCCCGCCGATGTGAGGCTGGTTTACGTCAAAGGCCTGAAAGTGGACGAGGCGCTGCTCACCGGCGAATCCGTTCCGGTTGACAAGACAACGGAACCGATAGATGCCAGCATCATCTCGCCTGCCGAGAAGACCAACATGGCCTTCGCGGGAACTCTCGTATCCTATGGAAGGGGCAGGGGAGTTGTGGTCGCAACGGGAGAATCCACCGAGGTCAGCAAGATTTCCGACTGCATGCGGGAAGCCGAGGAGATAACGACGCCCCTCCAGAAGCGTCTTTCGACCTTTTCTATTTACCTGTCCGGAGCTGTGGCGATACTGGCAATAACCACTTTCATCGGAGGCATGATGATGGGGCAGGACATGGTCTTCATGTTCCTGGCATCGGTTTCGATTGCGGTGGCGGTGATACCCGAGGGGCTTCCCGCACTGGTCACCATCGCATTGGCCATTGGCGTCAGGGCCATGGCTGCGAGGAACGCCATTCTCAGAAATCTCCCTTCGGTGGAAACGCTGGGCAGCACCACCGTGATATGCTCTGACAAGACCGGAACGCTGACCATGAACCAGATGACTGTGTCGCATATCTGCATTGATGATGCGGAGTTCAATGTCACCGGCAGCGGCTACGGCCTTGCCGGGGAGTTCTATCATGCGGGGCAGGAGATTTCCCCCAGCCATGAAGCGGGATTGTCAAGGACACTGGTTGCCGGGGCGGTGTGCAACGATGCATCGCTGAAGCATGGCGGCGGCACCGTGGGGGATCCCACCGAGGTTGCACTTCTGGTCTCCGCGGCGAAGGCGGGACTGGAAACGCATCTTGAGAGGCTTGATGAGATTCCCTTCGAATCCGAAATACAATACATGGCGACCCTGAATGTCGACTCATCGCGCAGGGTTATTTTCCTGAAGGGGGTGCCGGAAAAGGTTGTGGGCATGTGCGGCACCGCAATGTCCAGGGATGGGAAGCCGATTCCCTTGAACGCGAAAGAAATTTTGGAACGCGCGGAGGTGCTGGCATCGAAAGCCCTGAGGGTCATAGCCATTGCCGAGAAAGAGGCCCCTGACGATTTGAAAAGCCTGGATAACATGGACAAAACCGGCTTCGTTTTCCTGGGATTGCAGGGAATGATTGATCCACCGCGCCCGGAAGTCATTGACGCGGTCAAGAAATGCCAGGGCGCCAGCATCCGCATAGTGATGATAACCGGCGACCACAGGACAACCGCGGGAGCCATAGCCGGGAAGATAGGCATCGCAAAGCAGGGGTGCGAGATAATCACCGGAAGCCAGCTTGAAGCGATGACCGACGATGAGCTTTTCAACGTTGTGGAAACATGTTCCGTTTATGCGAGGGCGTCCCCGATTCACAAGTATCGCATAGTGCAGCAGCTGAGAAAGCACGGGGAAGTGGTGGCGGTGACCGGCGACGGCGTGAACGACGCCCCGGCGCTGAAGGCCGCCGACATAGGCATAGCTATGGGAAAGTCCGGAACAGATGTGACCAAGGAAGCGGCTGACATGATTCTGGCGGATGACAATTTTGCCACAATCGTCAATGCGGTGGAGGAGGGGCGCCATACCTACGCCAACCTTCAGAAGATGCTGGCGTTCATCATCCCGACCAACATCGGGCAGGCGCTTGCCGTGACCATCGCGATACTTGCGGGGCTCGCAATCCCGCTTATGCCTGTTCATATTCTATGGGTGAACCTTGTGACATCGGTCACGTGCACGATACCCTTGGCCCTGGAAGGCAAGGAGCCGGGACTCCTGCAGAAACCGCCCAGGAGCCCGAAGGCGCCATTGTTGGGGAAGCGCATCATTGTGAGATTGATGATCGTGGCTGCCACAATGACCCTTGGATCGTTCATTGCCTTCAATTACATGATGGGAAACGGGTACAGCGTTGAAGCCGCAAGGACTGTTGTGATGACCACCATAGTCATGATGGAGCTTGCCTGCATCTTCTCCACGAGGTCATTCGTGACTCCGGCAATATCCAGGGGCTTCTTCAAGAACAGGTGGGTGTTCCTCGGGGTTGCCATCACATTGGTTCTGCAATCGTGCGTGGTATACCTCCCAATCATGAACAGGATGTTCAACACGGTTGCCGTAGAGGCGGCTGCCTGGGTGCCAATATTGCTTACCACGATTGCGCTATTCATTATGGTGGAATCCGAGAAGGTCGTCATGAGGCATTACACGGCCGGAAAGGGAGAGCCCTGATGGATTTCGATGGGCAATGCACGCATTCCGCAAACAGCCCGATGATGTCCCAGACCATCAACACCGACAAACATATATATACGGATATGAGTATTACTAAATGTGCCAGCTTGTCACGGATGGATGGGGTTCCTGCGAGTGACTGGCCGGCTGGGTGAACGGATGATGACCAGATACAGGATCGCGGCATTGGCTTTTGCTATGTTATTCATATTTGCCGGAATCATTGTTCCCGGGCAGAGCATAGGAGCCGTCACAAGCCTAGAATTGGTTCCGGGCAAATACACTGGCACGAACGTTTACGTTCCGGGAGAGGTCATGAGCATAATCGTAGCCGGAGATCTGGAGGGCGAGGAATTCATCATCTACAACGTTGCGGGAACGGAATCTGTAATACCAGGCGGCAGGATAGTCATTCCTGCCAGCGGTTCGGTCAAGGTGTCCTACGAGGTGCCTAACCTGCCTGACGGCAATTACCTTATCAGAGCGAAGCGGGAGAATGGCGCTACTGAGGCTGAAGCCACCTATACAATCCAGGGATACTCATTCAAGATCGAGACCGACAGGGTTGCATATCTCGCCGGAGATGAGATGAGAGTGTTCTGGACAGCCAACAACCTCAAGGACCAGACATTGCCGGCCTCCGGAGTGGGCAAGATAGAAGTATGGAGCCAGAACCCGGCCAACCTCGATAGCACGACACGATTGGTGGAGGCACACAGGTTCAATATCTCTGCGGGAAGCGTATCTTTCAAGCTCCCTGCCATTGTCAATTACAGCATGAACTATTATGTGGACGGCTGGTTCAACAGCAGCTCCGTGTCGCCGGTCAGGATTCAATATTCAAAGGCGCCGTTTTTCATCAAGCGGTTGGGCGTGATAATAAGCCTTGACAAGAACCAGTATACTGCTGGCTCGCTGATGAGCATTACTATAAGAACATACGCGACAGACAATCCGGCCAACCCTTCCGTTCAGGGGTACACTGAACCTGAATGCAATGTCACAATTTCCATCAAGAAGCTTGGACTCATCCAGCCCACATACCCGCCAATCACCCTGAGGACCGATTCCCAGGGAACGCTGAAGCACATCATTGCCCTGACTGATGCGGCCTATGTGGATGGCGCAGTCTTCGAAGTGGAAATATACGCGTACAAAGGCACCAATTCCGTGTCTGATTTTCACACGTTCGAGATCGTCTCGTCATCATCCATCAGCATAGTCCTGGATTTCAACAGGGGGCAATATGCCTCGGGCGAGAAACTCTTCCTGAACGCCACCGCATCAGCCATCGGTGATACCACAAGCGCCGCTTTCACTTACATATTGGAGATAAGAGCGACGTCTTCCAACGGATCCCTTTTTGCCAGGGCGACGCAGACCCATGGCAACTTCTCTTTCACTGTCCCTGCCAATTTTGAGGGGCTGCTGTGGGTGAAGGTGACTGCTGATGATGGCGCGGGAAACAGCGCATCGGTGATACAGCAGGTCAGCGTCGCGTATGCCATCATACTTGTGAACGCGGACCGGGACTATTACAACCCCCATGATGAGATTTCGATAACATACAACATCGTCGGGAACATGGCCTCGGATGCTGAGACGTTCTTCATTGTCTATGACAGCGACGGTAACGTCGTCATGGAAGGCGTGACTTCAGCCGGGAAGTTCAGCTTCCCGGTTCCGAGCGCGCCATCCAGCACATATGTGTTCAGAATCTTCGCATCGGCGGGTGGAAGGGTCGTCCAGGGAACGGACAGGTCGTATCTGTTCTCGGGTTATCTACTTGTTCTTGAATTCAACCGGGGATACTACAATCCCGGAGACATAATGGCTATCGAGTACAACATCATCCTCCTGGGAAGCGCGAACACGCCGGCCAGCTTCTTCATCACGTACGGGCTTGTGAACGGCCCGGTTTCGAGCCTCCAGACATCCCAGACCAGCGGCGTCCTGCTCTACACCATTCCAGAAGATATTGACCAGGGCAACCAGCTGTTCACGGCCGCATGCAACTTCGGCACGACTCAAGCGTCCTCAAGCGAGGTCCTGCTGATAAAGTCCGGGGCCAACCCGCTCTGGCACCTGCGAATAAGCGACATACCGCTGTTCAGCATCGGCGTTTTCCTTCTGGTCCTGGCATCGCTTTACATTGGCATCAAGACAAGAAGAATGGTCAAAGCGCTGGAAACCGACGGCGTTTACAAGAAAACTGCCATGCCTGGCGAGAGCATGATTGCGAAACGCGCCCAGGAGCAGAGCGGTCATGAGGTGGAGTGCGTCGAGTGCGGCAATCCCATAGAGATCACCACCACGCGGAGGCCCATAGAGGTCATGTGCCCTCATTGCGGCGAGATCCAGCACGTAGAATGAGCCGATTAATAGCAGTTGCATTATTTTCATATCTCAGGCATTAATATTATAATGCGATTCAGCATCATCTTCCACGTGAGATTGATACCTGTAATGACAATAAAGTCCGGCCGAGTCGTGGTCGTGGAGAACGGGCGGTACGCGCCCCTGGACGGGCCCGGTGGAGAAAACTGGAATCCGGTCGAGTTCGTCAGCGGCATGAATTTGCCTGGCGAGGAGATATTCATAATAGACATAGACGGCTTGGAGAGAAATTCCCCCGACATGGAGGCAGTCAAGCGCATAGCCTCTGCAAAGGACGTATGGCTCGATGCTGGCACCGGAACGGTGGATGACATGATGGACCTCTTCGTCTCTGACGCAACCAAGGTCGTGATGGGCACAGCGAACATGGACTCGCTGGATGAATTGATGGAGGCCCTGGAAATATCCGATGACGTGATTTTCTCGATTGGATATGATGGGGGCATTGTCAGCGCCGAACCTTCCTTATCGGGAAAAGGCCCAGAGGCCCTGGAAGGCATGGGGGAAGTTCTTCAGAAAGCTGTCGGGCTGTTCTTCGACCTGGGCGGCATAAGGGACAGCAAGCCTATCGATATCGAGACAGTGTCAAAATTGGCAGGGCGTTTCAAGGAATTTTACGTCTGCGGCCATGTGACGAAAGCTAACCTCCAGGCGCTGGAAGCAGCCGGAGTTGCCGGGGTTCTGATGGATTTCAGGGAGATGGGAGTGGAACAGGATGAGCGAGCTTGAGGTGGCAATTGCCCAGGTATTCAGGAAGAAAGGGAAATCCTCCATGCCGGAGAGTGATTTCGTTTTCGCCATATCCATGGATTTCAGGTGGTTCACCCCCAAAGAGGCACAGAAGCTTCTTGATCTGGGACTCGAGAGCCAGTTGTTGACTGTTGAAGATGGCAAGGTCAAACCCACATTCGATTATCAAACCGTCGAAATACCCAGGGGATATGCTCCCGGCCAGGAATTGCTGGAGAGAACGCCGGAACCCAAAGGCCTATTCATGAAGATGGTGGATGAGATGGCAAAGGCCGCGTCCATGCCCGCGAAGGACATCATCTCCCAGGTGAACATGGTCCAGGACCGCATGGGCATCGACATCGAGGTCGCGGCATTGGTTGTGGCCAGGAACCTCGGGATAGACATGCCCGGCTACCTTGATTCAGTCGAGGAAGATATCGGCAAGAGATACAAGAAATGATCAGCCGATGTATCTCAGCTCATCGGACTTGGTCACCGGCGGCTTTATCTCGTTCAGGCTGGCAGTGAGGTCGTCAATCTCTTTTGAGTGCTGCTCGAGTTCTGTGAAGTCCATTTCAACGCCAATCAGTTTGCCCAGTATCTCGAGTATCGCCTGCGCGCTCTTTGGGTCCGAGAAATATCCTGACGTCTCTCCCATGAGGCATGCCGCTTCGATGCTCCTGAGCTGCCCGAGGCCTAGCAGAAGCCCGGCGGCGCCGACAATGCCGCCCGCGGGCTCATCCCTGGAAAACTCCACGCCCGCGTCTTTGAGTTCGGTCACGAAACCGGGCGTTGTCGCTGCGCCAAGCACGCGCGGCTGGCTCACGAGCTTGCCGACGCTCCATCCGCCTAGGGTGTAGAGCCTCGAGCCCTTGAACTTCTGGAATATGTCCAGCACTTCATAAGAGATGTCGTACTGGCCTTCCTGGGATATGCCCTGGTAATCGCCTGATAATATGATTATGTCCGGGCCGTCCTCGCGCTTGTGATAGTAAAGATCGTTGGAGACGAGCCGTATCACGCCGTCATTGCCAATGAGAACCTGGGGCGGAAAATGCTTCGAGTAGATGCTGATGAACTTCTTGGCGCCGAGCTTGGAAATCATGTGCTCGGCTGCAAGCTTGCCAACATTGCCAACGCCTGGAAGTCCTTCCACGAGTATCGGCTTGCGGAGCTCGGGCTCCTCATGTGTTACTATCAGCAAGTCTTTCATTCGGTCGCCTCCTCCTCAACCATCTTCTTCAACCGCCTTCTGTATTTGCCATAGCGGTCCTCAGGCGAGAATCGCGGCGGGTGTGGAGTCATCGTGCGGCCGCCGCATTTCGGGCATTCATTGCGCAGGGAATATGCGGAGCATGACATGCATCTTGACAGGTTTACATCCATCTCAAGACCTCTCGAACTTGGCCGTGCCGCCGCATCTCTGAATCTCCTTGACGGCTTTGTCCGCGGCTTTTCTTAAAAGGTCCTCGGCGATCTTGAACTCGGCCGCAATGGCGACTATGCGGTACTTGGGGGCACCGACATACTGTATTTTGATATTCTCGGAATCGCCCACCTCTTCGGCTTTAGCCAGCGCAATTTTTATCTTGTCTATGCCGTCGCCGCCGGGACAGGTGAGTTCTATGATGCCGTCCACCTTGGCCATTGATACCGTGACATTGTCCTTGGCCACCTTTATGAATTCCTCGACCCACGGGCCTTTGAAGGACTTTGGTAGCGCGCCGTCCTCTGCAGCGGCCTCGAAGGCCGTGTAGTGGTCGCCGTACTCCTCTATGATTTCTTTGCTGTAATTGGACCTGAAATCATCAACAGTCATGGAAAGGCGCTCCGCGACAATCTCGATTAGCTTGGCCGCCTTCTGCTCGTTCTTCCACTGCTGTATCTTCTCGCGCTTCTGGTGGGCGTTGACCTTCTTAAGCGAAAGGTCGATGTGACCCTTTGAGGAGTCTACTGTCATCACTTTGCACACGACACGCTGCCCGTCGCGGACATAGTCGCTCATGCGCTTGACCCAGCCCGTCGCGATTTCCGCGACGTGGATGAATCCTTCCTTTCCCGGATACTCCTCCAGTTCAACGAAGGCGCCGAAACTGCGGACGCTCTTCACCGTGGCGACAACGAGATCGCCTTCCTCCGGAAAAGACAGCTGCGGGTCCATTATCCTACGACCTCGACAATCTCGGCCTTTATCTCGGCCTTACCGCCGGTGGGCTTGGCAAGGGTGGAGCCGCATGCCTGGCATTGAACCTTGGTCGCCGCCTTCACGAAAATTATCTGCTTGTTGTTGCAGTCCGGGCATTTGATCTCCACGAACTTCGCTTCCTTGGCTTCGGGTTTTGACATCTTCATCCCTCCGTGAGCTCGAATTTCTTGGCCCTGATGGCTGCCGGCTGAACGTATTTCTTGCAGGTGTTGCATTTGTAGCGGAGCCATACCCTCTTGGTCGGCTTTTCGCGGCCCTCTGGCTTCGGCCTTGGGAAACCCCCGTATCCGGAGGTGACTTTCCTGAATCTCCTCTGACCCCATTTCAACTCGCTCGCTTTCTTCTTCTTCACCCTTTCGACGTCATGGGCGGTGTGCTTCTTGCACTTGGGGCAGTACATGTTCACTTTTCTTGGAAGTTTCATACGAATCCTACCTTCTTTTTTCATCTGCTCTGGCAGTGGGACGTCATGTAGCAGCATACTCTATATATAGGTTTTTATGAGTAAATAAGCACGAAATTTAGATGAAAGTCAGAAAAAGCCAGTACACTGCCAGGTTCATGACGGTCAACGGGGCGCCCACCCTCGCGAACTCCATGAAACCGATTGCCCTGTTGCCCCGCGCCTCCGCGTTCTGCAGGATGATCAGATTGCTCGCTGCCCCGATTATGAGGAAGTTACCTGCGATGGTGCTGCCCGCCACGAGCGCCATCATCTCCCGTGTGCCTGCACCCAGGCCAATCATGACAGGGAGGTAAAGCGCCACAAGCGGGACATTGCACATGACCTGGCTGAGGATGACGCTCAGGACCAGTATCACAGCTATTGACAGAAGGTTGAACTCGGTCCTCTGGATGAGGTATTGCAGAACCCCGGAATCCCATACTGCCGACATGAGGATGAACAGGGAGGCGAAGAAGATCAGTGTTCCCCAATCAACCTTCCGCACTATGGCCCTGCGGTCCTTGGAAAACAGGAGCACGGGGGCAACCGTCACCAGGGCGATGTAGGTCAGCTTGAAATCCGCGCCCAGGCCGGCTGATACCAGGATTATCTTGAGGGAAATCATGGCCAGGAGCAGTACCAGGGAGACCTTGCACAGCTTGGCCAGATATTGGTCCTTGATGAGAACCACATGATCTATCTCCGCCGGCTTCCCGAAATCCTTCTTGAAGACGAACTTGAGCCATAGATAAGCGATTAGAAGATTCACCAGCGTCGGGAGGATGAGGTATCTCCCGAACGTGACGAACGGGTCGGCTATGCCGCCGTTGACTGCCACAAGAAGGTTCTGCGGATTGCCGATGGGGCTCATCGCCCCTCCGATGGTCACCGCGAAAGCCAGGCCGAAGAGCAGGGGCTTGCTGCTGACGCGGTTCCTGGTTGCGATGTAGAGCATAAGCGGCGTTCCCACGATGGCGATGACATCGTTCATCATTATCGCCGAGATTATTCCGATGCCGAAGATGGTGAGAAAAACGATTTTATCAACGGACCGAGCTTTCCCGTATATCCAAATCGCAATCTGGCTGAGATAACCGGACCTGTCCAGGGCCTCGCCCACCACGAACATGCAGAACAGGAAGGCGATAACATCCAGGTTGACAGCGGCAAGCACCTGGACCGGGGAGAAGAACCCAGAGAATACCATCACCATGGCGCCTATGGTCATGGCATGCCATATCTTGTAACGCGTACCGTAACCCCTGACGGCAATGGCGGTTATGACGCCAGCCAGGACTATAACTGGAAAGTAGTTCAGCCCATCCCTCCGGCCATGTCAGGAACTCAGGACTGGTTCTCTGTGAAGTATTCAGCGAGGTTGAGGCCTTTCTTGGCGATGAGGCTGTTGGGTTTTATCTCCAACGCCTTGTTGAACAGCGGGACGGCTTCATTGAACCTGCCAAGCCCCTCCAGAGCCGCGCCCTTCTTGCCCAGCGCGTCAGGATTGTTGGGGTCCAGGGATATCGCCTTGTCGAAGTACTGCATTGCCTCTTCCAGCTTGCCCATTGTCACCAAGGCGGAAGCTTTCTTCGCCCATGCCTCGGACTTGCTGGAATCCTTGCTTATCATGGCCTCGGCCTTCGAAAGCTCGGCCATGGCCTTGTCCAGGCGGTTCTGGGCGGTCTTGAGGTCCTTGGCTGCCAGCGGGTGCTTGGGAGCGAGTTTCGCAGCCTTTCCAAGCAGCTCGGTGGCTTTGACGCAATCCCCGTAGAACATCTGAGTGTATCCCTTGAAATGAAGTTCGTTGGCCGCAATCATGTCGACCTGCTCCTGGCAGTACGCTTCCAGGTCGGACTTCCCGGCCTTCTGGGCAATGCCCTTGAGCTTAGTGAATACTTCAGGGGAATCAAGCGGCCTCTCGAATGCCTCATCAACCTCAAGAAGCTTCTGGCGGATGACGTCCAGCGCCATGCTGTCGCCCGGACCGCCGCTCAATCCGTCGATGACCTTCATTATGGCCTCGGTCGTTCCCTTTATGCTCAGCGTCACATCCAGATTCTTAAGTTCTTCAAGAGACATATATTCGCCCCGTTAGGGAATAACCGGAGGGGGTTATGAGATTTTCCGTCGGGGGAATCCTTTTAACCCCGCTGACCATTATTGTGCCGATAACATGAAGCGCCAGATGCTCGACATAATCTGCTGCCCGGTGTGCAAGGGCGACCTCGACCTCAAGGTCGACAAAGAGGACAAAGTGGAGATACTGGCCGGCTTTTTGACATGCAAGAAGTGCAAGTTCGATTATCCAATTGAAGACGGCATACCAAATCTTCTGCCACCCGAACTCCAGAAGCTATTGTAATTCGCTGTCAGATGAACATTCCCTGGGCCTCGATTATGCCAGCGGCATCAATGGCCTTCTCGTATTCTTCCAGCGGTTCCCTGTTGAGAGTGAGGAAAGTGTTCCCCCATGTGAATTTTGAGAGCAGTTCCTCTGCCTGGGGGCGATACCCGAGGATTATCAGCGCGGCCGCAAAGGCCTCCACGCTGGAAAGGATGAACGGCTTCCCGTAATTGACTGGATTCGCTGCAACAAGGAAGGGGAGAGCCCTCTGCCTGGAGTCCTTTATCCCGGCCGGAAAATCATCGCCCGTCTCCTTCCAGGAAAGGTCCAGGACCGCGATTCCGGACTTCCTAGCAATCTCCAGGTCGTCTCTCGATATGACCTTGCGGGTTGTCGGCATCAGAACAAGGGATGCGGGGGGAAGGGCATTGAGCTTGAAGACCTGCCTGGCAAGGTTGAACCTTGCCAGCTTGCGGCCGCTGCACTTCTTGGGGTCGCATTGCTTGCCGTCGAAGAAGTATAGAGGTATCGTTCCGGGCATATCAATCCCTGAAAGATAGGGGTGACGGCCATAATAATGTTTGCCGGAGGCGGGAATTCAAGCGCATATTTACAAAAAATCGGCAAAGATATGGTACAAGTTAAATCATTGAAACGCTTGAGGGGTGACGGTGAGCAAATGACCGTTAAAGTTGCCATAAATGGCTACGGGACCATAGGAAAGCGCGTTGCGGATGCTGTCTCCAAACAGGATGACATGGAGATTATCGGCGTGGTGAAGACCCGCCCGACATCGGAGGCCAGGCTTGCGATCAAGAAGGGATACAAGCTTTACGTAGCCAAGGACGGGATGCAAGCTTTCAAAGACGCTGGCATTGATGTGGCCGGCACCGCGGAGGAGCTTTTTAAGATGGCCGATATAATCGTGGACTGCACCCCTGGGAAGAAGAAGGAAGGCGGAACCACGGGCGAGGATTATCTCAAGATCTACAGGGAACTGGGCAAGAAGGCGCTGTTCCAGGGAGGGGAGAAGCACAAACTGACCAACCTTTCCTTCAACTCGACAGCCAATTATTCTGAATCATATGGCAAGGATTATGCGCGGGTCGTCTCGTGCAACACAACCGGCCTGTGCAGGACCCTCTACCCGCTCCAGCAGGCATTCGGAATCGAGAATGTCATGGCAGTCATGATTAGGCGCGCCGCGGACCCATACGATTCCAAGAACGGCCCGATAAACGCCATCGAGCCGGAAGTTAAGGTGCCCAGCCACCATGGCCCGGATGCGCAGAGCTGCATGCCCGGGCTCAACATCCAGTCAATGGCAGTGAAGGTCCCGACGACGCTTATGCATATGCACCAGCTTGCGGTGAAGCTGAAAAAGCCGGCGACGACGGCCGATGTGCTCAAAGTCTGGGAAAAGGCCCCCAGGGTCATATTCGTCAGCACCAAGGACGGGGTGAAATCAACCGCCCAGGTGATGGAACTCGCCAAGGACATGGGCAGGGACCGCGCCGACCTCTACGAGATTGCGATTTGGAAGGACGGCGTCAACGTTGTCGGTGACATGCTGTACTACACCCAGGCGATACACCAGGAATCGGATGTAGTGCCTGAGAACGTGGACTGCATCAGGGCGCTGTGCGGGCTGGAGAAGGACGGAAAGAAGAGCCAGGCAAAGACAGACAAGGCAATGGGAATATGCAGGGCGTGAACTCATGATTTCAGAGAAAGAGATTGAGAAGCTGTTCGGGGAATATCTTGGCCAGATTAAGGACAAGAAGATGCGGAATATGACAGTGAAAGTCTGGGTGGATGGCTGCAAGCAGGGCGGTTGGACCTCCGTGAAGCAGCTGGAGAAGATGCCCTACACACTGCTCACGGAAACCTACGGCGTCAATTTCATCGAGCACACGATTGCAGTGACGAGAGGCGCCATGGAACTGGCAAAGGCCCAGCTGGACAATTACAAGAAAATGCCCTACAAGATTGACATGGACCGGTTGATTGTCGGCGGCCTTCTGCACGATGTGGGAAAGCTGGTTGAGACGGAACCGGACGGAAAGGGCGGTTACAGGAAATCCAGGGCCGGCGCATGCCTCCGGCACCCGGTATCGGGCACTGTCATGGCCAAGATGGCCGGGTTCTCCGATGAAATCGCGAACACCATCGCCTGCCACGCCAAGGAGGGCGAGGGCGCGCCCCAGGTCATTGAAACGGTGTTCATTCACCAGGCGGATTTCGCGACATTCAACCCGCTGGTCATGATGAACGGCGGGAAACTCATTCAAGATTGATCCTTCAGGCGCTTGATTGATTTCGAGGCCCTGCTGAAAACGCCGGCAAGGGTGTGAAATTCAGTGCTTGAGAGCCCGGCCCTTGCAACTATCTTGCGGAACATTATGCGGGTCTTCGCTTTCTTGTGCGGTGGATATTTGATGTCTTCCAAGAGGTCGGAGAACAGCTTGTTCATCACTTCCTTCTCCTTGGAGGCCGCAAGTTTCTTCCGCTTGGGCTTGGTCCCCGCATTGTACAATTCATAGAATACAACTGTGCAGGCATGGGAGAGGTTCATTATCGGGTTTATCTCATGCGTCGGGATGGTCACCAGTATGTCGCATTTCTTCAGCTCCTCGTTGTAAAGGCCGTAATCCTCCCTGCCGAAAAGAACCCCCACTTTGCCAATCTTGCCGGAAAGATGCTCGGCCAGCTGCTTCGGGGTTATGGGCTCGCGGAGGAATTTTTTCTCATTATCGGTGGGCTGGCCGGAGGTCCCGATCACGATGTCCATGCCTTCAATCGCCTCGTCCAGCGTTCTGACTGTCTTTGAGCCATCAAGAACGAACCGGCCGTGCTTCGCGTACCTGAACGCGTCGTCCCCGAGCTCGCATGGGTTGACGAGCACAAGTTTGTCCAAGCCGAAGTTGCTCATGGCCCTGCAAACTGAGCCGATGTTCCCGGGAAATTTCGGCTGGACCAGTATTACTGTGATATCGGGCATCGCGCCCCCATAGAGTCGGATTTATAAATAAAAGCCGTTCAAGGGGCCGATGAGATACGCGCTTAAGTTCGCATACGATGGCCAAAGATTCGAAGGATATGCCAGGCAGCCCGGAAAAACCACAGTGGAGGGAGAAATCATCAGGGCGATGGGGGAAATCGGTGCTATTGCCGATTCCCGGACCGCCAACTTCCGAAGCGCCAGCCGCACGGACCGCGGCGTCAGCGCCGCGGGGAATGTGCTGGCTGTTGACACGGAGTTCTCTTGCAAGGCGCTTCCCGATGCGCTCAACTCAAAGCTTGAAGGCATAGTCTTCCACGGCATAGCCAGGGTTCCGGACGACTTCAATCCCCGGCATGCCAGGCAGCGGCATTACCGGTATTTTCTGGCGGCAGAGATTGCACCATCAGTCGAGAAGCTGAGGAAGGCGTCAGAGCCTTTCATCGGTAAGCATGATTTCAGGCAGTTCTCGAAGAAGGACACCGGCAAGGAAAACACGGTTTTAACGATAGACTCGATCGAGATAACCCAGATAGGGGAATCCATCATCATCGACGTGAAAGGCCAGCGGTTCCTTTGGGAGGTGGTGAGGCGCATGCTATCCGCCATAATCGACGTTGCCAGAGGGAATCTCACCCAGAAAATCGTTAAAGGAATGCTGGCGGGGACAGCGATCCGGCCAGGTGGCAACAAGCCGCTGGCGCCGGAGTGCCTGGTGCTGATGGACGTGAAGTATGACTTTGAGTTCGAGATTGTTAAGAATAAATCGGATTATTTTGAAACGCTGGCACGCGATCTGAGGCTGCGTGCTGAGGTCGCCGGGCATATTTCTAAAACCTCTTGAGCGGCTTCGACAGGTGCCGCCGCGCGCCGACCGGCGGCTCGTACCAGCCCGGCTCCAAGTCCCTTTCTTCCGGCATGAACTCCGCATTCCTGGCCTTTGCTCCGCACTTCTGGCACTTGTAGCCCTGGCCCTTGCCCACGGATTTCATGCGCTTGCAGCATTTCCGGCAGAGGGGATTGGCGACCTTCACCATTGTGGGGGCCAGTTCCTCGACAAGGAGCTTCTCCACGTTGATCGTGGGCGGCGATTCCCTCACTGCGCCAATCACGGTGATGGCGTCCCCGGGCCTGAGCTTCTCCCCGACATGGCGGAAGCCCTTGGCCGGCTCGTAGATGGTGCAATCCACGCTGGCTGTGCCGTTGGTGATGGAAAAAACCAGATGGCCGCCCTCAATCATGCGGGGCATTGTGGCGACCCTGGCACGGACTTTCACTGATGTGAATGGCTCGAGATTGGCGATGCTGGCATCGATTATGTGGTCGTCCGTCCCCTGGTTGGTGAGAAATATGAGCCAGCGTTCGATATTTTCTGATTTCACAAACTTCATGGCCGCCGGAAGGTAATCGTACCCGTTCCCGCGGATGCCGTACAGGATGGGGCAGGGGGACGCGGGTGCGAATGCCACATGCTCCAATTCGTAATCGTAATTGTTGAAGGTGCCGGGGAATTTCGCGTCCATCAGCATGACGCTGGCTGGGCTGACGTCTCTTGGCGTTCCCCATTTTTTTTGTTCCCGGTATGCGATCAGCTCATATGTTCTGTCCTGGGGATGCCAGGCCATTGCCGAGACCGCGCCGATGAGTCCCCGCCGGTTCTTCCAGCCATGGCAGAATTGCGGGTTCGCCGCTTCCAGGTGCGCCGCAAGCTCCACGACATGGCGCACCGCCTTCCAGTAGAGGCCGGGATGCGGCTTGTGGCTGGATATCGCAAGGCCCGGGTTGGTCTTGGGGTCCTCGAATCTCGCCAGACGTTCAATCAGGCCCCTGGCCTTATAGAAATCTGCCTTTGTGGGCTTTGCTGGTGTGCCTTTTTCATAGCAGAGAATGTCCCGGCCATCAATTCTCCCGATGACCTTGGGCAGCCCCGTTCCCCTGCCCAACCGGATGCAGACCGCGGCATTTCCCCTGGTTTTCCATGGAACGTTCGGATTCAGGCGGACCAGTCTGGGAAATCCCAGCATGTCATAATCGGAAAATTCCCGAATCAACTCGGTCGCAAGATAGGTCGTGCACATGCCTTCTGTTGAGTCGGTATCATCAACGCCAATGTACATGCCGTCACTTCCAGATATCGTAGGATTCGCCGCACTGGCAGTTTATCTTTTTTCCCGGGACGCCGGGGCTTTCCCCCGATTTCTGGTAGCTTTCTCCCAGGCGCCTGCGGCATTTCGGGCATCTTGCCGCCTCCTTGAGGAAGAAGTCCAGCCAGGCTTTTCGGATGTCCGGCTCCGTCTCCATCTCTATTTTATCCAGCAGAGCGCCGTCCTCCGGCTTCACGACCATCCTGCGCATCAATTCGAAATCCAGGCCGGCCCTTCTCTTCTCCACAGCTTTCTTGACAATGGCTGGGGCCAGGAATACGCCGCACACGATGCCGCCGATATGGGCGATATGCGCGGTCCCGTCATCAACAGCCATTGCTACCAGTATCGTCTCCATGACGAACATTATCCCAACCGCGGCCCAGACAGGCGCCCGGGTCGTGAAGAACGGCCCCAGGAACATCGGGATGCGGTCCCTCGGATAGAGAACAAGCAGAGCGCCGCCTATTCCGTAAATCGCGCCGGAAGCACCCAGCAGGTATGCCGCAGATTGGGGATTGAAAATGAAATAAAGCAGGGTGGCGGCAATGCCGCTGGCCAGGTAGATTGTGAGCCAGTTCCGGGAGCCGATGCGCTCCTCGAGCGGAAGCCCGATAAGGTAAAGCACCAGCACGTTCCCTATCAAGTGGAACGGATGCACATGCATGAACATCGAAGTGAAAACCGTGTGCAGGTACTCAGGCCTGCCGAAGAGCAGGGGCTGGAATGTGAAGGCCTCCAACATGGGAAAGAAAAATTGGCTGCCGGAATAGTCCAGCGCGAACATGTAGATGAAAATGAAGAAGTTGGCTATGACCATCACCTGGGTGAAGTAGGCCTTGCGCCACCAGGCATAGAGAAATGAGCCGATGATTATGGCCGGTATAGGGACGTATTCAAGCATCAATGCACTTCAACAGGGAATTTAATTTAAACCTATCTGTGATATTCTCCGATTGTGAAAGTTGACATATCAATCCAAATAGAGATTTGCCCGGGGGTGTACGCCCCCGCAGAGGACACTTACCTGCTCCTCTCGGCTGTTGAAATCCGCAAAGGCCAGCACGTCCTGGAGATGGGCTGCGGAACAGGAATTATCGCGCTGCACTGCGCCAAGGCTGGGTGCCAAGTTACGGCTGCGGATGTTTCCCTGGGCGCTGTGGAGAACGCGCAAATGAACGCTGCCATAAACGGCCTGGAGATGGAGGTCATCCAGTCGGATTTGTTTCAGAACATGGAAGAAAAATTCGATGCCATCATCTTCAACCCGCCATATCTTTCCTCCGAGGATTCCGAGGGGCTTTCGGATGCAGAGAAAAGGCCGCTGGTCGGCGGTGAGATGGGGCATGAAATCACGGCCCGGTTCCTGGATGGCGCCGCAGAGCGCCTGAGCCCAGGAGGGAAGATTTACCTGCTGACCTCTTCGGAGAGCGAAACGGGAGTCCTGGAAAAGGCCAGGCAGCATTATTCGATGCGGATGATTGCCGAGAAGAGGATTTTTTTTGAGACGCTGGCCGTTTATGAGATGAAATTGGGCAAGCCTTAAATAGCCCGTCCAGGTTTTAGCCATTCTCTCAAAGGGGGCTATTCATGAAAACAGCAATTATCGCGGTGGGCGGGAACGCTCTGACCAAGAAGGATGATGACGGCAACATCTACCAGCAGTTCAAGAATGCGCGCGAGACATGCGCCAAGCTCATCAAAGTCGTGGAGATGGGCTATGACATCATCATAACGCATGGCAACGGCCCCCAGGTGGGCGATTCCATCAGGCGGCATGAGAACGCCAGAAAGATCATCCCGCCTTACCCGCTGGGCGTTTGCGTCGCCGAAACCGTCGGCAGCATGGGATACATGCTCCAGCAGACCATGCAGAACACCGTCAAGAAATCAAAAGTCGTGCGCAAGGACGTCGTGACGATCATCACCCAGGTTGTCGTCGATGAAGACGACCCATCGTTCAAGAACCCGACAAAACCCATAGGCCAGTTCTTTTCAAAAGAGGACATTGACGAGATCGTCAAGGTCGAGAAATGGAACGTCGTTGAGGATTCCGGCAGGGGCTGGCGCCGCGTGGTCCCGTCGCCGAAGCCGCTCCGCATCGTGGAGAAGGATACCATCGGGGATTTACTTGCCAAGGGAAAGATCGTCATCGCCTGCGGGGGCGGCGGCTTGCCTGTTATCCAGCTTGAGGATGGCACGCTGGACGGCGTTGAAGCCGTCATAGACAAGGATTACGCATCGTCGAAACTCGCTCAGCAGCTGGACCTGGATGAACTGATAATTCTCACAGCGGTGGACAAGGTCTCCATCAATTTCGGAAAGCCGGACCAGGTGGATTTGGACATCCTCACTGTCTCGGAGGCGAAGAGGCATTTGAAGGACGGTCAATTTCCCCCGGGTTCCATGGGTCCGAAGATACGCGCCGCGATAGAGTTCATCGAGAACGGCGGCCGCAGGGCCATAATCGCCAGCCATGACAACCTGGTTGAGGCCATGAGGGGCGAAGCCGGAACCCGTATCGTCCGGTAATCGGCAGGCTTTAATCTTTTCGAGGCCTGCAGAGTCGCATGATCCGCGGCATCACCGAAGCATCATTCCTGGACTGGGACGGCAAAGTTGTCATGACACTCTATACGCCGAACTGCAACTTCCGCTGCCCGTTCTGCCATAACTGGGAGCTGATGGACAATCCCGAGAGGTACCCGGAGAAGTCCTGGGAGGACATCAGGGACCACCTGGAGGAGCATTCGGATTTCCTGGACGGTGTATGCGTCACCGGCGGGGAGCCGCTCCTGGAGCCGGACCTGGAATCCATCCTGACAAATGTCAAGGCAATGGGGAAGCTGGTCAAGCTGGATACCAATGGCTCGCTGCCGGAAAAGCTGAAGGAATTGTTGGACAAGAAACTAATAGATTACATCGCCATGGACTTCAAGGCCCCGCTGGACAAGAGATACTCCAAAGCCGCCGGGACAACGGTCGATATCAGGAAGATAAAGAAATCAATCAGCATAATCAGGAAATCCGGAATTCATCATGAGTTCCGGACCACTGTCGTTCCAGGCATTCACGCCAAAGAAGATGTGATCGAGATTGCCAGATACCTTGGCTCAGGAAAGTACGTCCTCCAGCAGTTCGTTCCATATCATGCGATGGATGAGAAGCTCCGGGACGAAAAACCATATGATGACCAGGTCATCGCGGAAATGGCGGATGTCTGCTCGGAATTCGTTGACAATATGGTCGTCAGGGGATTGAGGTAGAAAAATGAAAAGTTGAACATCCCGGTTTGGGATGTTCAATTATTCGTACAGCCAGACTTCGTCTATCCTAGTGTAAGTCTGGATTTCTTCGGGCTGGAAGAATAAGCCAATCTCCCGCTCGGCGCTCGCAAGGGAATCGCTGGCGTGGATGATGTTCCTGCCTGTGGTCATGCCATAATCGCCTCGGATCGTTCCGGGGCCAGCGTCCTTGGGATTGGTCTTGCCGACAACGGTTCTCACGACGGATATCGCGTCCCCGCCCTCCCAGACCATTGCCAGCACAGGCCCTGATGTAATGAAGCTGACAAGTTTTTCATAGAACGGCTTGCCAAGATGCTCGCCGTAGTGCTTGGCTGCTAGTTCCAGGTCTATTGTCATGAGCTTGGCTGCGACAAGTTTCAGGCCCTTGGCCTCGAATCTGGATACCACCTGGCCGGCTATTCCGCGCTGGACGCCGTCAGGCTTGACCATGACGAAGGTGCGCTCCATCCGATCACTCTTTCTTCGGGGCTTCCTTCTTCGGCTTGGCTTTGGGCTTCTCGGCAGCTGTTTCCTTCTTGGCGGGAGCCTTCGGTTTTGCCTTTGGCTTCTCTTCCTTGGGCTGTTCCTCTGGTTCCTCGGCGGCCTTCTCCCTGTGGAGGGTGCTGGCTTTCAGCTCGCTGTATCTGGCGGTCCACCTGGTACGCCTGGAGACTCGGCCAAGGCCGATGTTGTTCTTCTTGCACTTGTTGCTGCAGAAATTGAATATTGTTCCGTCTTTCTTGACGTACATCTTGCCTGTGCCCGGCTCGATTGCCGTTCCGCAGAATGAGCAGTTCCTTTTCTCAACCATGTTACCACTTACCTCATGCCGAGCTTTCTGGCTTCTCTCTGGGTTTCCCTGAGCATCAGTATGTCGCCAAGCTGGATCGGCCCGATGACGTTCCTGGTGATGATGCGGCCCTTGTCGCGGCCGTCAAGTACCCTGACTTTGACTTGCGTTGCTTCGCCAGTCATGCCGGTCCTCCCGACGACCTCGACCACTTCGGACTGTATACTGTCGTTCATCATTTGAATCACCCTGGCGGAATCACTTCTTCAGCGATGCGACCTTCCCGGCAAGCTCCTCCATGAGGGGCTTTCCCTTGCCGGCATCCATTATTGCGACCGAGGAAGTGGGCTTCTCAAGACCGCAAGCCACGCCGAGCTCCTGTTTGCTTGGCACGTAGGCATACGGGATGTTCTTGTCATCGCACAGCAGGGGCATGTGAGCGAGAATCTCTTCCGGCTGCACGTCCTCAGCTATTATGACGAACTTGGTCGTCCCCCTTTCCACGAGCTTTGTCACCTCGTTGGTGCCCTTCCTCAGCTTTCCTGTGTCCCTTGAAAGTTCCACAAGCTGGAAGGTCTTGTCAACGAGTTCCTTGTCCATCTCAAATCTTACATACATTGGTTTTGCCATTTCAATTCCTCCTTCATCCCATTACAATCGGGGATTCATCAGTCATTGGCTCGAAAGAGCATCCGCACAAAGAGGGGTCGGTATATATTGGTTTCGGAGATATTCACAGGGTAGGGCGCAATATCATTCGCGCAGCTTGAAATCCGCCCATGTCTGCTCCCCCACCACCTCGAACCCGTTGGATTTGCAGGTGAGCATGCTGGCGGTGTTGGTCTTTATGACGTCGGCAGTTGCCCTGCCGCCCTTGCGGTGAAGCATGTTCACGAGTGCTTTCGTCACAAGTTGGGCATACCCCTTCCTCCTGTGCTCGGCCAGGGTGTGCGCGAACCCCAGGTTGCCGATGCCGTCGAAATAGAAATGAAGGCCGCACCAGGATATGGGCTTCCCATCCAGTCTGAGGCAGGCGCTGTCGAATTTGGCCACGGATTCCCGTATGTGCTCCTCCCTGTCATCATCGCCCAGCTCCCAGAACGGGGCGATGTATGAGACCTCGTCGGGCCTTATGGGGCCAATCTCATCCCATGGCCCTTTGCCATATCCATCGGGCGCAAGAAAAAGCCAGCATGGCCATTCCCCCGCCAAATCGTAATGTTCCTTGAGCAGCTCGATTGCGGCAGGCGGGCTCACGGACACGAAGAAGCCTTTCTTTGGAAGCAATTTTTCTGGTATTTCCATGCCTGTCCAGTCACCTGCAAAGATCATCTGGTCGCCGGATTCCAATATCGCCATGACGGCGCCAAGGTCCTCTGTGGCATAGATGCGGAATTTCTCGTTATCATGGAAGACCCGCCAGAGGAATCCGGAATTGACTATCCTGTCCGCTTCCATGGCGGCAATTAGGTCCGATGGGTCCTTCACCGGGACAAGGTTCCCTGCCATGAATCCGGGTATTGAGAATGGATATATTAACCCACCAGTGCATTTTCGATTGCATTTTTGACTCGGCCAATACATTTATAAGATAGGACATATATTACTGGTTGAAGAGGGAAACGTTGTCGGTGAGAGATATGTATGCGGACCTCGAGAAGATCGAGGCCCGCGGAAAGAGAAAGAAGGACAAAAGCAAGGGACTTTTCTCATCCTTCGGCAAGAAGGACGAGCCGGAAGCCAATGATTCTGCGAAGGAGAGCGCTGCGCCGATTGCCGCAGCGCCGGCCGAGCCAGTTCCCGAGCCCCCGAAGCAAGAGCCGATTCCCGAGCCGCAGCCGGTCGTCGCCCCGAAACCGGCCCCCGTCATTGAGCGTCTAAAACCGCAGCCAACACCGAAGCCTGCCGCCCCGCCTGTTGAGACCGCGCCAAAAACAGCATCCAACGATTCAGGCTGGACCCCACTAACGGGCAGCAAGCTGAAGAAAGCCGAGGATGACCTCATGGTTTACAAGAGGTGGCTGAACAGCGGCTTCAAGTCCGGCGTTCTCACCAAGCAGCAGTGCGTTGACATGGTGAAAGCCAAGGAGATAGAGCTTGGCCTGAAGCCAAAGGCATGATCAAAGAGCGGAAAATTTCTCAATCTTCTTCTTGAGAGACGGATTCTTCTCCATCTCCAGCATGATTATGGCCGTCTGAAGTTTCCAGATGGTGTAGAAGTTGAGGCTGTCATCGGGCTTGAGGTCACGGATGCGGCCTGAAACGGTCTTCTCAATCTCGAGGAACGCGTCCCTGAGGGCGGCTTCGTTTATGTCATCATAGCCAATCTGCCTAAGCAGTCTTGCGACCTTCTCCGTGGATTGCTCCCAGTGCTTCAGCAAGGCGTCCTTGCCGGGGACTGCGTCCACTCCGGGCGCCAGGAAGAATATCTTGGCTGTGCGGCCGTAGACCTTCTCCGGGATGTGGTGCTCCTTTCTCTCGCCGGTCTGCTCTATCAGCCCGGCCTTCAGAAGCTTCTCGACATGCCGGTATACCGTCGATTGGTCCTTCTCGAGTATGCTTGTGAGCTGCGCCACGGTGAGGCGATTGACCCTGAGCAGTTCCAGAATGGCCCTTCTGGTTTCATCGGTAACCAGTTTTATGACAGCGGGGTCGTCTATGACCCGAATCTCGTCAACCATGATTCTCCAAATGCCCGTGTCCATATATATAATTTTGCACACTTGCGCATCCGTGCATATGTTTAAATATCGCATCATATCTATGCACAAACATGCGAATGTTCGGGTTCGGCACAAGCAACGGGAACGATTCCAGGCGGCGCGAGATTATCGCATTCACCTGGCCGGTCATCATAACGAACCTGCTGCAGTCGCTGACCATGACAGTGGACACGCTCATGCTGGGCAATCTGGGCGGGGAGGTTGGACGGGATGCCATCGCCGGACAGGGCCTCGGCAGCCAGGTTGTTTTTCTAACCCACGCATTGATGATGGCGGTGAGCGCCGGAACCATCGCCCTGGTGGCCAGATACACAGGCGCAAAGAAGAAAGCCAGGGCCGAGCGCGTGATGGAGCAGAGCATCGTGATCGGCATACTCCTTTCAATCATCCTTACTTTTCTGGGCTGGTTCTTCGGCGGCTACGCCGTCCAGCTGTTCGGCGCAGGCCCCGAGGTCCAGGGCCTTGCGGAGGTCTATGTTAAATATGTATTCCTGGGCACCATATTCAGCTTCTTCACTTTCATTGTCGGCGCCGCGCTGCGGGGCGCTGGCGACATGAAGACCCCAATGATCATCGCCCTGATAACGAATATCGTCAACATATTCTTCAATTACGTGCTCATCTTCGGCAACTTTGGATTCCCTGCAATGGGGGTGAAGGGGGCGGCCATCGCCACAACCATTGGATTCACTGTGGGCGCGGTGGCCTATATCTACCTGATCATGGCCAAGAAGCTTGTGCTTGGCCTGCCTTCCAGAGGCAAGCGCTTCGCCAGAGGCGTGGTCCGCAGGATCATGAGGATCGGCACTCCGGCGGCAGCCGAGCAGGCGGTTCTCCAGGTGGGATTCTTGGTATACACGGCCATAATCGTGTATTACGGCTCGGCAGCGCTGGCAGGCCACCAGATCGGCGCGCGCATTCAGAGCCTGGCATTCATGCCCGGGATGGGCTTCGCTATGGCGGCGACCGCCCTTGTGGGGCAGAACCTCGGGGCTAGAAAGCCCGACGAAGCGGAGCATAGCGGCTGGGAATCGACCAAGCTAGCCATGTTCGTGATGTGCGCCATCGGGGCAGTCATGTTCGTCTTTGCAGAACCGCTGGCCACGCTTTTCGTGAATGACCCCGAGACGGTAAAACTCGCTGCCCTCTGGATGCGGCTCCAGGCCCTTGCCATGCCCGCAATTGGAATGCACTTCACGCTGTCCGGAGCACTGCGTGGCGCCGGGGACACCCGCTGGCCATTGTGGGTATCGGCCCTGGGCATGTTCGCAGTGCGGCTGCCCATCGCCGTGGCGCTCGGGTTCATGCTGGGAATCGGGGTCCTGGGGGCATGGATTGCCTTCGTTGTGGAGTACAATGTCAGGGCCGTCATCATCGCCTGGCGTTTCAAGGCCGGGCACTGGAAAACAATAAAGATATGATTGCCTATTCCAGACGGAGGTCGAACATGACCGGCATAGAGAATTTTCAGAAGAACAGGGAAGCGCTGGCCGCGCTGATGGCTGAGAAAGCCGACATGAGCATGAAACGGTTCCTCAACCTTGACACGAAGGTCTACGAGGACGGCGCCCTGCCCGCGAAGCAGAAGGAGATGCTGGGGCTTGTTGCCTCGCTGGTCCTGAGATGCGATGATTGCATCAACTACCACCTTGTGCAATGCCGCAAGATGGACGTTACCGAGCCGGAGATCATCGAGGTCATGGACGTTGGCCTTATCGTCGGCGGCTCAATCACCATACCGCACATCCGCAGGGCTTTGAAGTCCTGGGCGGAACTGCAGGAGGGAGGGCAATGATGGACAGAACAGAGAAAAAAGAGTTGTTTGCAATGCTCATGGACCGAGTGAGTGAGATAATGGCCGGGCCCGGGGATACGGCTGAGAAGATGGCGCAGGTCTGCCGGCTTCTGAAGTGCGAGGTGTATTACTATGACTGGGTCGGGTTCTACCTGGTCAACCCGGAGAAGGAGAGAGAACTTGTCCTGGGGCCGTTCGTGGGCGAGTCCACCGACCATGTGAACATTCATTTCGGCGAGGGCATCTGCGGCCAGAGCGCGGAGACCAAGAAGATTTTCGTGGTCCAGAACGTATGCGAGGTTACGAACTACCTCTCATGCAGCCCGAAAGTCCAATCCGAGATAGTGGTTCCCATTCTCAGGGGCGGCGATTTCATCGGTGAAATTGATATTGATTCCCATGTGCTGGAGCCATTCTCGGCCGAGGACGAGGAATTCCTTGTCGATATTGCGGAATTGTTCGCCGGGATTATGTGAGGTGATGGGAATGTTTCAAACCAAGCAAAAATATTTGAATCCGGGGGAATGAATATGCACCCCGAAAAGATGGGGATACTGAGCCTGGCCAGGCTGCTGATGGGGACTGAGGGCAGCCGCGATGACGCGCTCGGGGCCATATGCCACCTCCTCAACCAGAGCGTGGAACATTATGATTGGGTCGGCATCTATCTGGCAGATCCGAAAAGAAAGGTTCTCCACTTGGGCCCTTTCGCTGGCGCTGAGACCGAGCATACCACAATCCCTTATGGAAAAGGAATTTGCGGCCAGGTGGCTGAATCGCATGAAACTTTCCTGGTGCCGGACGTGAGAGCCCAGAAAAACTACATCGCTTGCAGCATGAAAGTTAAATCCGAAATAGTAGTGCCCATCATGAAGCAGGGGAAATTCGTGGGCCAGCTGGACATTGACTCGCATACGGCGGACGCATTTGATGATGATGACAGGGAGTTCCTGGAAATGCTCTGCAGGGAACTGGCCATACTATTCTAGTGATGGTGATGCTCCTGATGCGCTTCCCCGCGCTCGTGCATCTGCAGGTGCTCGTACTGGGCAACTGGCATCAACCGCTGGCAGGCCCTGTCCACGACCTCCGGGAGAGCAGGATGGATGTGTATCGCGTCATTGAGCGGGAGTATGCTCCCGGTCTTGGTGTACATCAGGTTGATGATTTCCTGGATGAGGATTGATGCCTCCGGGCCGACAATGTGTGCGCCAAGAATTTTCCGGGTCTTCGCTTCCACGATGACCTTGACGAACCCTTCGGCATCCATGGCCATGCCCTTTGCGGTGTCCTGGTACTTGTGGAATCCGATGAGTATGTCCGCCTCTCCCAGCGCCTTCACTGCCTGGGCCTGGGTCATGCCGACGCCCGCGACTTCCGGGTAAGTGAAAACGGCATGCGGGACTGCATGATAATCCGCATCCATCGGTCGCTTCAGGATTGCGTTGTAATAGACAATCATGGACTCATAATTGGCAACATGCTTGAACAGGTGCTTTCCGGTAGCATCGCCGAACGCGTATATTCCCGGCTGGGATGTCTCCATCCTGCCGTTGACTTTGATCCAGCCTTTCTCATCAGTTTCGATCCCCGCTTTTTCGGGGTGCAGGATGTCGGTGTTGGGGGCGCGGCCCGTGGCCACCAGGACTTCATCGGCCTGAATTGAGACGGTCTTGCCGGACTTCCTGTCCTTCGCAATGAGCGTCTTCTTGCCCAGCATGGTCTGCTGGGCTTCTATTATCTCGTGGTTGGTGAGTATCTTCATGTGTTTGGACATGGCTTTCAGGACGAAAGACGATACCTCCGGTTCCTCGTTCGGAAGGAATTGCGGGTTTCTGCCGATGATGGTGACCCTGGAGCCCATTGCCGAGAAGAAGTGCCCATACTCCGCGGCAACGTAACCGCCGCCCATTATGGCGAGCGATTCAGGAAGTTTGTTAATCTCCAGAATGGTGTCGCTGATGTGGTACTTGATTTTCTCCAGGCCTGGGACCTTTGGGATGGCCACCTCGGAGCCGAGGCACAGGAAAATCATCTTGGAAGTAATCTCCTCCTTGCCCACTTTCAGGGTGTAGGGGCCGGTGAATTCCGCTGCAAAGGGATAATAATCGATGCCGGGAGAGTGGCTCAGTCCGTCACGGATTCCCTCTATCTGCGGTTTGATGTACTCCCTCATTCTGCCCATTACCTTCTGGAAATCTATCTTCTTTATTGGCGCGTCAATGCCGAACTTCTCGGCATGCTGGATGAGCCGCACAAGTTCCGCAGGATAAACCAGCATCTTGGTCGGGATGCAGCCCCTGGTGAGGCAAATTCCGCCGGGGTCGTCCTTGTCTATGACTGCGGCCCTCAGTTTGGGATTCTTGTTCTGCATTGCCGGGATAAGGTTCATACTGGAACCGCTGCCTATCGCTATAACATCATACTGTTTCATGCTTCCACCGCATGAGGAAGCGGCGTTCCGGTTAAAATGGTTGTGCCGATTTTTACTCGGTTGCCTTGGGCTCTGCTGTCTTTTTGCCGCCCGGTTCTTCCTCAACGACCGGAATCTCTTCCTCTTCCATAAGCCTCAGGTATTCCGGCGGGACCGCTTCCACAACGAAGACGGTGTTCCCGGCCTTCTTTATGACCATTCCGGCCTCCACCATTGCTTTGGTGTTGACTTCGAATATCATTGGCTCGGGGTCGCGGACCTTTCCGGCGATGATGGCGGACTCGATGGTCCTGCTGAGGTGGACTAGCTTTCTGTCTGATGGCATTAAACCGGTTTCAACCAGCACGTCCTTCTCTTCCTTGGTCGTCGGGTAGTAGAGGAAGTCAGGCGTCCCGCGGGTCGGGAGGTCCAGCTCGACGTCAACAGAGTGAGCGTAAGTCGCCCGAATCATGCCGTCCCTGAACTGGTACCGGCCCTTGGGGTCGGTGTCGATTATGGCCAGTATGTGGTGGGGCTTGAGCCATCTGAAGCGCCTCTGCTTCTTCCTGACCTCGTTGATGAACTCCTCGAGGTCCACCCAGCCGTGCTTGTCCATCTTCAAACCGTATCTTTCCGGGAAGTGGCGGAGCACGCCGGCCATGGTTCTGCCGAGTTTGTCCAGTTCTTCTTCGTTCATGAGGAAGCGCCCCTGCTCGCCGCAAATCGGGCATTCCTCTTCTCTGAAGTATCCGTGTGTTCTGCATTCTTTTAGCATCGTGAATTCCCCTAGGGAGAACACCCTATTACAAGCTGAGGTATTATAATTTTGCCTTGATTGTCATCAGATTCTGGGTTCCAGGTCAGCCGATTTCACAACCTTGATTCCTCTATCGGCCAGCATCTCCAGCAGTTCCCCTTTCCGGGGCTGCTTCACGGCCTTTTTATGGAAGTACGCGACAGTCGCGCCCGGCGTCTTTTCGAGCATATTGTCCAGCATCGCAGCATCGACGTGCTCCATAGCATGATCTGGCGCCATGTGGCCCATGGAAATCCTCATCCTCTGCACGACATCGGTATGCCTGGGGGCATAATGGCCGCCCCCGAATCCGATGCCGATGGCGTCATTATCGGTGATGGTTTCCTTATCCAACTCAAGGATGACGCGGGCAATCGCCCTGGCGGGCTCCGGCTCCGGCCAGGCATCCGGGCCGCTCCCTATCTCGATGAACAGCGTGGGCGTCTCCAGGTACGGGCCGTGGTGCGTTGTTTCAAAAGATATGCCGAACCCAAGGCCGGCGCCGTACCTTCTTAGGAGCAGCAGGGCATTAGTCATGAGCCTTGGGTCCGTGGGCACCAGCATTCCCGGCTGACCGCCGTAGTCCGCGGAGCCGTAATTCCCGAGGGCATGAACCGTCAGGGTGCGCAGCCCGGATTCGGATTTGTGCCTGGAGGCGAATATCAGGCAATCGTATCTTTTCCCGGTCTCACGCTCGATGTCCCTGTCCAGATATTCCCTGTGGAGGTGGATGTCATTAATCAGAATCATATCGTGATTGCCATGCTTGAGAATCGGCGAGGCTTCGAACTCGCCGCTCTCCTTCCAGTCAGCCATGCCCAGCAATTTGCCTCGGATGTTCATGCTGGCCACGTCCTCGGCGGAGGTGATGATGAGATGCATGATTGTCAGAAAAGGCGGGATGCGATTTAACCGTTATGGAGAAATGATTAATACGGAGATGATGATACCACAAAACAGGTTAACATGGATAGGCCGAAGAAGGTCCTCACCTGCCCCCAGTGCGGGAGCGCATCACTCTATTACGAGGCGGGGCTGGTCACCGGATACAAGTACCATTGCAAGGACTGTGATTATGTGGGAGCGTTCGTCATAGAGAAGGACGTTCCAGCGGAAAAGAAAAAGTGATCGCTTGATGATGGGATGTCACACACCGCAGTGGCAAACATTTATGTAATCTTGTTATTATCTGATTGACAATGACAGAATCCAAGAGGCTGAACCTCATCTTGGGCGCGGTCGCGATTACAATATTGCTTTTCTCATTCAGCGTGTACGCCTATACCCTGATGCCAAAGGGAGATTCCGAGATACTGGTTGTCAACGGCATGGAATATGATTGGGACGCAATATTCTCCGATTTCGAAGTCACAGGGTTCGAGGCCAACGGCCTGCAGTACGAGGGGATACGCCTTGTGGACCTCATTCTCGATGCTGACATCGAGAACCCGGAAAGCCACAGTTACAGGTTCAACGCCCTTGACGGCTATCAGAAAGATGTAACATGGAATGACATTCAGAACGGTTACCTGACATTGGAGCACAGGAGCGTGTTTCCCAACATGACTCAGAGCTTCTGGGTCAGGGACCTTGCGTCGATAGAGGTGATTTAGATGGAAAAGATGGACAAGTACAGAGTTTTGGCAGGAATCGTTTTATTCGGTTCCCTCTGGGGAATGACAGAATGTTTGCTCGGAGAGTTCACACCTTCGGGATTCCCGGCGGGCGCGTTTTTGGGCGGATTCATCGGTCTCGGCCTGATGATATTGACCAGGAGGCTTTACGGCTTCATGTGGATGCAGCTCGGCATGGCTATCGTCGCAGGGGCGCTCAGGTTCTGGGCTCCGGTCGGGACATGCGTCATCTGCTCCGCACTGGCAATAATGGCTGAAGGCCTGGTCTTCGAGCTCATATTCAACCGCCCGGTCTTTGACATCAACCGCTCGCAAAACATGAAGAGCGCCAAGACCCTGGCTCTGGTGGGCGTCATTGCCGGTTTCACCATCTACGTCACCGGTTACATGTTCACCCAGATTTTCACTCCCATACTGACGACCGGAGCATTCAGCGTCTCCAACTTCCTGAACGTTCTGCCCATAATAATCGGCAGAGGTTTCTTCGCCGCCGTCTTCGGCGGAATATCCGTCCCACTGGCAGTGCTGGCAAAGCAGCTCTATGTCAATGTGACGTCAATCAGGAAGGAGCATTACTACGCAGCCGCAGCTGGCATATCCACGTTCTGCTGGGCGCTGGTTTTCGCATTCTTCTATATCTGAGGTGATGTAATGTCAAAAGCAAAGATAATTGTGTTCCACCCGGAGAAGTGCAAGGAATGCAGAAAGTGCGAGGCGGCATGCTCCAATGTCCACCACAAGAACGACAAAGGCGGGGAATGGTCAGCCATCCGCATTATCAAGACCGACTCGGGATTCAAAATGACAGACTGCAACATGTGCGGGCTGTGCATAGACATGTGCCCGGTCCAGGCCATCAGGCGCATGACCAACGGAACTGTTGTTATTGACAAAAAGAAGTGCGTCGGCTGCCAGGCCTGCGTCGGGTTCTGCCCTAGGGGTGTCATGAGGAAAGCGCCTGAAGTCATCGTGCCATTCAAGTGCATAGCCTGCGGTGCATGCGTTCGCGCTTGCCCTGAAGGCGCTCTGGAACTGAAGGAAGTTGACCTCGACGATATTAAAGAGGAAGTATACGCGAAACACGGGAGGGTGTGCAAATGAAAGGACCGGAGAAAACCGTGGATTGTGAATTCAAACCGATAACGTTGAAGACTGAAACCGGATTCGAGACAGGAAATACCGTTCACAAATGGGACCTGGAGAAATTCAGGAAAGGCCACAAGGTGCTTGCTGAATACAAATATGAGAAGCGCCCGGTAGTGCGGGGCTATGCTGGCCGCACGCTGTATGTCAACCTGACCACCAACGAGATCAAGGAGAAGCCGGTGGATGATGAGATGAAGAGGATGTTCACGGGCGGCAAGGGGTTCGACCTCAAGCTGCTTCGCGACGCCATAAAGCCGACCACGCGCTGGAACAGCGAGGAAAACGAGTTGGTGATGGCGGCCGGGCCGCTCTGCGGAACCACCCAGTACTCCGGAATGGGCAAGTGTCTTGCCGTGACGATATCCCCGCTCACCGACATGCCCTGCGACTCCAATGCGGGCGGTTATTTTGCCCCATACATGAAATTCTCCGGCTTCGATGCCATCGAGATACAGGGGAAGGCAAAGAAGGACGTGGCCATAGTAATTGATGGCAAAGAGGGGAAGGTGACCATCGAGACTGCGCCTCACGAAGACGTCAACGCCCACCTGGTGGCAGAGCAGATGACATACCTTTACGCGGCGGAGGACACTGAAGCCGCAAGGCAGAAAGTGGCCGTGGTTTCGGCGGGAAAAGGCGCTGAGACATCATTCTGGGGGATTCTGAATATCTCGTTCTACGACCCGCGCAGGAAAGTGGCCAGGCTGAAGCAGCATGGCCGCGGCGGCCTGGGAACGGTTTTCCGGGACAAGAAGCTGAAAGCTCTTGTCGCCAGGGTGGATCATTTCGACGGGCTTTCCAACAACCCGGCGAATCCCGACAAGGTTGCCGCGACAGGCCTGAAGCACCACAGGGAGATGAGGGACCTGGACAGGGACCAGTGCAACATGCGCGTTGTCGGAACTGGCAACATCGTGGAGGTTATGGACGCATACGACCTTCTGCCGACCGAGAACTACCGGTTCGGCTCCCATCCCAAAGCATTCAACCTGCACTCGCCCCAATTCTACAGGAGATTCACACAGGTCATTCCCGATGGATGCTGGTTCGGCTGCACGATGGCTTGCGCCAAAGTGGTCGACGGCTTCAAGGTCATGACCGGGCCCTACAAGGGAATGAGGTTTTCCGTTGATGGACCTGAGTATGAGAATGCTGCCGCATGCGCCAACATGGGCCTCTGGGACCCTGACTGGGTCATAGAGTGGAACTTCTACTGCGACTGCTATGGCCTGGATACCATCTCATTCGGCACCGGCACGGCCTACTATATGGAGATGTATGAATACGGCATACTCAACAAGGAACGCTGCGGCGGCCTGGAGCTCCAATGGGGCAACGCTGAAGCGGTGATGGAATTCATGCACCGCATCGCCAAGGGCGACAAACATGATTTCATTCAAGTCGCATCCAAGGGCATCCGGAAAACCAAGGACTGGCTCATCGAGAAGGGATGGGGCGATCCATACATCATCGAGAACTGCGGAATGGAACAGAAGGGGCTGGAGGTCTCTGAATACGTGTGCAAGGAATCGCTTGCCCAGCAGGGCGGGTACGGCCTCACCAACAAGGGCCCGCAGCATGATGAAGCATGGCTCATATTCATGGACATGGTGAACAAGCAGCTGCCGACATTCGCGGCAAAAGCCGAGGCGCTTCACTACTTCCCGATATGGAGGACCTGGTTTGGCCTTGTAGGCCTTTGCAAGCTCCCGTGGAATGATGTCACCCCACCCAGCAATGCAACCTCAAAGGAGCCGGCGAAGATTCCCGAACACGTTCAGAACTACGCGGACATAATGAGCGCCACCCTGGGCAGGGACATCAAGCCCCAGGATCTGATCGACATGTCCGAGAAAGTGTACAACTTCCAGCGCGCCATGAACGTCTGGATGGGCCGCGGAACAAGGAAGGAGGACAAGCTTCCATTCAGAGCCATGGGCCCGGTGACGGAGATGGAGTACCTGTCAAGGAAGGACAGGTACGACAAGCAGCTCGTTGCCGACATCGGACTGGCCGCTGACAAAGTCGCAAAGATGACAACTTTGCAGAAGCTGGACACTCTCAAGGAATACCGCCTGGACCAATACCAGAAATTATCCGACGCTGTCTACATGAGGCGCGGCTGGACGCAGAACGGCATACCCACACCGCAGAAGATGAAGGCGCTGGGATTCACCGAGGACTGCCTGCTTGATTTCCTGCAGAAGAAGATTGATGCTGACGAGAAGGCCGGACTCAACGTCTGGGGGGGGAAGTACGCCGGCAGCGAGAAGCCGCCAAGCCCTGACAGAAAGTACTGGGAAAAGTGGTAGGCCATGGACAAAATAATCGGCTTCTGCGGCCTTATCTGCACCGACTGCCCGGCTTATCTGGCCACTGTCAACAATGACGATGAATTGCGGAAGAAAACTGCCGCAAAATGGTCGGAGATGTACAAGGCCGAGATTAAGCCGGAAGGTATCGCCTGCAACGGCTGCACCACCCCAGGGACGAAATTCCACCACTGCACCGAGTGCGAGATGCGGCTGTGCGGCCTGGGCAAGGGCGTGAGGAACTGCGGGCGGTGCGCGGAGTATCCGTGCAAGACGGTAAAGGCATTCCTAAAGTACGTGCCGGATGCGAAGGCCGTGCTGGACGCTGAGAAGCGCGCCTCGGGATAGGCACGCCTACATCCTGTACAGACTGAAACCCGCGTCCGGTATCGGCGCGTTCAGCGCCGCCGATATGCCCAGTGCCAGCACCAACCGTGTTGACGTCGGGTCGATGATGCCATCGTCCCAGATCCTGGCGCTCGAGTAGTACGGATTGCCTTCCTGCTCGTACTTGTCCAGGATGGGCTTCTTGAGGGAATCGACCTCTTCCTGGGTCATCTCCACGCCTTTTCTGAACAGCTGGTCGCGCTTCACGGTTGAAAGCACATTCGCGGCCTGCTCACCGCCCATGACGGAAATTCTTGCGTTAGGCCACATCCAGAGCTGGCGCGGGCTGTAGGCGCGCCCGCACATCCCATAGTTGCCTGCGCCGAAGCTTCCGCCGATGAGGACTGTGAATTTCGGCACCTGGGCGTTTGAAACGGCGGTGACCATCTTAGCGCCGTCCTTGGCTATGCCGCCGGCCTCGTACTTGCTGCCGACCATGAAGCCGGTGATGTTCTGGATGAAGACCAGCGGTATCTTCCGCTGGCAGCACATCTCGATGAAATGGGTTCCTTTCAGCGCGCTCTCCGAGAACAGCACCCCGTTATTCGCCAGTATTCCCACAGGGTAGCCCATGATGTGAGCGAACCCAGTCACCAGCGTTTGGCCGTAAAGTGCCTTGAATTCGTGGAACTTGCTGCCGTCCACAATCCTGGCGATGATCTCGCGGACCTCGAATGGCTTCTTAGCGTCTTTCGAGATTATGCCGTAAATCTCTTCTATCGGATATTTCGGCTCCTCCGGCTTCCTGGTCTTGATGTGGGTCTTGGGCTGCTTGTTGAGGTTCTCCAGAATGTTGCGGCCAACATGAAGCGCCTCCTCGTCGCTGTGGGTGTAATGGTCGCTGACGCCGGATTTTCTGCAGTGAACATCGGCGCCGCCGAGGTCTTCGGCGGACACTTCCTCTCCGGTAGCGGCCTTCACCAGCGGGGGACCGCCCAGGAATATCGTGGCATTGCCCTTGACCATCACGGTCTCATCGGACATTGCCGGGACGTAGGCTCCGCCGGCAGTGCATGAGCCCATGACCAGCGCGATCTGCGGTATCTTCATGGCAGACATCCTTGCCTGATTGTAGAATATCCTGCCGAAATGCTCGCGGTCAGGGAAAACCTCATCCTGGAGAGGCAGGAAAGCGCCTCCCGAGTCCACCAGGTAGACACAGGGGAGGTTGTTCTCCATGGCGATCTCCTGGGCCCTGAGGTGCTTCTTCACGGTCATCGGGTAGTAAGTGCCGCCTTTCACGGTGGCGTCGTTGGCGATGAGCATGACCTCGCGGCCGTGCACCACTCCGATGCCGGTGACTATGCCTGCGCACGGGGCCTGGTTATCATACATCCCGACGCCTGCAAGGGGATTCAGTTCCAGGAATGGGGTGTCAGGATCGCAGAGCGCGTCTATCCTCTCGCGGGCAAGCATTTTCCCCCTAGATTTGTGGAGCTTGACCTGTTCCTCGCCGCCGCCCGCCTTGGCCCATTCGATCTTCTCCTTCAGGTTGGCAATCAGCTTGAGGTAATGCTCCCTGTTGTCCTTGAACTCCTGGCTGTTGATGTCAATCTTGCTCTCGATTACGTCCATGCTATCCCTCCTGCTTCTCCATCTGGACCAGCAATTCGCCTATGTCCACCTGGTCGCCTACTTTGAAATTTATCTTCTCGATTTTTCCATCGTATGGCGCTTTTATCTGGTACTCCATCTTCATGGCCTCGATGGTGATTATGACCTGGCCCGCCTTGACTGCATCGTTATCGGCAGCCCCGACCGCGGTGACCTTGCCGGATATCGGCGAGGTTATGGCCGATGGAAGCGCATCGAAGCTCTCCGGCCTGGCGCCGGCCTCCACCCTGTTGAACCTGTAAACGTCGCCGTTGATGAATATGTGGCGCTGGTTGCCCTCGGTGGCGATATTGCATTTGGTTATCTTGCCATCAATGATCATCGTGATGAACCCAGGCTTGGACTCCTTGTACTCTACGTGGAAGTTCTTGTCACCCACATCGACCATGAATGCCTCGCCGTCGCGCGCAATCTTTATCGGATACTGCTTCCCGTGATGCTCGTAATGCAACTCCATCATATCACCTCAGCTGTCTATCCTCCATCTGCCAACCGTGGTCCAGGGGGACGTTGTCTCCTGCTCTTCATGCCCCTCCCCGGAGTGTTCCACAATATTCGAATGCTTCATGTCGTCAATGGCAGCGGCAATCAGAACCTCCGGCGGCAGGACCTCCGCTGCTGACCAGCTTGCAAAATGCGTCTCAATGAAATGCGTGTCAATGTCGCCGCTCACGAACGCGGGATGATGGACTATCGCCCTGAGGAACGGGATGTTCGTCGTGATGCCCAGCGCTATGTAATTCGACAGCGCCCACTCCAGCTTCCTGGAAGCGTCCTTCCTGTCCTCGCCGTAAACTATGAGCTTGGCCAGCATCGGATCGTAGTAAGGAGATATCTTGTAGCCCTGTGCAATTCCCGTATCATGCCGGATGTTCATGCCAGTCGGCAATTCCACGGTCTGCAACGTCCCGGTGCTGGGCATGAAGTTTTTTTCCGGGTCCTCAGCGTAAATGCGGCACTCGATCGCATGGCCGCGCTGGGTTATCTTGTCCTGGTCCAGAGTCAGCGGCTCGCCCATTGCGATGCGTATCTGCCATTTCACGATGTCAATGCCCGTGGTCATCTCTGTGATGGCATGCTCCACCTGGAGCCTGGTGTTCATCTCCAGGAAATAGAAGTTCTTATCGGCATCCAGCATGAATTCCACGGTGCCGGCATTGGTGTAGCCTATTGTTTTAGCAGCCATTATCGCGGCCTGGCCCATCCTCGCCCTCAGGTCGGCGTCCAGAGCAATGGAGGGCGTCTCCTCCACAACTTTCTGGTGCCGCCTCTGGATGGAGCATTCCCTCTCGAAAAGATGGATGATCTTGCCATGCTCGTCCGCGAGAATCTGGAATTCGATATGCCTGGGCCTGGGAAGGTATTTCTCCAGAAGCAGCTCGTCATTACCGAAGGAGGACTTTGCCTCTCGCCTTGCGGATGCGACCGCCTCATCCAGTTCCCCCATGTTTTTGGCTATCTTCATCCCCTTGCCGCCGCCACCGGCCGATGCTTTAATCAGCACGGGAAATCCGATGCGCTGGCATGCTTCCTGGAGGGTTTCCTTCTCCTCGCCGGTGTATCCCGGAATCACTGGCACACCGGCGTTCCGCATCGTTCGCTTGGCTTCGATCTTGTCGCCCACGCCGTGAATGACCTCGGGCTCGGGGCCGATGAACTTGATGCCGGCATCCTTGCACGCCTGAGCGAAGTTCGCCCTCTCGGAAAGGAATCCGTAACCTGGGTGGATGGCGTTGGCGCTGCTCTTTTTGGCAATGCCTATTATCTTCTCGATGTTCAGGTAACTTGCAGCCGGGGTCGGGTCGCCCAGCGGGTAGGATTCGTCTGCCATCTCCACGTGCGGCGATTTCGCGTCAACGTCGGAATAAATGCCAACAGTGGCAATGCCCATCTCCTGACACGCAGTCATAATCCGCACCGCGATCTCGCCTCTATTGGCCACAAGAATTTTGGTTATCTCCATGCTATTTCCTCCATCCTGGCTCTCGTTTCTCAAGGAACGCCGAGACGCCCTCTTTGCCCTCGGGAGACGCGCGTATTCTCGCAATCGCTTTGATGCAGTACTTCTTGAATTCGCCGCGTTCCATGTGCGCCCCGGTCCTGGCAAGGCGTTTGCATTCTCTCACTGCATGCGGACCCCCAGTCATTATTTGCGCAATGAAGGAATCGACGACCGTTTCCAAATCATCGGGAGAAACAACGTCATCGAAAAGCCCCAATCTTCTTGCCATCTCGGCATCGAAACGCTCGCCGGTGATGAATAGCTGGGTCGCCCTTTTTGCGCCCACCCGGTCAATGACATAGGGCGATATCACTCCGGGAAGCAGCCCGAGTTTCACCTCGCTGAAGCCGATCTTCGCCCCGCTGCTGGCAATGACAAAGTCGCAGGCACACGCAAGTCCGGCTCCGCCGCCGAGCGCCGCGCCGTTGACCTTGGCTATGACGGGTATTTCAACATCCTCCAGCGCCTGGAACATTCTGGAAAGGCCGGTCGCGTCTTGCACGTTCTCCTCAAATGAGAACTGGCCCATGCGCTTCATCCAGTTGAGGTCCGCGCCAGCGCAGAATGACTTTCCCGCGCCGGTGATTATCAGGGCCCTGGCCTTCTGATTCTTGCCGACTGCCTTGAAAGCGGCAGTCAGCTCGGCAATCATGTTCTCATCGAAAGGGTTGTGAATGTCCGGCCGGTTGAGGGTGATCCTGACGATTTCCTCTCCCTCGACCATGATGGTTTCATACTTCGGGGCCATGTGCATCCTCCAGTAATTTTTCGCGATGTGGTGATTCATTAAATACGTTGTGATGGGGAGTTCGGCAATTGCCTACTTTCCGCATACTTTAATTAGGTGTTTGCGATTCAAGCATCCATGCTTAAGGTCAATCTACTGGCTACCGCCATAACACTGACTATCATGCTCCTCTGCCTCGCCCCAGTGACGGCAGGGCAGCAGCCGGGCCTTGGTCAGGCCCAGATGGCAGAACTTGCCCAGGAATTCGCGCCGAGGCTGTACCTTCACCCGGACGAGATTTTCAAGCCTGTTTCCCCAGAATACGCCATCTCCCGGTCCGACCTGAAGAATATCAACACCGGGCTGATAACGCCCAACCCCACAGCGAGTCAACTCTCTGCACTCACCGACCCCAGTGCTGGATATTACCTTGACAACAGATTGGGCACCATAAGCGATGATGGAATCAAGGAGGAGTTTCTGGACAGTTACGACAATTATGCTCCCACTGTCTATTACAGAGTGACTGAGATCGCTTATGGAAGCCAGACAGTGTATGCTATCCAGTATTTCTTCTATTACGCTTTCAACAATGGCCCCATGAACACGCACGAAGGGGATTGGGAGATGGTGATGGTTGTATGCGACACATCCCTAGAACCTGTTTTCACAGCCTATTCCCAGCATCTGGGAGGAGAGAGGGCGGACTGGGAACTCGTCTCGCGATACGGCACGCACCCCAATGTATATGTCGCCCTGGGGTCGCATGCGAACTATTACAGGCCGTACCAGGGAAAGCTCGGGCCAGCATCAGACAGCTGCTCCGATTCCGGGTGGCTGCTGGCACCTGAAATATACTCTCTGGTCAACCTTGACATTACGGCACCAAGCATGGGCTGGCTCAACTTTGCAGGCAACTGGGGCGATTACGGGCGCGAATCATCCGGCATGCTGGGGGAGCGCGGGCCTGTCGGTCCAAGGTACCAGGGAGACAGGTGGAATGACCCGATAACATGGTCCGAAGGAGTGAAAGAGGTGACGGAAGAATCGCTCTCTATGAATTGGGCCCTGCATTACGTATTCTGGATGATACTTGGAATAATGGCCCTTGCCTTCCTGGTGACCATATTTGTGATATATCGCAGGAAGAAGAAGCATGGCACGCTTGGCCCGAGACTGCTCCCATTCCTTTACGTCTCGGGCGGAAACGCCCGCAGCATCGCCGCCGTCCTGGTGATTCTCGCACTGGTTGTCGGGGTGATGGGCTATTTCCTTCCCTGGTACTCTATAACTATGGACATAGAGGCAGGCGAGTACTCGACACCCGGCCCGGTCGAGGTGCTGAGAACGAACGGCGTTGATGGGATGAGCTTCAACAGGCCGGAACCGGGCGCCGGCCTTGTGCAGGTTGTGAGCGTTCCTGTTCCGGCAGGGTGGCTGATGCTGTTCGGCCTTTTCATATTCATATTCAGTTCCATCGGATATATCAAGACCAGAAAATACGGATGGAAGCTTCTCAGGCGCGCCATCTCGGTAATGATGCCCGCAGTAATCCTGATCGCCCAGGTTAGCTTGATAGGTTACTTTGTCGATGGCTATGTTCATGATGCCCCGCCCGAAGTTATGGAGATAATCGATACCGTCTCAGCAAACCCGCTGGCCGGCACAACCACCGGAACAATCGGGGAGTATGGCACTGTCACGCTGGAATGGGGCATCGGACCCGGCGTTGTGATGCTGCTGATGTCGGCATTGCTGCTGTTCATTGCTGCCGTAATGCTGATAATGGACAACAAAACATTCTTCCGGGCCGGCCCACCGACGAACGTTGCACAGCCCTACGGCCAGCAACAGGCATACCAGGCTTACCAGCAGCCTGTCCAAGGCCAATATCAGCCCTACACGCCTCCCGTGCCAGGTTATGGGCCTCCACCACCCGGAGCATACGGCCAGCCGCAATCGGTGCAGGTATTCTGCCCAGCATGCGGCGCGCCATACTCTGTGATGCATGGCACGCAACCGTTCCAATGCACAGGATGCGGAAGTTGGGTGTACCCGCCTCCGATTCAATAATCGCTTCGTGGATGTGGCCGACAAACAGGCTCTGGGTGTGTTCATTCATGCCGCTAGTTTGTCGATTCGTTCGAATTCTTTAATCCCTTAATGTTTCAATTCAGAATTCGACGAATTTTTTATTTTTGTTGGGTTATTGATATGACAAATAAAAACAGCGCCGAGGGGGAGACCGAGACGAGGAGTAACAATAAACAATCACCTCGTCGAGGGTAGAACTAGTTTCAATGACATCATATGCTAAACTAGTTCCCTCCGAGGAGCGAATACAAACAACAAATAAAATAAGCGCCGAGGAGGAGATTCGAACTCCCGCGGACTTGCGCCCACCGGCTCTCAAGGCCGGCGCCTTATTCCGGGGTTCTGGACCGAAATCCAGAATCCTAACCGGGCTTAGCTACCTCGGCAATTTGCTGCTAATGATATTCTGAGATACGCCCGGTTGACCGGGCTTCTGCGCCGAATTTCTCAGGAAACTCGGCTAGCTCACGAAATATGCTTGGATTCTGCAAATTTCAATTTCGTTCGAGCTACCTCGGCATTCTGCTATTGGTTTTTATCGTACGGATGGGTATATCAGGTAACTGAATATCATATTTATGACTGTTGAGTTTCCAGCACAATCTCGAACCCGGATACCGGATACCCAAGCTCGAAATTCTCCAGGACCTGGGGGTGATACTCCCCGAAGCTGCCGATTGGCTTGCCTGACACGAGTATCGCGGCAGACCTTCCCGGGATGAAGGCCGGGTCCTCGCATTGGCCGAACGTGGCTTTCATGTTGAGGTCGCGCAGGATGGTCTGGACGAGGGATTTCATCTCGGTGAATGACGCCTTCGAGTGCATGGAAAGCGCGGCAAGGTGGCGTATCGTCCGTGTACCAGAGACGATGCTGCCGACCTCGAATATGTTCTGGGGGAGCTCCCTGTGCTTGTTGGCTTTAAGGAAGATGAACATGCTGGGGGTGAGTGTCACGCGGACGCAAGTTAGGTAATCGGCAATCGGATTCTGGATCTTCACCAGGTCATCGGATTCAGGCCTCTGCATCATCTGGAACTGCTCTTTCTCACAGGACAGGGCAAGGCTCTTCACCTCGAGGTAAGCATGGCCCATCATCAGTTTCCTGGCATTGTTGGACAGAACTTCGAGGGGCCTTTCCACGCCGAACGTGATGCTCTTTGGGAGAGTAGTGGCGATATTGTTGAAGCCGGCGCTGATGGCGATGTCCTCCATCAGGTCCACGCTGTGAATTATGTCGCCCCGGTACCCGGGAATCTGGACCTTGACATTCGAGCCGGAAGCCTCAGCCCCGAACCTCATCCTGCGCAGATGCTCAGCCATGAGTTCGCCGGAATACTCAGTGCCCAGGAGGGCGTTGGTCTCAAGGACGGAGAGAGTGCGGATTCTGGGAGCGAGGTCGGGCAGCACCATCTCGGAGTCCGGGTAGAGCACTTTGACGCTTTCTATCCTGCCTCCGCGTTCAGCGAGAAGCGTGGCAATGATGTTCAGCGCCACCTTCAATGTGTTGAGGTCCGTGCCAGTCAAGTCAAGGAAGAGGTCGGTGGTGGATTCTGTTACCGTGGTGATATTGCCATTGATGATTGGTGGGAATGAGAGGACCTTTCCGTCGGCATCCACTATGACTGGGTACCGGGGCTTGCCCTCAAGGATGCTGGCGTACTCGACGCCCTTCTCATGCCTGGCGAGGATTTCGGCCATGTCCATTTCCATGGTGTATCCCAGTGGCGCGAATCTCAGGCTCTTCGGCTCGACTGCCTTGTAGGTGAAAGGGAATTTCAGCTTGGCCATGTCATGTACGCCGATTGCGACCTTCTTGCGCTTGCGACCAAGTGTGAGATGCAATTTCTCTTGGGCCTCCATCAGAGATGCTATTAGCTCGTCTGTCATGGCCACGTTTCTGACGATGCCGGCAACTATGAAAGGCCTTATCTCCGCAACCGATGGGTCGACCTTCAGGACGTTATCTGTTGGCTCCACAGGATACCTGGCCAGGCCAGTCTCCTTGCCGATGAAGCCGCGAAGCGCCCTGGCAACGCCTTCAACGGAGTAAAGGTCCGGGCGGTTGGGGAAGAATTCGACATTCATGACGTCCCCTTCCACGCTGTCGATGTCGGAGCCAAGCATGGGGAGCATTGCCAATAATTCCTCTTGCGAAATATCCTGGCGGATGAGGCCGACAAGGTCGCGGTAGCTGAGGGTGATGACTGCCATTGGTTGGCGATATTTGCCTACCTATAAATGTTTTCGCAAGGCAACATTCATTTATCCTGACGCTTTCCGGTTCCCCATGAAGAAGCAGATGCGCGTGGCCATGTACTACTCGAACAGGGACGTGAGACTGGAGAAGATGCCGGTGCCGGATATCGGGCCCGGCGAGATGCTCATGAAAATCGAGGCCAGTGGCATCTGCGGCTCGGACGTTATGGAATGGTACCGCCGCGACAAGGTACCGCTGGTTCTGGGGCACGAGGTCGCCGGAACAGTCGAGAAAGTGGGAAAGGGTGTGCAGAGGTTCAAGAAAGGAGATAGGATTGTGGCGAGCCATCATGTGCCCTGCAACACCTGCGACTACTGCCATCACGGCCATCACACTGCCTGCAAGTCCCTCCAGGGCGGCACCAACTTCCACCCCGGCGGATTTTCGGAATTTGTCCGGCTTCCGGCAATCAATGTAGATCGCGGTGTGTACTCAATTCCGGAGGGCGTGAGCTTCGAAGAGGCGACATTCGCAGAACCACTTGGGTGCGTGCTCCGCGGACAGAGGAAGATGCAGATGAAGCACGGCGCCAGCGTGTTCGTCATCGGCACCGGGATATCCGGGCTCCTGCACGTGAGCCTCGCCCGGGCCATGGGCGCCGGGAAGATTGTTGCCGCAGACATCTCAGAATACAGGCTGGACATGAGCATGCGATTCGGCGCGGACTCGGTTGTGATGTCAGATAAGAATCTTGCCAAGAACCTCATCAAGGCCAATGATGGAAAGAAAGCGCAGAACGTCATAGTCTGCACGGGGGCTATACCAGCCATAAAAGCCGCCCTGGATGCTGTGGACAAAGGCGGGACCGTGCTGTTCTTCGCCCCCACCAACCAAGGCGAGACAATTCCGTTCTCGATCAACGACGTTCTCTGGAAGAAGGAAGTGACCCTGGCGACCACTTATGCAGCTGCGCCGGCAGATCATGTGGCTGCGCTGGAACTCATCCGCGCCGGCACCATCCCGGTGGATGAGATGATAACCCACAGGTTCGGGCTCAAAGATGCTCAGAAAGGATTCAATCTGGTTGCTGGCGGCGGGGATTCCGTGAAGGTCATCATAATGCCGCAGGAATGATCATTTATCTGTTAGCCTGGCATGGGTGATTCTCATCTCCCCGCGCACGCCGTCCCAGGCAATCTCCGATTCCATGATTTCCAACCTTTTCAGGAAATTGGGACCGTCAAGCACCAGTGTCTCGAACTCGCCGCCCTCACCGGAGATGTTTATGCGATTTTTTGCGGAGATTGATGCAAGCTCTTTCAGGGTTTCCAGGTCCAGAGTCCTGCCCAGCCATTCCTTCCCCAGGCCGTCCGCGTAAACGCCGACAATCATGACCTTGAATCCGGCAGCGATTATGTCCTCCAGGACATCTTCCTGCTTCCACCGCCATATCGGGGAGAATGAGACCATGCCGAGCTCATGGCATATCCTGTCAATGCGGGCGTGCTGGTAATCTGATGCGATGGCGCCGGATACTATGCCTTGAACTTCCAGGCCAGTGAGCGCCCTCCTGAGGTCCTCCAACTCCTTCTCCTCCTCCCCTTTGGTCGGAACAGCAAGATGAGGTATGCCCATGGCCTCTGCCAGCATGTCGCAGAGGCTGACATTGGGGATGTGGAACATGTAGGACTCGCCTTTCTTGGGCACCATGGTAATAAGCTTGGTGACCTCCCAGCCCCGGGACAGGGCCAGGTGTATCGCGTAAGTGGAATCCTTCCCTCCGGAGAACAGGGCGGCGACGTGCATCGGTGCAGGATGGCGCCCATGAGATATAGTTTTGCGGTCGTGAAAAGGCCACGGCATCGGCCAACCTGGTCATGCCCTAACGAGGCAAAGTCTCGTTAGTGCCGCAACGACAAGTCGTTGCTTACCCCGCCTGATGTTCCAGATGCGTGAGGTTAGGGCGGGGTAACAATGCCAGATTTTGAAAATCTGGCTGTAGTGATGCACAGAGTGCATTTACCTTTTGGCCCTGCCTGTAAGGAGCAGGTGTGGTGCGCCTCACATATTTCACAAACGCACCCATGATATTAGCAGATAGATTTTTATAGAAGTTATAATATTGCCAAAACACAACCCATGAAAAGGGGGTAAATATTATGCAAGGACAACAGCAACAGCCAATAATAATCCTCAGAGAAGGAACGGACAGGAACAAGGGCAGGGGTGCCCAGATGAACAACATCGCAGCGGCAAAAGCCGTCGCAGATGCGGTTCGCTCGACCCTCGGGCCCAAGGGAATGGATAAAATGCTCGTGGACAGCATGGGCGACGTGGTCATCACGAATGACGGCGCCACCATCCTGAAGGAGATCGACATCGAGCACCCGGCCGCAAAGATGGTCGTGGAAGTAGCCAAGACCCAGGACAACGAGTGCGGCGACGGAACAACCTCCGCAGTCGTGCTGGCAGGCGAGCTGCTCAAGAAGGCGGAAAGCCTCATCGAGCAAAACGTCCACCCGACCGTTATCGCAAACGGATACAGGCTGGCCGCGGCCGAGTCCATCAACATCTTGAAGAAACTCGGGGTCAAGGTCGACCTGAAGAACGACAAGATGCTCAAGAGCATCGCCATGACCGCGATGACAGGGAAATCAGTCGGACCGAACAAGGAGGGTCTGGCCGAGGTAGCTGTCGGAGCCGTCAAGGCCGTTGCCGAGAAGAAGAACGGCAGCTATGTGGTCGACATCGACAACATCAAGGTGGAGAAGAAGGTCGGCGGTTCGCTGGCTGACACAAGGCTCATCGAGGGAATCATCCTGGACAAGGAAAAAGTCCACCCGAGGATGCCCAGCCAGGTGAAGAATGCAAAAATTGCCCTCATCGACTCCGCGCTGGAGATAAAGAAGACAGAAGTTGACGCGAAAATCCAGATAACCGACCCGAGCCAGCTTCAGAAATTCCTGGACGAGGAAGAGAAGACGCTCAAGAAGAAGGCCGATGTGATCAAGAAGTCCGGCGCTAACGTCGTAGTCTGCCAGAAGGGCATAGACGACCTGGTGCAGCACTTCCTGGCCAAGGAAGGCATCTTCGCGGTCCGCAGGGTCAAGAAATCCGACATGGAAGCACTGGCCAAGGCCACCGGCGCGAAACTCGTCACGAACCTGGAAGACCTCACGCCCGCAGACCTGGGAAAGGCCGGCATGGTCGAGGAGATGAAGATATCGGACAGCGACATGACCTTCATAACCGGCTGCAAGGACGCGAAATCCGTTTCAATCTTGATAAGGGGCGGCACCGAACACGTGATTGATGAAGCCGAGCGCGCGCTTCACGACGCGCTCAAAGTCACGGCAGTCGCAATGGAGGACGGCATCGCACTTCCGGGCGGCGGCTCAATGGAGATAGAGCTATCCCTGGCGCTCAACAAGTTCGGCTCCAAGGTGGGCGGACGCGAGCAGCTGGCCATAGAGGCGTTCTCCAAGGCAACCGAGATTATCCCGTGGACACTGGCGGAAAACGCAGGACTTGACGCAATCGACGTCCTCATACAGCTCAGGAGCGAGCACGAGGGGAAGAAGCGCAAGACCGCAGGCATCAACGTGTTCTCCGGACAGGTAGTCGACATGCTGAAGGAGAACGTCGTAGAACCCATGAGGGTCAAGACCCAGGCCATAAACGCAGCAAGCGAGGTCGCCATAATGATCCTGAGGATCGACGATGTCATCGCTGCCAAGAAGGGCGCCGGCGGACCTCCGGGCGGCATGCCACCCGGCGGAATGGGCGGCATGGGCGGCGGAATGGATTACTGAGCCCAAAAAAATGAATGGGCCGGTCGAAAGGCCGGCCCCAATTTTCAATTCTTGTTCTTTCAGGAAGAATCTATTAGTACCCTGACTTCAATCAGTTAGATGGAGTAGTATGGATGAACAGGGACCGGGTTGAGCAGCTCAAGCACCAGCACAACTTCAACGCTGACAAGCGGCATTTCGAGAGATTGACCCTTGCCGTTGTCGTGATAACGCTGGCCACCATGTTTGCCGAAATATTATTCGGCTTGCTGACCAACTCCATGGCCCTGCTGGCGGACGGGCTGCACATGGGAACGCATGCATTCGCGCTCGCCATATCCTTCTGGGCCTACAGGCTTGCCAGGAAGCATGCCGGCAGTGCAAAATTCACATTCGGAACCTGGAAGATTGAGATTCTTGGCGCGTACTCCAGCGCTCTGGTGCTCGGCATAGTGGCGATAATGATGATCTACGCCTCGGTGGAGAGGATTATCAACCCACTTGCCATTCATTACGACCAAGCATTGATTGTTGCCGTCATCGGCCTGCTGGTCAACCTTGTGTGCGCCGCCATCCTGAGCTCCGGTTCCGGGCATCAGCACAGTCATGAGCATAGCGCCGGGGAACATGAGCATCACATGCATGACGACCTGAACCTCAGGTCGGCTTACGTTCATGTGATTGCTGATGCGATGACTTCCATATTCGCCATAGCCGCATTGCTGGGAGCGAAATATTACCGGCAGGATTGGCTGGACCCGGTCATGGGCATCGTGGGCGCCGCGCTGATACTTCGCTGGGGATGGCTGCTGATGAGGGAGTCGGCGCACATACTTCTGGATTACAGGGCGGTAAGCCCGCTTTCGGATAAGATAAGAAAAACAATAGAGGCTGACAACGAAACCGCGGTATGCGACCTTCATCTTTGGAAAGTGGGTGACAATGCATACGCTTGCATCATTTCCCTGGTCGCCGAAAAGGAGCGCGCGGTGGAAGAGTACAGGGAGATGCTGGGCAAATTTCCTGAACTGAAGCATATCACCATCGAGAAGAATGATTCCTGCGAAATTCGGTAGAATAATTGAAGGAGAAGGCAGCCCAAATCGGGCTGCCCATTACATTGATTCTTTGGCCTTTCTGATCGTTCCTGATGTCGTGACTGTTTTTATCGAGATCTTCAGGCGCTCCTCGCCGACCTCATTCACGGCGCCCAGCAATTCCACCGCCTTATCGCGGTCATGATGGGTACACCGGAGTATGCCGCGGTTGTTCTGGAATGCTGTTAGCCACGGGCGTATCTCATCGGACTGGTCGAGCCCCATGCGGCTGGCTATGCGCTGGAATTCCTTGATAAGTTCCCATCGCTCGATGGCCCTGGGGGCGTCTATCTCGAATACGATGTACCGGTGCCTGAATTCCCTGACTGCCATAACGGATCACGGTCAGTGGACAAAGTCCATTCCGCCGGCGCCGCCCTGAACGTCAGCGCCCATGAGCTGCGGGCTCTTGACGCCGGTGATGACCACCAGTATGTTGACATCGCCTTTTATTGTGGGGTCAACGGTGCATCCCCAGATTATGCGGGCCTGCGGGCTTATCCTGGCGCTGACGAGCTCGGCAGCTTGCTGGGCCTCGGATATTGTCATGTCCTCGCCGCCTACAACACGTATCAGCGCGCCTTTGGAGCCTGTAAGATCGATGTCGCCCAATAGGGGTGAATTAAGTGCCTCGCCGACTGCGAGCTCAACGCGCTCGCGGTCGTCGTTGGATGAGCCAATGCCCACCATTGCCACGCCGCCGTTCTCCATGACGGTCATCAGGTCGCTGTAATCCAGATTGACCAGGCCGGGCTTGGTGACTATCTCGGTCATGCCCTTTATGGAGTTCATGAGAATCTCATCCGCAACTTTGAATGCCGCGTCAAGAGGCAGTCTCGGCACGAGTTCCAGGAGCTTGTCGTTCTGGATGACGATGGTCGTGTCGCACTTGTTGCGGAGCTTGTTGAGACCCTTTATGGCGTTCTCCATCCTCAAGCGGCCTTCTGCCTTGAAGGGAAGTGTAACAACGCCCATGACCAGTGCGCCCTGCTCCTTGGCGATTTCGGCAACCACGGACGCCGAGCCGGTGCCTGTGCCCCCGCCCATTCCGGCGGTGACGAAAACTATGTGCGCGCCTTCCAGGTATGCCCTTATCTCGTCCTCGTTCTCCCTGGATGCCTGCTCTCCGACCTCGGGAAGCGCACCGGCGCCCAGGCCCTTCGTGGCCCTTCTTCCAATGAGCATCTTCTTGGGAGCGTGTACGTGCAGAAGGTGAGTCGCATCGGTGTTGATGGCCATCATCTGTGCGCCGACAACGCCGGTCTCTGTGAGGCGGTTCACGGTGTTCGAGCCGCCGCCGCCGCAACCAACGATCTTGACGTTTATCCTCAAGGCCTCGACGAGCTTCTTGAGCTCCTCATCATCCGGGCTCTCGTTGTAAATGCCAGATGATATCTTAACCTCTTGGACTTTCTTGTGTTCATCATGCCGTGCCAAAGCTTCTTCTATTATCGATTTCATGTAATTCCCATCCCTGTGAATTATTTAAACCAGTAATGTGTTTCGGCTATTTAAAATTTAGCTGTGTATATATTAACCGCCGAAAAGATTGTTTTGGGGCTACTGGCTCAGGCAATTTCATCAAAAACGTAATTGCTCCATGACCGGGTTCCGACCAATATCTCGGCCTCCGGCGGAGTCAGAATCGGCACAGGAAATGCCGCATAATCATCCAGGGCAAGGCGCGGGCAGGCCGTCGAAACCCAGGCATCGAGGCCGAGGTTCTGGAGCTTTCCCGGGGTGACAAGGTCCATCTCAACGAGGACATTTTCAAGACCTGCATCAGAGAGCAGCTTGCTTATCCGATGCGCGGCGGCCGCGCGCCTCTGTCCCTGCTTGGCTGAAACAATGATGCCGAAACTCTTCGCAGCCCTGGCCCTCTCGATGGCTGCGTGCCTCTGCCTGAGCATCCTGTCCCTGGCGGGTGCCATGTCCCTGACTTCCCCGGTCACCGGGTCGGCTGCAATGACTGATTTTGAGGTGGACAGTGCAATGGCGAGCGGGTGAAAATCCCCTGTGCCGACAAAAAGGAAGCCGTCCACATCATCGGATATCGACGTGGCGCTGGACGCATTGCACCCGAGAACCTGGCCGTCCGAGTATATCCGCGAGTCTCCTTTCCCCACATAGACCTCGATGCCCCTGGATTTCAGGAAATCCATCATGTCGGCAAGGAGGTGGATGTGCTGGACGGTCGTCAGCAGCCCGGTGCGGCCGCGCAGGTCGGGCAACGCTGCCTCCAGAACCGGCGTCGGGTCCGCGCCGGACCTGGCTTGGATGTAGAGAACGCTGGCCGGCGTTTTCAAGCAAGGAATCGGAAGATGGCCGTAATGCACCACAAGGTCCGCGCCGTTGTTCGGGATGTCGCAGGCGCCGAAGCATGGCTCGCCGGATATGATGACCACGGCATCCACTCGGGACGATATTGCCGCCGCGACTGCCGGCGCCTGCCTCTTCAGGCCTTCCGGGAACTGCAGCAGAACCGTATGGCAATGGCGGTCCCTGATGGTCTTCACGACCCTGTCCAGCTCGAAATCGAAGTCTTCCTGCATCACAGCTCACCCAGTACTTTCTCCAGCTCCCCGAAAAGGCCATCTATTGAGGATCTGGTCACGTGGGGCATCATCACCAGTCTCAAGCTGGGCGGATTCCTGGCTACCGAGACTTTCCAGCCGCGGCCATCCAGCATCCTCTGGACCTTCTTCGGGTCCGGAACGTAGAGGCAGAGAATGTTCATGACCGGCTCGATAACCGGATCCAGGCCGAGCTTGTGGGCCTTTCCGAGAGCGTAGCCAGTAACATCCATGCATTCCCTGACGATATTCAGATAACCTTCACGGCCAAGTGCCCGCATTGCTGCGTAGGATGCGGCGACCGCTGCGCTGCACCTCGTGCCAGACAGGGCGGAAAGCTGGCCCAGCATGTCCAGGTAGGGCGCGTCCTTGTGAATGGTCCTGAACCACTCCCTGTCCCTGACCAGCAGCGCGCCGGAAGGGACGGTCGCCATGCCCATTTTGTGCGGGTCCGCGGCTATGCTGGAAACGCCCGGCACCGAGAAATCGAAGTCCGGAGTTTTATGCCCCAGCTCTCTCAGGAATGGAAGCACGAAACCGCCGAAGGCCGCATCCACGTGCAGGAATGTTTTTTCCGGCAGAATCTCCGAGATGGCCCTGATGTCGTCCACAGCGCCCAGCTCGGTTGTGCCGGCTATTCCCACCACCGCGGCAACATCGTCGCCAAGAACACTGGAAAGCCGGTCGATGTCCATTGCATAATCCGGGCCCATGGGGACCATTACCGGCTCCATGGCCAGTATGTCGCAGGCCTTGTGGAACGAGAAATGGGCGCTTGCAGGAAATACCACTTTTTTCTTCTTCGTGATGTTCCTGGCCATCCAGAGCGCCGTGATGTTGGCTTCGGTGCCGCCGCTCACCACGCCGCCCGCGATATTCTCATCCGCTCCAAGAAGCTGGCCTATCGCAGCAACCACCTGCTTCTCCAAGTCCAGGGTGCCCGGATAGAGGCCCGCATTGCCCAGGTTGGATTCTATGAACATTGAGTGCGCTTCCGCCGCTATGTCCAGGGGCTTCGTGCACATTGAGCTGATGACATGGCCATCGCCGAAATGATGGTCCTTCGAGCGCGCGGCCTCCAGTTCCACCATTATCTTCTCCCTTGGAATGCCTTTCCGCCACATCTCACTTCCTCCCCTGTTCCAACAGCATGCGCTTCTCAACCGATGCGACTATGTGCTTCACAGTGCCCAGCTCCGACGCGCCAACGCAGATTATGTCGGCACCGTTCCTCACCAGGAACTCCAGCATGCTTGGGATTGACGTCATGTCATCGGAAAGTATCGAGAGCATGCCCGGCTTATTCCGCAGCGCGTTCTCGAGCGCGCTTTCCAGCGCCGGAACAGTGTGCAGCATCCAGTCGGTTCCCTCGCCCCCGCCGAGCATCAGCTTAGCCAGCGAATCCAGGTCCAGCGCCATGACGTCCGCGTTCTTTGCCAGTGAGTCCATGAAGAAAAGATTGCTGGGGTACATTATGCGCACCCATATCTCGGGCTGCGACGCTTCCCCGGATGACGCGCGAATGGCCGCAACGACCTTCGCCAGTTCATTGGCGCTGCGGATGCCTGGTATCAGAATCCCGGGCCGCATGCCGCTGTCCGATATTATTTTGAGAGATGCAGCCAGGCGGTCAAGCGTTTGCTTTGAGGCGTCGCCTAGTTCTATGACCATGACGCCAGAACTCAGGCGGCGCTTGGCTTCAGTGGCCATTGCGGTTATGCCGGATTGCCAGTTGTTATCGGTCAGGATATTCCCGGTGACCAGTATCCCGTCCACAAAGGAGTCGCCGGCTGCCGCTATATGCGCTGAAGAACTGGCGCTCAGGAACATCCTGGTGGCGATGACTGGGCCTGTTGGCGCCGCGATTTTTTGAGGCAATACCGGTTCCAGAAGGCTGATGCTCCTCTCCCTGGGCGGGATTCCCGGCTCGGACACCGGGTCTGACATGAGAATGGCCGCGCAGACGAGCGGATGGGATGAAACGAAGCAAACCGTGCATGAGGATACGGCTGGATGCTGGCTCATGAAGTAATTGATATCCGCAAGCTGAGCAAGCATGTCCCCGCTCAGTTTTTCCTCGCCGGCGAAATCCCCGGATATCCTGACCCTGGATGGTCCCTGCTCCCTCATCACGTATTGAAAATCCTGGGGCCGCATCTCCATCCTGTCAAGCTTGCCTTCCGGGGTGAAGCTGTAAATATCGCTTGACACGACCGGGTCGTGCAGCCCCTCCGGCAGCCCGAACACCGCCCTGGCCTGTATATCGCCGGATTTGCGCCTCATCTCCATGGAAACTTCCGATTCAATCACTTCCTTCACAATAACCGCGGGCATGTCCCTGTCCAGCTTGTCCAATCCGGTCCGGAGCCATTTCACCCAGCAATGCTTGACTGCGTCCAGAAGGTCCTGGCCCCCCGCAGCGTACACGGGAGATTGACCGGCCCCATACCTGGAACTGGTGGTGACTGAAGCAATCGAACCCAATTCGCCGAATGCCTCCAGTATCTCCATCTCATGGGCCCAGTTTATCCGGGACGAGGCGAACGCCGCTTTCACGGTGCGCCATCCCTCGTCCGGGGTTTCGCTTCCGGCCTTGAACATGGCCAGCGCGGACTTGACACCTTCATTGCCAAGGAACTCGGAGAAAACGAGCGGTGTGATGACGAAGCCCCTGGCGACCGGAAAGCCGGCCTGCGCGAAGGACGCCATCCCTGCGCCTAGCGAGCCCGCAGCGGACTCGTTTAGACAACCGATATCGCTGAAACTCATCACGCTTGTCATTGCACAACCTTAAGGTTCCTCCGGTAAAAAACATTTTGTAATCCGACAACATGGGTGTCTTGGTGTGAAAATGAAATACAAAAGCATCGAAACAATCATCGAGAACGGCATCGCCACAGCCACGCTGGCGACCCCGGACAACATGAACGCCCTGGGCGAGGCCATGTCCCTGGAGCTGGAGCATTTCCTAATCGAATGCCAGGAAAGCGATTCAGTGAAAGTCATCATAATCACGGGGAAAGGAAAGGCGTTCTGCGCCGGGGGAAATGTAAAAGCAATGGCCGATGCTGAAGACCCTGAGACCTTCCTTGCCGAATTATCGGGATGGATCCACAAACCTGTTCATCGCATCCAGACCATGGAGAAGATTGTTATTGCGGCAGTTAACGGCCATGCTGTTGGAGCGGGCGCAGCGCTGGCGATGGCCTGCGACCTGCGGTATGCCTCCAGGGCCGCAAAATTCAACATGGGCTTCATGAAGATCGGCCTGGCTCCGGGCTGCGGCACTTACTTCCTGCCAAAGCTGGTCGGCAAGGCAAGAGCCGGTGAATTGATCTACCTCAGCGAGACTATCGATGCCGATGCCGCGGAAAAATTTGGGCTGGTCAATCATGCCGTGGAACCAGAGGAGCTCATGCCGATTGTGATCAAAGCTGCCGAGAGCATCGCCAAAGGGCCGACGCTGGCCATCGGCCGCGCCAAAACCCTGCTGCGGCTGAGCGAGAATAGCAGGCTGGAGGAGCATCTGGCAGCGGAGCGGCATATGATTTCCATCTCAGGGGCGACGGGGGACTTCCGGGAAGGCGTTAACGCTTTCACCGAAAAGCGGGAGCCGAAATTTGCCGGGCGTTAATACCCGAGTTTCTTCGCCTCGTCCTCAGCTTGTCTCACCATTCCATCCAGCAAGTCCAGCCCGTTCTGCCAGAACTCCGGCTTGGTGATGTCCAGACCCATCTTGGCCATGAGGTTCTTCGGGTAGTCCGAGCCGCCGGCTGCCAGCATGTCAAGGTATTTCGGCACGAATGGCTGGCCCTGCTTGCGGTACTGCTCATAGAGGGAGAGGACCATCAGCTCGCCGAATGAGTAAGCGTAAGTGTAGAACGGGTAGTGAACAAAGTGGAGCACGTACGACCACCAGAGGCCGTACTCATCCGTCATCTCGACCGAGTTGCCGAACATCCACTTGTTCTCTTCCAGCCATATCTTGTGGATTTCCTCAGGTTTCAGCTCGCCCTGCTCGCGCCTTGCCTTGTGGAGACGGGTCTCGAACCGGTTCATCATTATCTGGCGCATTACTGTTGCGAACGTTCCTTCAATCTTCCCGCAGAGCAGGTTCAGGCGCTTCTTGGGGTCCTTCTCCTTGGCCAGGATGTCGTTGAACAGTATCATCTCGCCGAATATGCTTGCTGTTTCAGCCATGCACAGCGAAGTGTCCATGAGAAGGTCGCCCTGCTGCCTTGCCAGGTACTGGTGTATGCCGTGGCCCATCTCGTGCGCCATCGTGGAGGCGTCGCTCAGGGTGTCCGTGTAGTTCAGCATGATGTAAGGGTGATGGTCTGATGCGGTGCTCGCTGAGAACGCGCCGCCCTCCTTGCCCTGCCTCGGGTCGGCGTCAATCCAGCCCTTCTCGAAGAATTGCTTGGCTATCTCGCCGGATTTCGGGCTGAAGGACGAGTATGCGGCAATGGTCATGGCCTTGGCGGTTTCGTAGTCGCACGGCTCCTCTTCCTGGGTGATCGGGCAGTATCGGTCGTAATCCTTGAGTTTCTTGATTCCGAGCAATTTCGCCTTCAGCTTGTAATACCTGGCCACCATGGCGACGTTCTTGTCCACCGCGGTTTTCAGGCTCTCGACTGTTTCATCGTCCACTTCATTGGCCAGGTTCCTCTTCTTGGCCGGGTGCGGGAATTTCCTGAATTCATCTTCAGTGGCATGGGCCTGAACGAGAGTGTTGAATATGTAAGTCAGCAGGTCCATGTTGGCCTCCAGCGCCTGCGTGACGCCTTTGTGGGCCGCCTTCCTCTTGTCCCGGTCCGGGTGGAAGAGCAGTGCCAGCGCGCCGTCCATGGGCATCTCCTGGGTCTTGCCGTCGATTTTCACTTTGACTTTGGTCTTGCCCATAGTCTCGTCGAAGAGCCGGACGAACGCCTGGCGGCCGGAAAGCTCGAGCGCGCTCATGAGCTTTTCTTCAGCTTCAGAAAGCTGGTGGGGTTTCATAAGCCGCTTCGCCTCCAGGAGGTGCTTGTACTTTGCAAGCTCGGGGGAATCCATCAGCTTCTTGGCGGCAGAATCATCAACCGCGCACCAGGCAAGTTCGACGAAAATCATATGGCGCTCTGCTTTTACCATGAGTTCCATGAGAGCCTGCTTCAGGGCTGCAATGTCCTTGTCGGTGGTGTTCTGGGCGGACCTCAGGTGAGCGTAGTAAACCGGCTTGCGGATTTCTCTTGTTATGGCTTCCAGTTCCTTCACAAGCTCCAGCAATTGCCCCGGCTTTATGGATGAGTTCAGCATCGGCCGGTACTTGGATTCGAATGCCTCGGCCTTTTTCACGGCCGCCGCCATCTGGCTTTTAACTTTGTCATGATTCAGAGACGGACATATTTCCTCAAAATTCCATTCAATTCCCTTTGCGCTGGATTGTGTTTCGCCCATTTTCTTTCACCAAGGATGGGGATAAGGAAGTGGATTAATAATTTAACCGTAGTTTATTCATCAAAATCTGAGCGCAGTTGCGGTTCTGGGATTATGCTGATTCTTGCAACCTCACGCCTGCTCGGACAGCCAATCTTTCAGATTCTGAACCGCCGATTCCCTCTTGGCCGGGTATGCCGCCACTTTCATCCGAACGTCAATCACATCCTTCCCGGTTGCCAGCGCTAGCTCCTCCAGGTATGCCTTCTGCTTGTCCAATCTGAAATGGAAGGCGCAGCCATCATCTGTTCGGGCATCCACCTGTCCCTCGAGACTGGTAAGAATTCCGGAAGCGCGGAGGCGCTCCAGGAACCGGTTCATCTGCCCGGATTTTGCCATCTCTATCTCGAAAACAGAGATTGGATTGCCGAAATGGCCCTCGGTCCTGGTGATTGCGATTTCCTCGATTCCGGAAGCGAATTGCATCGCCTTGAGCACGCGTTCTTCCACTTCCGTTGCCTGGGAGAAGGCGCGCAAACGTATGCCGAGGAACTTGATGCCTGCCATCGGACGCATGATGATATAATGAATGAAATAACTATCCATTATAGGCACAATTGGCGATATAATTATTAATGGAACGGCATTCCTCCCCCGGTGCTTTGAATGATTGAAGTAAGATTTCACGGCAGGGGGGGGCAGGGCGCGGTCATTGCCTCCAATATTCTTGCGGAAGCTGCGTTCATAGAAGGAAAAGAGGTATCTGCCTTCCCATTCTTCGGAGTGGAGAGAAGGGGAGCCCCGGTTACGGCGTACACCAGGATTGACGCCGACAAGATTCGCAATAAATCCGGCATCTACGCGCCAGATTTCGTTGTGGTCATGGACCCGTCGCTGCTGGTCGCGGTCAACATAGTCGAGGGGCTGAAGCCCAGTGGCCAGGTGCTGCTCAACACCAGGGCGGACCCGGCAAAGCTCCGGGCGAACCTCGGACTCACTGACAATCAGATTCTATCAACGGTTCTGGCCACCGACATCGCGATAAAGCACAGGCTGGGCAGCAAAGCCGCCCCGATTGTAAACAGCTCCGTTCTGGGGGCTTTTTCCAAAGTCTCCGGAGTCGTCGGAATAGACTCCCTGGTTGAGGCCATCAAGAACAACGTTCCGATAAAGATCGAGGAGAACGTTGCGGCAGCGAAGGAAGCTTACGATTCGGTGGTGGTACATTGACGAAAGAACAGCTGAAAGGCACCTACAAGACCTACCAGGATTTGCCGCTGACCCCGGTGACCAGCGTCAATTCCGCGGCGAATCGCACCGGATTCTGGAAGACGTTCAAGCCGGTGCTGGACCCGGAGAAATGCATCAAATGCGGCATCTGCTGGAAATTCTGCCCGGACGTTGCCGTCAAGATGAAGCCAGGCGAGCTGCCGACATTCGACCTGGAGCATTGCAAGGGCTGCGGAATCTGCGCCAACGAGTGCCCCAAGAAAGCGATCACGATGGTCATGGAAGGTGATGTCTGATGAAAATGGTAATGACTGGCAATTATGCCTCGGCTTACGGTTCAAAGGTCTGCAGGGCGGAAGTCATCTCGGCTTACCCGATAACGCCGCAGACATCCATTGTGGAGAAAATCGCAACGCTTGTCTCATCCGGAGAAATGAAGGCCCAGTTCGTCAAGGTGGAGAGCGAGCACAGCGCAATGGCTGCGCTCATCTCAGCGTCCATGGCAGGCGCCAGGACTTACACGGCGACCTCTTCCCACGGGCTTCTGCTGATGCACGAGCTCCTGATTTGGGCCGCCGGAGCGCGCACCCCGATAGTCATGAGCAATGTCTGCAGGGCCAACGGCCCGCCGTGGAGCGTCTGGGTGGACCATCATGACGCCATCGCGCAGCGCGACACCGGGTGGATGCAGGTGTTCTGCGAGGGCAACCAGGAAGTTCTTGATTCCATAATCATGGGGTACAAGCTGGGCGAGCGCCCCGACATACGCCTTCCCACCATGATAAACGAGGATGCTTTCATTCTCTCGCACACGGTCGAGCCGGTGGACGTTCCTGAGATGGAAGAAGTCGATGACTTCCTGCCGCCTTACAACCCCAGATTCAAGCTTGACGTTGACGAGCCATACGGCTTCGGAAGCCTGGTCATGCCCGAGATGTACATGGAGTTCCGGTACAAGATCAACGAGGCCATGGAGGCCGCTAGGCAGGGCTGGAGGGATGTTGAGAAGGATTTCGAGAAGAAATTCGGCCGCAACCACGGCGGCTTGGTGGAATTCTACAAGTGCGAGGACGCGGACTGCGTCCTGATAATGGCCGGGTCAATAGCCAGCACAGCGAAGGATGTCGTTGACAAGCTCCGCGCCGGGGGAAAGAAGGTCGGACTCGCCAGGATACGCGTATTCAGACCGTTCCCGGTTGAGGAGATTCGGAAACTTGCTGGTATGACCAACATCATCAGCATGTGCGACCACTCCTACACATTCGGGCACTGCGGACCCATGGCCCAGGAGGTCAGGGGCGCGCTTTACGGGCTTGCTGACAAACCCACTGTCAAGAATTACATAGTCGGGCTGGGTGGCAAGGACATGACGCCGGACGTGATTGAGAAGATATACCTCAAGACTCTGGCGCTCAAGGGCGGCCCAGACCAGGAAATCGAATGGATAGGCGTCAAGGGACATGGAGGCTGGTAACATGGCAAAATTCACAATTCCGGAAGAAGAGTACATGAACCCCGGTCACGTCGGCTGTCTCGGGTGCGGCGCGTGCCACGCCATGCGCTACACGCTCAAGGCCCTGGGCCCAAAGACGATGATGAGCATTCCGGCCTGCTGCTGGGCTGTGATGCCCGGGCCATTCCCGCTGAAGTGTCTGGAAGTTCCTCTGATAAACACGGCTTTCGAAGTTACTGGAGCTTCCATTTCCGGGATAAAGGCTGCGCTCGATGCGAAGGGCATTAAAGATGTCACCGTCGTGGGATTTGCCGGGGACGGCGGAACCGCCGACATCGGAATTCAAGCACTATCCGGCATGGTCGAGCGCGGAACCGACGTCATTTACATAATGTATGATAATGAGGCCTACATGAATACCGGCATCCAGAGGTCCTCATCAACGCCCGTGGGCGCTTGGACTACCACCACACCGGTGGGCGAGACCAAGGACTGGAAGCGCCAGCCCAAGAAGAACATGATGGACATCATGGTGGCGCACAAGATTCCATACGCGGCAACGTGCAGCGTCGGGTACCCCGAGGACATGATAAAGAAGCTGCAGAAGGCCAAGAGCATCCGCGGCCCGAAGTTCATCCAGATATATGCGCCATGCCCAACAGGATGGCGCATGCAGCCCGAGAAGACAATAGAAGTCTGCAGGCTGGCTATAGATACCGCTGCCTACCCGCTTTACGAGGTGGAGAACGGCGTCTACACCATCAGCCGCAAGCCAAAAGAGCTGAAATCAATCAAGGATTACATGGCCATCCAGGGCCGGTTCAGGCATCTGCCCGAGGAGGAGGTGGAGGCCATCCAGAGAACCGTGAAATGGGAATGGAACCGCCTGCTGAAGCTTGAGACATTCACAAAGGAGCTGGTTGAAGGATGAGCCAGCTTCTTTCCAAGGAGAAGGGCAAGAAGATGTTCCTCCTGGGCAACGAGGCCATAGTCAGGGGCTCGCTCGAGGCGGGGCTGGATTTTGCGGCCTGCTATCCGGGAACGCCGTCCTCCGAGATCGGAAACACGTTCTACGAGATTGGCAAGGAAGCCAATGTCTACTTCGAATTCTCCACCAACGAGAAGGTCGCGATGGAGGTGGCGGCCGCGGCCTCAGCATGCGGCCTCAGATCAATGACGTTCATGAAGCATGTCGGGCTTAATGTCGCGGCGGACGCATTCATGACTGTCGCTTACACAGGTGTCCGTGGCGGATTTGTAATAATCTCTGCGGACGACCCAGGCTGCCATTCCAGCCAGAACGAGCAGGACAATCGCTACTATGCGAGGATTGCCAAGGTGCCGATGCTGGAGCCGGTAAACGCACAGGAGGCGAAGGAAATGACTCACTTCGCTTTCAAGATGTCTGAGGAAATCGGAATGCCGGTCATGCTCCGCACCACTACGAGGCTCAATCACGTCCGCGGCGCGGTCGTCACCGGCGAGCTCGGCCCCCAGCGCGGCAAGGGGCATTTCGACAAGGACCCGAAGAAATTCGTGACCATACCGTCGCACGCCAGGGTTGATCATGTCCTCCTTCTGGAGCGCATGGCAAGAGCTCTAGCCATCTCTGAAAAATCCGAATTCAACAGCATCATCGACATGGGCGGTTCCGAGTACGGGGTCATAACATCCGGCGTTGCCTACAATTACGTCGCGGATGTAATGGCTGCCGCCGGGATAAAGGGCAAGATACTGAAGCTGGGAATGACCTGGCCCCTGCCGGAAAAGATGATGAAAGAATTCATCAAGTCCGTTGACAAGATCGTCATCGCAGAGGAAGGCGAGCCGCTCCTGGAGAACGAGGTCCTGGCGCTGGCCAAGGAAGCAAATCCGAAAGTCAGGGTTTACGGGAAGCGCTCCGGCCATTTCTCAGTCATGGGTGAGTATGATCCTGACGTCATGAAGGCGGGATTCTCCAAGATAACAGGAAAGGACCTCATGCCGAAGGGCGTGCACAAGCCCAGCATGGAGATACCGGTGAGGCCGCCGTCCCTCTGCCCTGGCTGCCCCCACCGTTCCACTTACTATGCAGCGAAACGCGCCCTGAAGCAGAATTTCAAGGAAGCGATATTCTCCAGCGACATAGGATGCTACACCCTGGGAATCCAGGATCCGATGAACACCGCGGATTTCCTGCTGTGCATGGGCTCCAGCGTTGACGCTGCGGGCGGGTTCTCGAAGGCCACAGACCAGCCGGTGCTGGCTTACCTCGGAGACTCGACATTCTTCCATTCCGGAATTCACGGCGTTGTCAATGCCGTGTACAACCGCCACAAGTTCGTCTACACGATACTGGATAACAGAACCACTGCCATGACAGGCCACCAGCCCAACCCCGGCATGGGCACCGACGGCCGAGGCAATCCCGCGCCGATGGTGTCGATTGAAGACATCATCAAGGGCTGCGGCGTTGATTTCATTCGCACTGTGGACACGAGCGACATCAAGGAGATGCAGAAAGCGTATGAAGACGCGCTGGCTCACGATAAACTTGCGGTGATAATCGCAAAGAGGGAATGCGTACTCCTGGAAGTGAGAGCTAGAAAGAAATCCGGAGACTTCAAAACCTGGCAGATAAACCAAGAGGAATGCAAGAAATGCCAGGTGTGCATCAAGACATGGGGCTGCCCCGCGATTTACCTGGCCGAGGATGGAACCGTCCACATCAATGAAGGAATCTGCAACGGCTGCGGCATCTGCGCGAAGGTCTGCCCGTTCAAGGCCATACATGAGAACACGGAGGCGAGAAAATGACCAGGATAGTCGTTGTGGGAGTCGGCGGCCAGGGAGTGCTGTTCGCGTCGAAGGTGATCTCTGAGGCTGCGCTGGCGGACGGAAAGAACGCGGTCATGAGCGAGGTCCACGGCATGGCCCAGCGCGGCGGCGTTGTCATGTGCAATATCTGCGTGGGATGCATCGAAAGTTCGCTTGTCGGTGATGCCGAAGCAGACATCATATTCGCCTTCGAGCCCATGGAAGCGTACCGGGCACTGCCCAAAGCCAACAAGGGCACAAGATTCGTCACCAGCACTTCCAAGGTAGTGCCAGTTGTCGTGTCGATCGGCAAGCAGAAATATCCGGATATAAACGCCATGTTCGATGAGATAAAATCCATCACGCCGAAGCTCACCGCTGTTGACGCCGACAAACTGGCGATTCAGGCCGGCTCTTACGTCGCTGCCAACTCGGTCCTGCTGGGGGCCCTTGCCGGAACTGCTGAGTGCCCGGTTTCCCTGGAGAAGATGAAGGAAGCGCTGAAGAACACCGTTCCTCCAAAGATGCTGGACATTAACATGAAAGCCTTCCAGCTGGGTTATGCCGCCGCTCAGGGATTGTAGGTTAATTACCCGAGCAGCGCCTTGTACTCCGCTGCGGAAATCAGGTCCGGGGAGTTGGCATTGGCGGTTTCGACAATGGCCAGCCATCCCTTTCCATAAGCGTCCGCGTTGATGTCGCCAGGCGAGTTCTCCAGGTCGGAATTGACTTCGATGACCTTGCCGGAGACAGGTGAATAAACATCGCTGGTGCTCTTGACGGACTCGACTGTCGCGATCGCGTCGCCGGCCTTGACTACCTGGCCGATCTTGGGCAGTTCGATGTAGACAATGTCGGTAAGCTCTTCCTGCGCGTGATCGGTGATGCCGACGGTTACGCGGCTGCCCTCTATCCTGGCCCATTCATGCTTCTTCGTGTATTTCAAATTGTCCGGAACGTTGCTCATGGTCTCGACCTTCCTGAGACGGTATTGCCTGAAAGGTATAAATTTTACCGTGGGATTTCGCCATCACGTTTTTATAAGAACCCGGTTTTGCCCGGAAGCAAGGAGAAATCATCATGCAGGAATACGAACTTATCGTCATAGGCGGCGTTGCCGCGGGGACAAAAGCCGCTGCCAAATCAAGGCGGGAGCAGCCGGACTGGAGAATTGCCATCATAACGAGGGATGACGATGTTTCGTATGCGGGTTGCGGCCTTCCCTACTTCATCGGAAACGTCATCCAGAACCGTGCGCAGCTTGTTGTCCGCACGCCAGAGACACTCCGCCAGAATCACAACATTGATGTGTTCACAAGGCACAATGCGGTCAGCATTGACAGGGTGAAGCACACCGTTTCAGTGGAGAAATTGGATTCGAGTGAGAAACTTGAGTTCAGATACGGAAAGCTTCTCCTTGCCACCGGCGCCAGCGCAATGAGGCCGCCAATACCCGGCATTGATTCAAAGAGGATTCACACTCTGAGGTCAGTCACCGATGCCGACGCGATACTGGCATCCATGAGAGAGAAAGCCGGAAAAGCGGTTGTTGTCGGCGGGGGATTCATCGGCATCGAGACAGCGGAGAACCTGAAGCACCGCGGCTGGGACGTCACAGTCGTTGAGATGCTGCCCCAGATACTGCCCCCTTTCGATTTGGAGATTGCGCTCATGATGCAGAAGCATCTGGAGAATCACGGCGTGAAGGTCCTCACCGGCACCTGCGTCCAGTCATTCTCAGAAAAAGGCAGCGCTGTGGAGGTTGCCACCAGCGGCGGGAATTTCACTGCCGACCTGGTCATACTCTCCATCGGCATAAAACCGAATAACGAGCTGGCGCGCGATGCTGGCCTAGTGCTCGGATGCCGCAACACCATCCGCGTTGACGCGGGCGGCCGCACATCCGACCCGGATATTTACGCTGCAGGCGACTGCGCCAGCACTTTCCACATTCTCAACGGCTGCGAGGCATGGTCGCCGATGGGCTCAACGGCGAACAAGCAGGCCAGGCAGGCCGCGCTCACTCTGACCGGAACCGATTCCGAATTCCCCGGAGTATTGGGGACAATGGTGGTCAGGGCCTTCGGGTATTCGGCTGCCAGAACAGGAATGAATGAGAGGGAGGCGAAAGAGGCCGGGATGAATGCCATTTCAGTTCTCGTTCCGGCTGACGACAGGGCGCATTACTACCCTGGCAGCGAGAAGATTGCCATCAAGCTCATCGCAAACGCCGACTCGGGTGAGATACTGGGCTGCCAGACCTACGGCATGGGCGACATTGACAAACCACTGGACGCGATTGCAGTGGCCATCACCATGGGCGCCACCGCCCATGACATAGCCCATGTGGATTTCGCTTACGCGCCGCCCTTCTCGACCGCCATAAATCCGGTTAATCTGGCGTGCTATGTCCTCCAGAACAAGCTGTCCGGAAAGCTGGAAAGCATCGGCCCGATCGAAGCCCAGCGCATGATAGAATCACCTGACTGGGACGGGTTGCTCCTGGACCCCAGGGAGGAGCCGGAGTTCATGATCGGAACGGTTCCCGGCGCAGTCAACATACCCATTCACGAGTTCCCTGCCAGGCTGCAAGAGGTTGAGGCCTACAAGGAGAAGACGGTGCTCGTTGTCTGCAACTATGGCAAGAGGGCGTTCGAAGCGTATGTCCGACTCAAGCATAATGGATTCATCAGGGCAAAAGTATTAGAGGGCGGAACGAAATTCTGGCCTTACGAGATAGAGTAGGTGAGTGAAATGGCAGTAAAGGAAATAGATGCCAGAGGGATGCAGTGCCCCGGACCGATAGTCGAAGTCTTCAAGGCCATCAAAGCCGCCCAGCCCGGCGATGAGATCAAGATTCAAGTCACTGACAAGGGGTTCCTCGAGGACATCAAGACATGGTGCAGGAAGACCGGGAATATCCTGGTCTCGCTGGAGGACGGCCAGCCGATAAAGGCGACAATCAGGAAGAAGTAGGAGCAGAATGACAGAGCACAGGGTGGATGTGAAAGGAAAAGCCTGCCCGCAGCCGATAATGGAGACGGCCAGGGCTATGAAGGCTGCAGCGCCAGGCGACATCATCATCGTCGAGGCGACCGATGTCGGGTTCTACAACGACATCACGGCCTGGTGCAAGAAGACCGGCAATGAACTTATTTCACTTGAGAAGCGCATCTCGATTTACGTTGTAAAGATAAAGAAACAGGAGATATTGAAATGACGAAAAACGCGATAATAATGTTCAGCGGGGACTTCGACAAGGCCATGGCGGGCATGATAATAGCCAACGGAGCCGCGGCCATGGGGAATGATGTGACTATTTTCTTCACGTTCTGGGGCCTGAATCTTCTCAGGAAGCCGCAGAAGGTCAAGGTCAAGAAGACCATGATGGACGCCATGTTCGGCAGCATGATGCCCAGAGGTCCGCAAGCCGCCAAGCTCTCCAAGATGTCCTGGGCCACCGGCCAGATGAAGAAGACCATGAAGAAGAAACACGTCCAGGAGATAACGGAGCTCATGGAACAGGCCAAGGCCATGGGAGTGAAATTCATCGCCTGCACGATGTCCATGGATGTCATGGGGATTCAGAAGGAAGAGCTCATAGACGGGCTGGAGTTCGCCGGGGTTGCCACTTACATCGGGACCGCGGATGAGAGCACAATAACGCTGTTCATCTAGAACCAGGAGTCGAGGCTTCTCTGCGCCCTCGTCTTCTGCCCCAGCTCTATCTTGTCCAGAGTTGCCTGCAATCTCTGGCTGGAGAATTCAAAATCATCGCACAGCAATGCCTCGATTGCCGGGCGGTCCATGGCGCCCCATTCCAGCGCGTAGTTATCTTTCACCGCAGGCTTAAGGAACATCTGCCTGATGTTCTCAAATCCGGGTACATCAAGGTTCTTGGCTTCTATCGCTGCCTGGCCGCTGCCAAATTCCTTGATCAGCTTCAGTGCTTTCTTGGGGCCGATGCCCTTGACTCCCGGGTTAAAATCGGTTCCTATGATGACGCCCATGTCCACCAGCTGCTCGCGTGTGACGCCCAGAGCGCCGAGAACATCCGCCAGCCTCAGGATTTCCGGAACCACGTCAACATAAACGTTCCTGCGGGGCATTTTCCTTCTTCCAGATAGCGTGAGATTGCGAATGAGAACAGGAGCGCCGAACAGCAGCGCGTCATAATCCTGGGACGCGGCCGCGTAAACATCCCCTTTCTGGGCCATGTAGCTGGCCTGGGCCTCCCCTTCCTCTTCGGCATCCACTGAGGGGACGCCCATGTACCCCAATAGCGTTTTCGCCTGGGCGACCATGTCCTTGGTGAGCTTCGAGGTCTGCTGGGCTTTTATCCTGGCGGTCTCCATGTCCCCGGCTTTCAGCGCCTCTTCCCACTGGGTCATGGCCTTCTCCTTGCGCTGGCGCCGTTCCTGCAGGGTCCCGGCCTTCAGGGCATTGGGCTTGCCGTCGAACACATAAACAGGTTTTATGCCGGCTTCAAGAAGGTTCGCCGTCCTGTGGAATGTTCCGGAAAGGTGTGAAGTCACCCTGCCCCTTGAGTCGGTGAGCGGCGAGCCGTCGGCCTGGCGTATGCTGCTTAGGAACTGGTAGAGCGCGTTGTAGCCGTCTATTGCAACCGTGCGGCCTTTCAGGTCCTTCAGCGTGCATGGCTTCGGCTCCAGTATGTCGGACAGGTCTATCCCCATGAGCGGGGGAATGGGCTACCGATTAATGGTCTTTTCCTCAGAACCACATCTGCTGCTTGCCTACAACGATGATCACGATGACGACGACGATTATGATGACGATGATGCCTATCCAGAGCCAGGGAATGTTGCTTCCGGGAGAGGCTGTCTTCACATCGAAATGCGGTATTCCATTGGGTTCCGCGTAGCCTGTGGCGACTGTAACATCCTGTCCTTTGATGAATTCGGGCAGCAGGAACTCGCCCTGGAGCTTGCCCTTGTCATTCTCCTGAAGCTGTATCATGTTGCCAGCCGGGACCCAGCTCATCCATTCCGGGTCGTAGCTGTCCATCTTGTCGAGGCTTGCCGGGCCGATGCCCCAGAATGCCAGCACCGGGTCCCCTGGCTCAGCGTCCAGGCTGACGGTGACCTTGCCGGCCTTCCCGGGCTTGAAGCTGCCGATGCTCAGGGAGACGCCGCCATCGCCATCCAGTTTGCCCTGGTAGGCGTGGAACACAAAACCGTCGGAGTCCCATTGGTTGGGCGGCCAGACATCGTAGAACATGCCGTCATCGAGGTCGTAAGTCTGATTGACGAATCCTGAACGGTCAAGCGGCACCTCTATCCGAACGGAAATCTCGCACTGCTTGGCAGGCGTTTTGAACGCCAGGGAGAACTTGCCCAGCGCATCAGTGGTAATGGTTCCAGCGCTGATGACCTCCCTGTCAACTTCCAGGTGGCTGCCGGTTCCGCCGAAGAGAGAGAAATCCGTTCCTGTCGCAGTCACGTAATAATGCATGGTCTTGGTGGACGCCGGAACCCTGGCAACGTATGCGCCGTATGGGATTGTGACTTCTGTGTTGGGCTTGAAAATTTTATCGGTCCCTTCCCAGATTATGTCAAATCCGCTGTGATGCGGCTGCTCGGCAAGTGGATTGAAAACCGCGCCCTCGATCGTTTGATTGAGCCCGGCCGCGAGAACGTATCCGGAGAAAGACGCCGTGCCGTCTACGTTTGTGATGTGCAGAAGGTATTTCCCCGATACATTGGTCACGCCGAAATATTCATCATTGGGCCAGCCGTTCCTCCGAACGTAGAAATTTGCTCCGGAGATCGCCTTGCCATCCGAATCGGCCACGCAGACCTCGAAGGAGACCTGGTCGCCGGCCGAGGATATCTTGTGATACCACACCTCCATCACGTTGAGGTGGATGCGCGCCGAGTCAGTGTTCCCGATCCCCAGGGGCTGGGCCAGCAATTCGTATGTACCGCTGACCGATGTTTCCGGCATCGAGAAGAGAACATCGTAAATGCCGGTGGATTTTTCAGTGTATGTGAGGTTCTGCCTCTGGCCGGTCGGTGTTTCCAGGTACAGTTGGGTGAATCCGGTAATCGGTATGGGGGTGGAGCCGGTTCTCACCAGAACGGTCGCGTGCAGCTCGTCGCCGGGCCTTGCGGGCACGTTCTTCTGGCCGCCGATTGTCACGTCCACGGTATCCTGGATTGAGTAGACAGTTATCCGGGCCTGGCCTTCCTCGTAATCGTTTCCGGAGTTTACCGTGTAAAAGAAATAGAGGTGATGGTTGTTATCGCTGGCCTTCACTGTGTACTGGCCCTGGTAGACGCCGGTCGCGGGCTTTGTCAGGGTGATGTTCACGGGGTTGTTGAGGCCGTGATTTGTGCTCATGCCCAGGTAGGCGTCGGTTATGTCAGGAAGGTCCTTGGGTGCTCCCGCGTCATAGACCTTCAGCTGAACGGTTATCGTGTCCCCGGGGCTGTAATTCCTGTCCTCGACCGTCATGACAACGTGGATCGAATCGTTCTCGGCTGCGGCTAAGGGGGACAAAATCCCCATGACCAGCATCATTGCCATTCCCATTATGAATAATTTATTTCCCTTCATACCTATCAAGGATTATATAAGAGTGCAACTATAAAAAAGGTTCGCAGAGCCCTGAGAAAGGCTTTTACGGCTGACGGCGATTCATGCGCATGAGCGACGACGAGCAGCTTGACAGGGCGAAACTTCCCGGCAGAAAGGCCATGAGCTGGCACCCGTTCTACCGCGGGAAAACAGAGGTCATCAGCAAGTGCCGCGTCAGCGATTTCTCCGATTTCGGCGTGTGGTACACCCCCGGCGTCGCTGAGCCATGCCTGGACATCGCCAGGAATCCGGATATGGTCTTCGAGCATACCAACAGATGGAATTACATTGCTGTGGCGTCCAACGGGACGCGCGTCCTCGGGCTCGGGGACATCGGGCCGCTGGCCGGGTATCCTGTCATGGAAGGAAAGTCTCTTCTCTTCAAGTACCTGGGCGGGGTGGATTCCACAGCCCTGATGATCGACACCAAGGACCCGGACAGATTCATTGAGACCGTTAAAATGGTCGCGCCCACCTTCGGCGGCATCAACCTGGAGGATATCCGGACGCCGGATTGCTTCTACATCCTGGACCGGCTCAGAAGGGAACTGGATATTCCTGTCTGGCATGATGACCAGCAGGGAACGGCGGCGATAACGCTGGCCGGTGTCATCAACGGCCTCAAGGTGGCAGGGAAGAAACTGCCGGATGTCAGGATTACCCTTGTCGGCGCCGGCGCGGCCAACATCTGCCTGGCCAATACCCTGATAAAGGCGGGCGCGGACCCGAGAAAACTGATAGTTGTGGACAGCAAGGGCTGCGTCCATTCCCACCGCCAGGATATCGAGGCAGACAGGGAGAGGAACCTTAAGAAGTGGGAACTGGCCGAATGCACCAACCCGGAATGCCTGGAAGGCGGCATCCCCGTGGCGGTCCAGGGCGCCGACGTCCTGGTCAGCGCCTCGAAGCCCGGCCCCGGGACGATCAGAAAGGAATGGCTGAGGGGCATGGCCCACAACCCTGTCGTATTCGCTGAGGCGAACCCGGTTCCAGAGATATGGCCCTGGGAGGCAAAGGAAGCGGGAGTGAGGATATTCGGCACCGGCAGGTCTGATTTCCCGAACCAGGTGAATAATTCGATAGGATTTCCGGGAATTTTCAGAGGCACCTTGGATGTCAGAGCCAGCACAATAACCGATGAGATGCACATCGCTGCCGCTTATTCCATTGCGAAAACCGCAGAGGACAAAGGAATCCACGAGGAGTATCTTGTGCCCACCATGGAGGAGCTGGACGTGTTCGTGAACACGGCCGTTGCGGTCGCCGAGAAGGCCATGGAGCAGGGCGTGGCAAGAGTGAAGAAATCAAGGCAGGAACTGAGGGAGACTGCCGAGTTCCTGATCACATCCTCCAGGGGGAAGACGAAGCTGATGATGGAGAACGGTTTTATTCGAGAGCCCCCCAACGTGGATTAGGGCTTCCTGCGGTGGCGGATGATGAGCGAGATGAGTATTGCAACCGCGAATATGGCGACCAGGGCCAGGACTGTTTCCCCGGTGTATGTTCTAGGGGACGGCGAGGGCACCGGAATGGCATCCACGATGTAGAGGTTGACGGAATTCTCGCCTTTTAGATTGCTACTAGTTGGGTGGATTGCGACGGCAGTCAGGACATACTCTATGACGGAGCCATCATCATTTGGCAGGTTGGTGGCGGTGACCTTGAACATCGCCTTGCCGTCGGCATCGGTCAGCACGTCCGTCGGCTCCACAGTTGGGATATCCGGTGATGCAAGCAGGACAACACTGGCCCCCGCCACCGGATCGCCGTCCTGGTCCGTGACATGAACCTGGGCGTAGGTGAATCCTAATGAGCCAGCTGAATTACAATCTGGGTCTATTGTGTCCGGGTCAGCAGACATGGTGAGGGTAATAAAGGGAGCACCAGCGGGATAAACCCTGATGAGAGTGAGCCTGCTCGGGGAAGGGTCGTACTCCCACCCGGTCGAGTTTGTGTACGTGGCCACTTTAATCTGGATTATCGCCTCGGTCCCGTTGGCGACCGCAAACGTGTCCAGCGGAGAGACGTATGGCGCGGTGTAGGATGTGGTGAACTTTCCGGTTGATGAAGTGTAGCCCATCCCCTGTTCCAGCGAGCCTACCGAGGCACTCAGCAGCACCTGGGCGCCCTCGACTGGGTTCCCGTCCTGGTCCTTCATCTGCACGGTGATAGGTGTGGTGGAGTTGGAGACCACAGCAGACGGCGGGCTCACGAACTGGGCGTTGGCCTTCCAAGGCCCGGGCGCCCGGATGTTGTATATGGATTCCCGGTTGAATATCGAACCGGTGCCGCCAACGACCCAGCCGGTGAATCGGTCCGACCGGTAGGCTTCGACATTGGTTTTGAAATACAATGCATCGCAAGGAAGGTCATATGCAATGGCTGCCTGGGCGTCCAGCACGGCTTTCTTTTTAACGGAGAGATTCTCAATGCTACGGGCTAGCTCAATGATTTTGTCAAAAGTCTCATTTCTGTATCCGGGATAATTGTAGCCATGCTCCGCTTGACTGGAATGGAACAGGTCGTGAAGATATGCAACCGGATCGTTGCCAAGATGCCAGTCCAGAACATACATGTCGAAACAACGTTCATTTGGCGTGGTGTATTGGGTGTTTCCGATTATCTGCAAAAGCGAAGTGAAATCCATGGCCACGGCTTCGGCATAGATTCCAACAATCCTTAATTGCGAGGCGATCATTATTGCTTCATGAGTATTTCTCGGATCATAATTCATTGCACGGAATAGAATTTTTATCTTGCCGTCGGGGGAGCTGCCTATGTTGGAACCATTGGGATTGACCCACCAGTTCCCATTGCCTGCGGCGGCGATGGCGTCCTCGCCTGCCAGAAGGTGGAAATTGTATGTGCCTTCGTAAACCTTCACCTTGTACCCGGCGTCGGCCAGTATCTGCTTGGCCTTGGTGGTGTTAAAATCATAAGTTGGCACCGAGGTATTGTACCAATCGCTGAAAGGCGGTACCGGGCCTGTTCCGGCAACACCGAGGTTGAGGAGCAGCCGCGTTACTATTCTCTGTTTATCGATGCAGTGCGCGATGGCCTGGCGCAGCGGTTTCCCGACATCCTCGCCGGTCTCGTTGTACCCGAAGGATTTTCGTCTCATGTTGTAAGCCAGGCATGTGAATCCGGATTCCGGCGACTGCTGCAGCGCGACTCCTGGCTCGATGGTCAGCTCCTGCACGAAGCTCGGGGGCACAGACCAGGCGATGTAATCTATGTCATCGGCCTTCAGCGCCAGCACCGCCGCCTCCGCGGTCTTGAAAATCTTGTAGTTTATCCCATCGATGTTGGGCTGTTTGGCCAGCGACCGGTTGTACTCGTCGGTCCCGACATATTCCTTGTACTTGTAATCGTCCCGGAAGAAATGGCCGCGGAATGTCGTTATCTTGGACATCTGGCCCTTTGTCCAGGACTCGAACTTGAACGGCCCGCTGCCCACGGGCGGGTTGTTGCTGAAAGCAGTGGCGGGCGCTACCTGCCAGGACGCCGCGGAGTTCCTGTCATATCCCGGGTCGCACCAAATCTTCGCGCCGTCAACGGCCTGGCCAGATATTTTGTATGCCCAGATGTGCTCCGGGAGAAGGAATGTGAATAACGTGTCCCTGAAGAAATCGGCATAAGGTTCCTGCTGCCGGAACTTCACTGCCGCCCGCGTCCCGTTCTCCCAGACCTTGTACACTTCCAGCCATCCCGTTGATGTGAAATTATCCGCTTTCAGCGGGTTCATGGAGCCGGACCATTCCGGGAACTGGGCGGCAACGTGCATGGAGAACATGATGTCACGGATGTCCATCTGGTGGCCGTCATGCCAGTACACGTTCTCGAAATCATAGAATATTATAGCCTCCTGCTTGGCTGGATCCGCCCAGGTTGATTTCGGCGAGTACCCGAAGTTGCCTATGGCGCAATCCTCCCAGGTTTCCGCCTTGCCAGAGGCGTTGGCTGAACCCACGGCGATGTACGGGGTGAGCTCGTCAGTTTCCGGGTTGACGCTTATCGGGCCGTCGAAGATATATCCCAGCACGTTCCAGGACCACACGTCGCTTGTCACCAAAGGGTTGAGGGACTTGATATCGTCCTGCATGCCCACACGCAAAACAAGCTCACCCCCGGAAGTTTGGCCGGAGGCGAGCAAAGGAGGAGATATCACCATCAGGGTCAGGATAATCGCTGCAACTCTTCTGTCCGTCTCATCACCTGCAAGGCAATCCCGGTGGAAAGTATATAATAAGATTGGTACGGCGTTTTGTAAATTATAAAAAGGTTGTTGTACACTCGTTTGTAAGTGCCGGAGGTTTAGGCGCCTTTCTTCCCCTTCCTCCGCCACAGATAGACCGCGCACACCAGTATGATTATTGGAATAACAATGTACGCCGGATTCCATCCTCCTGGCTGCTCGACCTGAACCGGCTCGACAGCAGGGGTCACCATTATGGAGACCTGGGCGGAGCCGCTGACATGCGCGACCTTGGAGGCGGTTATTGTGACGGTGCATTCCTGGGCGGTTTTGATATTCATGGCGATCAGCCGCATTCTCAGGTATCCCTCGGAATCGGTAAGGCCGGAGCTTGCCTCGAGGACGATGGCGGCTCCTTCGATGGTTACCATTACCGATGCGTCGGTGACAGGCAGGTTCTTCTCATCCAGCACGAGGATGTCGATGAAAGTGAAGCCCGCCGAGCCGTAGGCATCGCTGGCGGTTATCACGTCCTGAAGTGCTGTTGCGATTACCGAGAGGAGCATGGTGCCCTCCGGGTAGACGGTCACTAGGGCCTGCCTGGCGGGAGCATCGCGGTAGCCGTCCCTTGATGCAGAGACAATGCTCAGCATAAGAGCCGTGCCGTTCTTCTGCCGTTCCTGGACATACGGCATGGTGAAATTGACAGCCAGCATTCCCTTGGAATCCGTGAGGCCCTGAAGAGCGGCAAAAGACCCGGATGTGCTGTCCAGCTTCACCTCTGCGCCCTGGACCGGAGTTCCGAATCTATCGGTCACCTTGATGCGCATCTCCATTGTGGTGTTCGAGCTGGCGGTGAGGGGGACGTTCATGAACCGCGCGATTAGCGCCTGGCGGTTCTCCTTCACGATGCTGGCCATGGACAATGGGTTGAGCAGGGTTCCCGAGCTGTCATCCAGGAATCCGGCGAATGAGTCGGCGCGGTAAAGCTCGACAATCGGGCTATGGAAAAGCTCATGGTAAGGGACATCGAACCCTATCGAACCGAAAGCGTCCCTGACGAGCGCCGCTTCCGCGCTCCTGTACGGGGTAGCCATGGCGGCTTCTATATCCTTGTCCAGCGTGCTGTTCCTGTAACCGATGAAGTTCGAGCCGCCGTATATGTTGGTGGCGTGTAATTGGGTGAAAAGGTAATTCTCTGGCCTGGAAGATTGTAGCGGGGAAAATCCATGCTCCACTATGCAGATATCGAAATCCCTCTGCAGGAGCCTCTGCTCGAGAAGCGCGTACTCCAACTCCACAAGCTCCGCATCCAGGCCCATCGTCCTCATGTTGGCAACCGTGAGCGAGCCCGCGCGTATCGCGGTGCGGTCATCGCCATCGGCTTGTGAGACAAGAACTTCTATCTTTCCGCCGAGGCCGCGACCGATGTAGCTTCCATCCGGGTTGAGCCACCAGTTGCCTTCTCCCGCAGGCATGGTAGCGTTCGTAGGCTTGAATCCTGATTTCTCGAGAATGTTCATGCCTTCCGGCGGGTCGAATGTGTGGCCCGGGGCGGAAGCGTTCTCCCACCTGGACAGGGGGCCGGTCTCGTCTCCGCTTGCGACGCTGAGCATAGAGCCGATGCTCACCGAGTCAACGCAATGCGCGATTGCCCGGCGCAACGGCTTTCCGGCATCAACCAGGCTTGCCAGGGTGTCGCCCTGGACGTAGCCGAAGGACGGCCTGCCCATGTTGAACGCGAGGTATGTCATCTCAGAAGAAATCAATGGGAAGACGGGAACATCTGGGTCGTTGGCAAACGAGTTGAGGGATTCCTGCCCGACCGTCCAGGATATATGGTCCAGAGCCCCAAGGCGGAGGTCCATTACCGCCCTTTCCTCAGACTGGTACCTGAGCAGGGAGATCCGGCTGATGGAGGGGGTTCCTGGCAACTTGTTCATTGCCGAGAAATACTTGAAGCCTGGCCTGTAGAAATGGCCCTCCCAGGGAACCAGGCTGATTTCCGATTGCGAAATGCCGTCCCATCTGAATCTGCCGCTCCCCACCGGTTCCGGGTTTGTCCATCTTTCCGCCATCCAGCCCTTCCAGGAATCAGGAAGCGATTTATTGTAGCCCGGGTCGCACCATATCTTGGCGTCTTCTACAAACTGCAGCGATAACGGGCTTCCCCAGATGTGGTATGGAAGAACATACGCCTCGAGATAATTCTGGAACACGCTGTAATGCGGCTTCTGCAATGTGAATTTGAGCGCGGCTCTCGTGCCGTCCAGGCTCTCCCAGGCCTTCTCGATGTGAAGCCAGTTGGTGTCGGAATAATTTCCGGAACGCTTCCCGTCCTGGTCTTTCAACGGATGACCCAGCTCCTCGTCGTGAATCGCAGAATGAACATGGAACGAGAACATGATGTCCCGTGCGGTCATAGAGACGCCGTCATGCCACTTCACATCCGTGAAATCGTAGAATATGATTATCTCGGGCTTGGCCGGGTTTTGCCAGGTGCTCTTCGGTCGGTAGCCGAAATTCCCGATGTCGCAATTTCCCCAGGATATGTTGCTGCCGGCGCTGGTGTTTGCCGACCCGACCGCGATGTAAGGCACCATCTCGCCGGTGTCGGGGTTCCTGGCTGTTGCGCTTTCGTAGATCAGCCCGAGAACTTTCCAGCTGTCAGAATCCGCAACGATGGGATTCGTGGACAGCGCCATGGGAATGGCCGTTCTGAAGATTGCTCCGGTTGATTGGGCTTCGGTAGCTGGAACGGATGGCAAGATGAGCGCGATAGCCAGAGAGATGCATATCATGGCCATTGCCAATTCCTTCAGCGGATGATTAATCGCCCTCACCCCCTTTTCTTCTCCTTGTGGCAGCAAGCACGGCCAGGAGTATGATGATGGAAACAACCAGCATGGCCGCGCCCAGAACGTTCTTCATCGCAATGCCATGGCCCGGGTCCGTAACGGTGACCAGCATCGTGTTGGAGTCTGAGTTGCCCGCAGCATCGGTAACTGTCAGGGTGATTTCATGGGGCCCGGGTTCCCAGAAAACGAAAGAGCTGTTGGCGCCGTTCAGAGTGATGACGGTGCCGTTGTGGGTGAACGTCCAGGTATAATTCTGAATGGCGGCATTATCTGTTGACGCGGAACCATCCAGGCGCGCCTCGTTGCCGCGCTCCAAAGCTATGAAATCGCCCGGCACCGCCAGCGGGGCGGATATGTCCGTCACCGAGATGTTGAACGTGTCGGAATCAATGTTGCCGTCATCGTCGATGATGTCCAGCACCACCGAATAATTGCCCGGCATTCTGAAAATCCAGGTCGGCTCCCGCCCCTCGACGGAAGCATTGTTCAGGCCGTCATGGAATGTCCAGATGTACCGGATTATCTCGCCGTTGTCGGTGCTGGCCGAGCCATCGAACCGCGCGACGGCGCCGATGTCGGATTCCATATCAGACCCTGCCCTGGCTATGGGGTACGGGTAAATCAGCACGGTCACCGTGAGATTGTCGGTAGCGGGATTTCCCACCCTGTCACATGCTTCCAATGTCACATTGTACTTGCCTGGCCGGATGAAAATATGCGTTGGGTTGGGGCCATAGAGAGTGATGTCCGCTATGCCATCATTGAATGTCCAGGTGTGATTCGTCACAGCTTCGTTGTCATGGCTTGCGGTGCCGTTGAACTCCACGCTCGTGCTCTCATTGGCCAGAATGTCAGGGCCGGCAATTGCTATCGGCACAATCAGGTCCAGCTTCGCAAGGAATCCGTCACTGCCTCCCGAGTGAACCGGCCAGGGCGCTCCCGGCACCATGAGGAAATTCGGGGAGGCGGTCATTCCCGAGATTATGGGGCAACCGGTCAGCGTGAGAGTGAGGCCGAGACCGATGTCATTGTGAGAGCCCCCCAGGAAAGTCGAGTATTCCAGCCCGGTTTCATTCATCACCGAGATGAAGGCATCCGAGCCGCCTCTAATGGATTTGGCCAATGCTCCGGAGGTCACAGGGAAATCGCTTGACATGGTGCCGCCCGCTATGAATATCCTGCCGTCCTGGCCAACGGATATTCCGCCGGCCGAATCGTCCTTCGAACCGCCCAGGTAAGTTGAATGAAGCAGCATATCGCCGGAGCTGTTCAGGCCCAGGATGAAAACGTCCCTTGCTCCCCTCAGCGCGGGGTATGGCGCGTCCGGAGTGGTCGGGAAGTCCCGTGAATCCGTGTCCCCGACAATGTGGATGGCGCCGTCGCTGTCGATGATTATCCCGGCTGCCGAGTCGCTGCCGCTGCCGCCCAGTACGGCAGAAAGCAGCGGCGCGTTCCCGTTCTTCCCAAATTTTGTCACGAACACATCAATCGTGCTGCCGGAACGGTTCATGGTTCCTTCGGTCACAGGGAATCCCGCTGGCATGCATGTTCCAGTGATGTATGCGTTGCCATCATTGTCCAGGGCAATGGCTGCTCCGGAATCAGAGCCCAAGCCGCCCAGGTAAGTTGAATAAACCAGGTAATCGCCTGTGTCTGCGAGCTTCGTCAGGAAAGCGTCAGCATCGCCGTTCGGGGCGGCGTTGAAAGCGCCGCCGGTGGTGTGGAAGTCGGTGGACCATGTCATTCCCGTGACATGGGCCTGGCCTGCCTCATCGACAGCGATTCCGTACCCTGCGTCATCATGCCTGCCGCCCAGGAATGTGGAGTATACCAGCGAGCTCCCGGCTGCGTTCAGCTTTAGTGCGAATGCATCCCCGACGCCGTTGTATCCCCTGTCGAAGGCTGCATCGGAAACCGGGAACCCGGCAGAGAATGTCTCGCCGGTGACGTAAGCGCTTCCTGAGGAATCAACGGCAATCGCGTGGCCGGTCTCATACTCCTGGCCCCCCAGAATCGCGACGTAGAGTATCGATGTTCCATCCGGGGCGATCTTGGCCACGAATAAGTTGTGGTCGGCATTTCCGCCGGCCTGGAGCAAACCGGGCTGAGAGGAAAATTTCACGGAGGCCGTGTGGCCAGTGACGTAAGCGTTGCCGAATGAATCGCTCGTCACGGAATTCGCGCTGTCCTGGCCTGTTCCGCCCATGAAGGTCGAGTACACCAGCGGATCGATGACCAGGGTTCTGGATGGATCCCGTTCTGGCACGGAGAATGAGAAGTGGCCGGCATCATCAATCACAAAAGCCGCATCGAGCGCCTCGGATGGTGCGTCGGCATAGTAAACCTCAAGGCCTGAATCGACAATTGTTGAGCCGGTGCGGGTCGTTATTGTGAGAGAATCGGTACTATCCAGGCGCATGGACCCATGGCCTTCCGGCTTGATCCCTATCGATGAAACGTCCGCGCCCGGACCGACTATGAGATCGTATTTCAGGCCGGCATCCGTCATTCGATAGGCAAGGTCGATGCCGTCCCAGAGGTCCCGGTACAGCACGGCCCGGTAATTGTCGACCTCGGTTATCCAATCCGAGCTGCGATTGCCCAGGAAGAAGCTGGATTGCCATGAGGCCTTCCCGATTCCCTCCGGCTCGACATGATTCGCGCCAACGAAATTGAATCGGACCGTCGAGATTTCTTGAATCGCTGATTCAGAGGCCGGTGAGGCGACCTGCAGCATCATCCATCCATTGCCCATGGCTATGCCGGAATCGGTGTAGAATCGAACGTCCGCGTTTTCGACCTGGCCCATGTTGGTTGTGAAGGCGCCTGCAACCGCGCCATCGAAACCCAGGTCCGGCGATTCGAATGCGGGGGCGACCGATTGCTCGATGCCATCATTCAAAGGCCCTGAGGCCGGGACCATGGATAGCAGCAGTGCGGCTACCAGCAATACAGATATCGACCAGCACCTCATCGGGCATCCCTCCCGCGCTTCCGGAGCCATAGATAGGCGGCAATCGCCAGAATCACTGAAGAAGATATTATCATCAACATCCAGAACCCATTCGCAGGCGATTCAAGTTCCGCCTCTGGCGGAAGAACCGCAACAGTAAGTTCCGCGGAGGCTGTTTTTCCTGTTTCATCGGTCACTGTGAGGGTTATCGCATACGTTCCAGGCGTCCAGAATACGAATGAGCTTATTGGCCCGTCAAGGGTCATCAACGTGCCGTTGTATGTGAACGACCAGGAATGGGATGCGATGCCGGTGCTGTCGAATGAGCCGGAACCGTCCAGAGTGATTTCCTGACCGGGGACAGCGATGATATTCTTCCCCGGCATCGGTATGGGCGCCAGGACATCGAGCACCGTTACCTGCATCGTGTCGGTATCGGTGTTGCCTGCCGCGTCCGATACGTTGAGGGTGACAATGTATTCCCCGGGTATCGTGAAAATCCATTCCGGCGAATGCCCGAACAATGTCACGTTGTTCAGCCCATCATGGAAGGACCAGGCCCACAAAGCAACGCCCACGTTATCCGTGCTGGAAGAGCCGTCGAACCTCATGGCTGCCATTTCATCCACGGTTTGGTCAGGGCCGGCGGCTGCAACAGGAGGGGTGAACTCAAGAACGGTCGCAAGCATCGTATCGGTTGCGACATGGCCAGCAGCATCCCGGACTGTCAGGGTTACCGTGTAAATTCCCTCGACCGTGAAAGTGTGCGATGACATCTGCCCGTACCTCAGGATGTTGCCTGTGCCATCGTTGAAAGACCAGGTGTAGTTGGTTATGCCCACGTTGTCGGAACTGGCGGAGCCGTTGAGCATGATGGCTGTGTTCTTTCGAACGGTCCTGTTGCGGCCTGCGTCCGCAACAGGGTCGGTGATGTCGCGGACTGTCACCGTGATATTGTCCATCGCGGAATTTCCAGCGGCATCCGAAACCGCCAGGGTAATCGGGTAGATGCCGGGTATCATGAACCTGAAGGTCGGCTCGGCACTGCTGAGAACCACATCCCGGCCGCCATACGCGAACGTCCAGGTATGATTGATTATTCCGACATTATCGCTGCTGGCAGACCCGTTGAAAATTACGGTCGTGCCCTCATTGACGTCCTGGTCCGGGCCGGCGGCAGCCACCGGCAGCGTTATGTCCATCACCTTCAGCACCATGAGGTCGATGCCCGTGTTGCCAGAATAATCCAGAACCGTAAGAGTTACATTGTAAACGCCTGGCAGCATGAAAAGATGGGAGTTGGTGACGTTGTACACAGTGACATTGCCGACCCCATCATTGAATCTCCATGTGTAATTGACGATGCGGTGGTTGTCATAGCTGTCGCGGCCGTTGAGATGGGCGACGGTTCCCTCTGGGATGCTGGCGTCCGGGCCTGCCCTGGCAACTGGCTCGAGAAGGTCCAGGGCAGAGATGAATACATCCATCACACCGTTGAATGTTGCGTCCAGCGTTCCGTAGGTCGATGGGAAACTGGTTGAGGTGGTCTCGCCAGCTATCACCGTGTAGCCATTGGCATCGACGGCGATGCTGTTACCTATGTCGGCCCCCAAGGAACCCAGGTATGTGGAATGCATCAGTGAATCCCCGGCCGGGGAGACCTTGAGGACGAACGCGTCCCCTGAGCCACTGTATGTCGAGTCGTGAGCCAGTGCAGTGACTGGAAAATTGCTGGACAATGTTGCGCCGGTGACAAAGGCGCTGCCCGCATCATTGACTGCTATGCCGTAGCCGTAGTCGCCATCGCTTCCGCCTATCAATGTGGAATATGCCAGCGTTCCGCCGTACTTGGTCAGTTTTGCCACAAAAACGTCCATCCACCCGGAGTGGGTTCTGGAAAAAGCGTTGGCTGTGGTCGGAAAATCTGTTGAGCTTGTCTGGCCTGTGATATAAGCGTCATTCCATGCGTCCACGGCAATTGAGGCGCCGTATTCGCTGCCGGAACCGCCCAGCAATGTCAGGTAAGAGAATGCTGTGCCAGTCCTGGTGAGCTTTGCGATGAAAACATCGTACCCGCCATTGTGTGACCTGTCCAGCGCCCCCGGTGACGTGGGAAAATTCTGGGAGCGGGTGTTTCCGACGACGTATGCCTGGCCGGCGGAATCAACTGCGATGTCATTTCCGTACTCGTAATCAGCATGGCCGATGAAGGTCGAATAGACAACCGTGCTGCCTGACTGGCTCAGCTTTGTCACGAATGCGTCATTGGCGCCGGTCTCGCCCCCGTTGAACACCCTGTTGGCTGCATCAGGAGTTATCGGAATGTCGTATGACCAGGTATCGCCCGTGATGTACGCGTATCCGCTCGCATCGACCGCAATCCCTCTAGCGATGTCAACCCTTGTGCCCCCGAGGAATGTGGAATACACCAGCGTATCGCCGGCCGGCGCCAGCTTCGTGACGAACGCGTCGTAGGTATCGCCGTTGTAAGTTCTGTCCAATGCCCCGGCGGTTGTTGGGAACTCATTCGAACTGGTGTGGCCGGTTATGTACGCGTTCCCCGAGGCATCGACCGCGATGGATGCGCCCTGGTCCTCGCCCTCATGCCCAAGGTATGTTGAATACAGGAGCGAATCGCCAGCGGGGTTCAGCTTGGCCACGAAGATGTCGTATGTGTACCCGTTGTAAACTGTCTCGAACACGCCCAGCGTCGTGGGGAAGTTGGCAGAATCAGTTATACCCACCATGTAAGAGTTGCCTTCCGCATCGGTGGCGATGTCCAGGCACCGGTCCGTCCCAGCACCGCCAAGGTATGTGGACCTGATGAGGGGGTCAATCACAATCGCTCGTGAAAGGTCGCGACCGGCTATCGAGAAGCCATAAGTGTCATCATCAATAAGTAAGAAATCGGCTCGCAATTTCTGCGACGGTTCATCGGCATAGAAAACATCCAGGCCGGAATCAATTATGTCTGTTCCCGGGCCAAGGCCTGTCGCTATCCTCAGCGTCCCGCCGTCAATGGAAAGGGACTCGTGGCCAGTCACTTTTACCTTTATCTGGCTGTGGTCCGAGCCGGCAGCCACCAGGTAATCGTATTTCATTCCCTCATCGGTCATCCGGTACACCAGGTCTATGCCTCTCCACAACCCATTGTAGGCGAGATTGCGATAGTTTGCACCCTGCGTTATCCAGCCGGACTGGTCGTTGCCCAGGAAATAATTGGAGCGCCATTGGGTGGGCGTCGAGCCAACCGGGACTGCACCTTCCGACCCAACAAATGAAAGCCGTACCGAGCTTCCCCGCGATGATCCATTTTCATGCGCCTGGCTTAGCAGCGTCATCGAACCCCGCGCGAAAGCCGCGCCCCCGGATGATGCGTAATAAAGGATGCTGGAATCTTTTATCTGCCCCATGTTCTCCGAGAAAGCCAGGCCGATAGCTGCGGGCGGAACGCCAGGCAGAATGGTTGCCGATGAATCAGCCGGCCCGGTGACTGGGTGATGTGCCAACGGCAGGATGGTGAGGGACAGCATCACTGCACAGAGCAGCGCAGCAGCCCGACCGAATCTCCAGAACCGGCAAGAGTCCAACATGAAAACGTCCAAAGTTTGAATCGCCTTTATGTATATATGGCTTGCCTCTCGTCTCATACATGATTTAACAATATATCATCTGCCCGATTGGATTTTTATACGGCACCGCATTCACCGATTCATGAATCGGTCCTGGATTCGTCTCATCCCTGTATTCACTATTCTCTACGCGCTCGTCACGCTCGGCAATTTCTACATATTCGACCGCATCACCGGGCTCCTGGGTATCGGGATGGTCTGGGTATCCGTCATCTACGCCTTCGCGCTGTCGAGCCTTCTCGTGGTGGGATTCGCGGCCAGGACCTCATCCGGGCGCGGCACCCGCGGACTTTTCGTGGCCGTTGCGACCGTTTACGGCTTCGAATTGATCGCTCTTTTCGGCCTGGTGATATTCGAGATTGGTGACCTCATCCTGGATCTGGATAACTTTGGGTGCGGGGTGGCGATGATCACATACACAGCAATCATCGCCGCGATATCAATCATCAACGCCCAGATGATTTCAGTCAAGATCGTCAAATTGCCTTTCGCCAGAAAACTCCGTGCTGTTCAGATCTCGGATATCCATATCGGCGCGGTCCATGGGAAGCGATATCTCAAAAAGGTCGTGGAAACCGTGAACGGCCTCAAGCCGGACCTGGTGTTGATTACTGGTGACGTGGTTTCAGGCGCGGTCCCGCCGGGCAACAGCAAGCTGGATTATTTCGGAAAGCTGGAGGCCAGGACGTTCCTGGCGCCGGGGAACCACGAGTTCTACGAAGGCATGGACGAGATGCGCGCAGCCCTGCCAGGCAACATCAGAATGTTGAGTGACGAGGAGGTTCAGATGGACGGATATGTGGTATTCGGAATGGACTTCACACAGGAGCAGATGATGGGGAAAACCACGAGATTCGAAAGGAAATTCTCCGGGCCGGTCATAGCCATGGCCCATGTCCCCCAGTTCCTGGATTTACCTCCTGGGAGCATCATCCTCTCGGGGCATTATCATGCAGGCCAGATATTTCCCATCAACATCATCGGGCGGCTGTTCACAAAATACCTCAAGGGAATATTCAGGAAGGATGGGATCACTCTCTACGTATCGCCTGGCACTGCGACCTGGGGCCCCGTGATGAGGTTCGGGTCCAGGAATGAGATAACGGTGCTGGAGCTGGGGCCCGAGATTAAAAATTGATTTGCTGGGCACGAACGTCAGAGACCAGCCAGCCTCTCCTTCAGCTTCGAGACCTCGTCCTGCCTCTTCTTCCACCGGTCCTCTTTCTCGGCGAGCGCAGCTTCGCGTTCTTCAAGCTCATTGACCTTTGATTGGAATTCCGCAAGTATCTCGTCGCGCATCTCCTCGGCCTTCTTGTCGAGTTTCCACTCATACGCCTTGAGCTTCTCCTCCTTGGCCAGGAGCATCTTCTCATGGTCGCGGAGGTTCTTGTCTTCCTTTTCCAGCTCCTCGCGCCCCTTCATGAGCTTGGCCATCTCGGACTTGAGCTCCTGCATCTCCTGATGGACCTTCTCTTCATGCTCCTTCAGGGCCTTGCGCTGGTCGGCGACCTTTTCCGCATTGGTGTGGATTGCCAGCTCCCTCTTCTCCGCTTCCTTGGTCTGCTTCGCGACATCGCGCTCGAAGGCCTTCTGCCGGTCTGCTAGGACCTTCTCCTCTCTGTCAATGTCGGATTGCCGGTCCTGGAGAGCTTCGTCCTGCTCTTCAAGGTCCTTCTCGCGCTTCTCGAGTTCCCCTTTCAGAGTCTCGAGCGCGGAGCGATGCCTGTCCAGTTCGGTGTGGCGGTCCTTGAGCTCCGATTCCTTTGTCGCGAGCTTGTCTGACTCCTTGGCCAGTTTTGCGCGCTCGGCATCCAGCTCCTTATCATGGGCCGATTTCTCCTTTTCCAGGCGCTGCTTCTCCTTCTCGAGGTCTTTTTTGCGCGAGTCCAGTTCGGCTTCCTTCTTCTCGAGCTTTGATTCGCGGTCCTCGAGCTCCTTCCCACGGACTGCGATGGATTCCAGCTTCTTTTCCGCGTCCGCGGTCAGCAATTCAAGCTCCTTGAACCTGTCATCGAGCTTTTCCTGCTCTTTCTGAAGTTGCCGCCTCTCCCTCGCCATCTCGGTGTTGGCGCCCTTCACGGCCTTCTCCATGTCTGATAGTTTTGCCATGTCCGTTTTGAGCCGCTCCTCGTCCACCGAAATATCGCGCTCCTTCTTCTCAAGCTCCCTGGACATGTTGCGCAGCGCCTTCTTCTCCTCCTTGAGGGCGCTCTCCATGGCACCTAGCTGCTGGTCAAGCTTCTCCATGAGCTTCTTGTCGCTCTCGAACTCCGAGCGCTCCTGGGCCAGCTTCTTCATCTCTTCCGAGATCGATTCTCTCTGGGCGGCAATGCTTGCGGACTCAGATTCAAGCTTCTCGGCCTGCCTGGCAAGCTCCTTCTCACGGTCGGCCAGCTTAACAGTATGCGCATCCAGGTCCCTTGCCTGCGCGTCCAGCCGGTTCCTCTCGTGGGCGGCGCTCTTCATTTCCGAATTGAGCTTCATCTCCAGCTCCGAGATGTGCTTCTCCTGCCTGGTCAGGAATGATTTGGATTCCTCCAGTTCCTTTGCGAATCTGGCCATGCTGGCCTCGCGCTGCTCAAGGTCCCGCTCTGACTTCTGAAGGCGGTCCTCGGTCTTGAGAAGCAGAGTTTCCTTGTTCACGTAATCGTCCAGCTTGGATTCCAGGTCCGCCCTCGCAACGGCCTGGCGCTTTGTTTCTTCCGAGATATCAGCCCATATGGACTCCAGCTCGGCCCTCTCCCTTGCCAGCACCTTCTCTTTCTGGCCGATGTCGGATTCCCTGTTCCGCATGACCTCCTCGTCCTTGGCCAGCACCATCTCCTTCTTGCGAAGGCTGCGCTCCTTCTCGTCAAGAATTCGGGCGCGGTTCTCCAGCTCCTCCTTCTGGGCCTGGAGCTTCATGACCTCGACCTTGCGCTCGGCCAGTGCGACGACATCCTCCTCGGTGAGGCCTTTCTTGTCCGATGTGAGATGCTTCAGAAGCGCCACGCTGCCGCTGCGGAGCGTTTCGAGCTCCGATTTCATGCGGTCCATGTCCTCGGTGCGGGCAGACGCTTCCTGCCTGGACCTGTCCAGCTGCTCCGAGGTGGCGCTGATGTCATCATCGGCCTTTCGAAGCACCGTCTCCCTCATGCGCTTCTCGTTGGCTTCCTGCCTTGCCCTCTCGATGCGGGATTTTTCTTCTTTCTTGATGACGCGCATCACGGAATTCAGGTCCACCGGGCCGAGGATTCCATGCTGATATGGCTCTGCCACGTGAGTCGCTGAGATGCTGGATGATTTGTAAGAGTAAGAGCGCACCTCGACGATGCAGTCCTCATGGACCGAGTCCCTGGCGATTTCATAGAGCGCGGACTCCCCGAAAATAACTTCCTGGCTCTCATGTATCGCGACATGGGGCGCCCCTTTCCTGGTGACAATGAATCCGGTCGACGCGGAGCCGTTCCTGGCGAAGCTGGTCTTTACCAGGCCGTCGAGCTTGTCCTGTTCCAGTGCTGCCAATGCGCTCTCCAACGCGCCTTCTCCGCCGAAGAGCGTGCTCAGTATGCGTCCGCTAGGAAGATTGACCATGTTATACCGTCAACCTTGATTGTTGATACTTTATAAAAGATTTTCAAGGTTTTCCGTGCAAATCTTTATTCTCGCATGGGGCTATTCTCATCCGATGCCTGTATCGCCGCTGCACCTGGGATTCGCCTGGCCGGTTTGGCTTCTGAATCGCAGAAAGTTCCATTTCATGAGCCTGAGCTTCGGCGCCATGGTTCCCGACCTGGAGGTCATACCCATGATGCTGGTCACTTCCGAGGGGGAGAGGACCAGGGCATTGATGCATTCATTGCTGGGCGCGCTGACCATCGACATCCTGGTGACGCTGTTCATCGTGTTCTTCATAGTGCCGCCGGTCGGCAGATGGGTGAAGTCCCGGTCAAAGGAGAAATGGCATATCTTCGCCGGCGTGGATGTGACTCTGGCACCCACAAATCTCGGATGGGCGATTCTCTCCGCGCTCATCGGGACGGTGAGCCACGTCATCATCGATGTGTTCACCCATGATTACAATCCCCTGTTCTGGCCTTACCGCACCGGCCTGGATTACAATTGGATGCCTTTCCCCGACACTTTCACTTCCACAATGGCGTTCTCCATACCGCTCGGCATCATCGCGCTTCTTCTGGCTTTGAGATACTGGACCCGCCCGTTCAAGAATTGATGCGCCAATCTTTTATTATGGTAAACCCATTCTGGGCCGGGAGGCGCTAGAATGGATGTAGGCATTGTAGGCAAGCCGAATGTCGGCAAATCAACCTTTTTCAGCGCCAGCACCATGGCGCCGGCCGAGATTGCCAATTACCCGTTCACCACCGTTGAGGCGAACGTCGGTGTGGGCCATGTTCGGGGAAAATGCCCCCATGTGGAGTTCAAGGTCCAGTGCAACCCCAACAACGCGCCATGCGAGAACGGCACGCGGCTGATTCCGGTGGAACTCATCGATGTCGCAGGATTGGTTCCTGATGCCTGGCAGGGCAAGGGCCTGGGCAATAAATTTCTGGATGACCTGAGGCAGGCCAGCGCGCTCATTCATATCGTGGACGCCAGCGGCTCCACCCTTGCTGACGGGACGCCCTGCGACGTGGGCGCCCATGACCCGCTGGAGGACGTGAAATTCCTGGAGAGCGAGATAGACCACTGGTTCTTCTCCCTCATCAACAAGGACTGGGTCAAGATATCGCGCCAGATGTCGATGCAGGGGACCAAGATCGAGCGGGTGCTGCATGAGAAATTCACTGGCCTGGCCATAACGGAGATACAGATTACCGCCGCCCTGAGAAAGGCGGGCATCGACTCGCCGCCGGTGAAATGGTCCGATGACGAACTGCTCAATCTCTGCGCCGAGATTCGCCGCTCCGGAAAGCCGATGCTGATAGCGGCCAACAAGTGCGACCAGGCGCCCCCCGGGAACCTGGAGAAACTGATGGCTCTGCCAGTGAAAGTTATACCCACTTCCGCGGAGTACGAGCTGGCCCTGCGCAAGGCCGCCAAAGCCGGACTCCTTGACTATCTGCCCGGCGACAGTTCATTCAAGCTGAAGGAGCCCGGAAAGCTGAATGAAGCACAGAAGAAGGCCCTGGGCAAGATTTCCCAGTTCCTGGAAACCCATGGAAGCACAGGCGTCCAGAGATGCCTTGAAACCGCAATTTACGAGATGCTGGGCCTTATCCCGGTTTACCCGGTCGAGGACGAGAACAAGCTCACCAACAAGGAAGGGCTGGTCCTGCCTGACGCGCACCTGATGCCCAACGGCTCCAACGCCAGGGAGCTTGCGTACCGCGTGCACACCGACCTGGGAGACAACTTCATACGGGCCATTGATGCCCGCACCAAGCGCATCGTCGGCCATGACTATGTGCTGAAGAAGGACGATGTAATCACAATAATCGCGAGGCGCTGAGATGGTCAGCTGGAACGTCCGCGTGCTGGCGGTTTCCTACACGAAAGAAGATGATGTCATCATCGAGCTTTTCGGACGCACAGACAAAGGCAAGTCCATAGCGGTGAGGTACAGAGGATTCCGGCCATACTTCTACCTGGTGGCGCCGCCGTCCGGCATTGCCGCGGAGCTCAAGGCCAATGCCAATGTCGTTTCCGTTGAGGACGCAGAGCTGTTCCACGATGGCAAGGACCGCCCGTGCAAGAAGGTCACGATAAAATACCCCTGGCTGGTGCCGGATTTTCGCAAGGCGTACGCGAGCCATTGCCGGGTTCTTGCTGCCGACATACCATTCGGCCACAGGTTCATGTACGACCTGGACCTGGGCGGCTGCGTCCGGGTTACCGGGAAGAAAGTCGATATCGAGAAGTACACGACTGACCTGGTCGTTGAGGCATCGGAATTCCAGAACATCGAACCGTTCAAGCCGGAACTCAAGATACTCAGCTTCGATCTGGAGAACAGCATCAAGACCGATGAGATTCTCACCATCTGCTGCGCCATCTCGAACGGGGGAGAGACAAAACACGAGAGCCTGGTGGGCGATGAGAAATCGATGATAACCGGTTTTCTGGAACTGATAAAGCGGACTGACCCGGACGTCATAACCGGTTACAACATAGACGGGTATGATATTCCTTTCATACTGAAACGAGCGGCCCATCACCGGATGAATGAGCTCGGAATGGGCAGGGACGGGACCGAGCTTCGGGATGTTGGCAAATTCTGGCGGGCCAAGGGCCGGATAATCGCCGATGCCTGGTGGAACGCCAAGAAGGAACTTCGGCCGAAGCAGGAAACGTTAAATGCCGTCTCCAAGCTGGTTTTGGGGGAGCAGAAGGACGACGTGAACCCTGCTCAGATAGACCAGGAATGGGCCGCCGACAAGGAAAAGGTCGTAAGGTACTGCGTCAAGGATGCGGAGCTTGCATTGCGCATACTCCAGAAGATCGCCGTCCTGGAGAAGAACATGGACCTGGCTACCGTGTCAAAGTTGCCCCTGGATGATGTCCTCAACGGCCGCACTTCCACGCTTATCGATTCCGTACTCATCAGGGAGGCGGACCGGAACAAGATTGCTGTTCCTCTGACTAGCAATTTCGATAGAGAAGAGCAGATAGAGGGCGGTTACGTCCATACCATCGACCCCGGCCTCTATGACTGGGTTGGCGTTCTTGATTTCAAGAGCATGTACCCCAGCCTCATAATTGCCAAGAACATTTGCTTTACCACCTTGAGCAGGGACGGGAAGATTAAAAGCCCCGAAGAAGGCGTGAATTACCTGGACAAGGAGACGCGGCTGGGGCTTCTTCCGCAGGTCCTGGAACGATTGATGAAGCAGAGGGACGAGACAAAGGCAAAGATGAAGGCGGCCAAGGATCCGGCCCAGAAGCGTTATTACAACGGATTGCAGGAAGCGATAAAGGTGCTCATGAACGCGGTTTACGGCGTCTTCGCATCCTCGTTCTACAGATTCACCAACCCGAAGATAGGCGCCAGCATCACGGCGTTCGCCCGAGAGAACACGAAAAGCATCATCAGCCAGCTTGAGTCTGAGGGCGTCCGCGTTATCTACGGCGATACAGATTCAGTATTCTTCCAGTCCCCGGGAAACACCCTGGATGAGGCACTGGAGCTCGGCAAGGCCATTGCCAAGAGATACTCCAAGGAAGGCGCCACCCTGGAATTCGAAAAGATCATCAACCCGCTGTTCAGCCATGGCGCGAAGAAGCGGTACGTTGGCAACGTGGTATGGCCGGAGGAGTCCATGATAGTCCGCGGCTATGAGACACGGCGTACTGACGCATTCAACATCCAGAGCGACTCCCTGACAAAGGTGTTCGAGAGGATCCTCGACCATGATACCGACGGCGCGATCGCGCTTGCCAGGGAAACGGTCCAGGCAATCGCCAAGGGTGAAGTGAGTCCCGAGGACCTGGTCATCTCCAAGACATGCAAGAACTTCAACACCTACAAGGACCCGGACAACCAGGCGACGGTGCAGACCGCAAAGAAGCTCATGGAGCTGGGTTATGAATTTACTCCTGGCATGAAGGTGAGCTGGGTTGTCACCAGCGGACGCAGGACGCCCATCGAAGTCGAGCCGTTCGTCAGCGGCAGAAAGTTCGATAAAACGCCGGATTACGAGTACTACGCCAGGAGGGCGGCGATGACCCTGGCCCGCGTGACAGATACTTTCGGATGGGACGTGCAGGAATTGCTAACCGGCACCCAGCAGAAATCGCTTTTCAGCTATGACGGGGGGAAGCCCCCAAGACCAAAAGAAAGGAAGAGGCAAAGGTCAAGAAAACAGACAAGGAGCTGACCTTGGACGACTTCCTTTGAAGGCATATTCTTGGCAGCATGCCCCGCCTGTCAGGGCGGGTTTTTGAATCATTTTAGCTTCAAGTGCGAATGTCCCAGCATTCTGAGGCACTCTAGAACTCCTGTATGGAAAGCAGATCGGAAGAGCACACGTCTGAACTCCAGTCACGAATCACCATCT
>CALKWP010000014.1 GCA_938004075.1 uncultured Methanomassiliicoccales archaeon
ACCTCAAGATTGTGAAGAAAAATCATCGCCAGATAATCGGTGACACTTACCCGATACGGCTGTGCATATTCCCGGTATATCTCTTCCAGCTCCTGCCGGTTTTCGCGGAGCGGCGCATCGGAAACCTGCTCATCGGCAGCGAGTTCGACGACCCGCGGGGCGATTGGTCGCACAATGGAATAAAACATTATTTCGGCATCTACGACCAGCATCTGGATTTCGACATCCGGATGGAGGGATGGTACGCAGCCAGGATGCCAGGCTTGCGGCAGTGGAGCGCGCTGCGGCCGATATCCGGGCTTGTGGTGGAGCGCATCCTGACGCAGCGTTATCCCGATGCTGCCAGATTCCAGAGGTCCTGCCATTCCTGCCATTTTGAGAAAGAGAGGATAATTCCATGCGGGAAATGCACCAAGTGCCTCGGCGTGATGCTGTTCCTGAAGGCAAATGGCCAGAATCCCGAGGTGATGGGCTACCGGAAGGCCGATGTTGAGGCATTCCCGGAGCGGCTGGCAGCCACAAAGCTGCGCCTGGACCCGGACGAGCTGGAGCACTCGAAGTTCCTGGCGGGTCTTGGTGGTGAATCACGGCCGCATGCGGAGGGGCTTCATCTACATCCGCTTTCAGATACATGCCACATACCCGACCATTTCAGGCCCGCCATCACGAGAATCATCGGCGAGCATGCCCGCGGCCAATGGGTCCTGAAGAACGGCGTTTGGACCTCCCAAAGCCTTTAATCGAATGATTCCATTCCTGTTGAAACCGGGGGCCGCATTATGTTTGACCCAGAAATTGAAACCTTGAAGAAAGATAAACTCCAGAGCCTGCAGCTTGAACGCCTCAAGAAGATGGTGAACTACGCCTATTCCAACGTGCCGATGTACAAGAAGCGCATGGACGAAGCCGGGGTAGCCCCATCGAAGATTCATACCCTGGAGGATTACGCCAAGGTGCCATTCACCAAGAAGGACGACCTCAGGGACCACTACCCGTACGGGATAAGGGCGGTTCCGCTGGAGCGCATCAACAGGCTTCACGCGTCTTCCGGAACCACTGGCAAGCCGACGGTCGTTTCCTACACCGAGAACGACCTCAGGACCTGGTCCCGTCTCATGGCCAGGACTTACGCCGCTGCGGGCGTCACCAGGGCGGACATCGTGCAAAATGCATACGGCTACGGGCTGTTCACCGGCGGCCTGGGATTCCACATGGGCGCCGAGACCCTCGGCTGCACGGTGATTCCGACCGCGACTGGAAACACCAAGCGCCAGCTGATGATGGCCAAGGACATGGGCTCGACCGTCCTGGCTGCGACCCCCTCTTACGCTATGTTCCTTGCCGAAGCCGCTCCCAAGGAAGGCTACGACCTGGAGAAGGATTTCAAATTCAAGATCGGCATGTTCGGCGCCGAGCCATGGTCCGAAGAGGCGCGCCAGAGGATTCAGCAATCCTTCGGGCTCAGGGCTCATGACGTTTACGGCATGAGCGAGCTTTACGGGCCTGGCGTCGCTGTGGAATGCATCCACCAGAACGGCCTTCACATATGGGGCGACGAGTTTCTGGTCGAGATAATCGACCCCGAAACTGGCGAGGTTCTCCCCGAGGGCTCGTATGGCGAGATAGTCTTCACCATGCTGACCCGGGAGGCGATGCCGCTATTGAGATACCGCACCAGGGACCTTGCCACGGTGATATGGGAGGAATGCGAGTGCGGCCGCTGCCACCCCAGGATAATGAGGATAAAGGGCAGGAGCGATGACATGCTGATAATCGGCGGCGTTAACGTATTCCCCAGCCAGGTTGAAACCGTGCTCATGAAGATGGAGGGCGTCGGAGACCAGTACCAGATAATCGTTGACAGGGACATTCTCGATAGGCTTCATGTGAAAGTCGAGGTGGAGGAGAAATTCTTCAATTCCCCGGCATACGACCCGGCAAAATTCAGGAAGTCGCTTGTCGATGAGATGGTATCCATAATGACGGTGCGCGCTGATGTCGAGCTCATGGCGCCGGGCACCCTTCCCAGGACGGAAGGCAAGGCCAAGCGCGTCATAGATCTCAGGAAGATGTGAGCATGAAAGTCGATGACGTGATGACAAAGAAGGTAATCACCCTAAAACCTGACCAGACAGTTTCCGAAGCGGTGGACAAGCTGGCAAAGCACGGGATTTCGGGAGCACCGGTCGTGGATGGCAGCGGAGCGGTCGTCGGAATGCTCACCGAGAGCGACATCCTGGATGCGATAAAGACCAGGAGCAAGCGCATCGAGATGGTCTATCCATCCCTTTCCATGCTGAGCGTGGCATTCGTCGAGAAGCAGGACATCAAGGAAACGCTGGGCGCGTTCGCTGAGATAGCCCAGACGCCTGTTAAAGACATAATGGTCGCCGACGTGCTATATGCCGAGAAAGGCACCGATCTTGCTGTTGTCGTGGAGAGCATGAACAAGCGCGACATCAACCGCGTCCCGATAATGGATTCCGGGAAGCTTGTTGGCATCGTCTCGAGAGCCGACGTGATAAAAGGGCTTGCCAGGGGCATGCTGAAGAACTGATGTCGGAAACTCATATTCAATCAATCGGCGCTCGGTGAATGCGAATGATGGCTTATGTTGATGAGCGTTCGCCATGGCTCGACCCCCATTTTACCCTGGTTCAGAGCCAAAGATCACCAGCATTTGCCAGCAATCGGTGGATACGGGGCTTGAATAATGCAATAAAGAGTATCCGCCTCGAATCGCCCCCACACTATCAACGCGATTAGCTCAGAAGGCCGGTAATCGTCATTCTGCAATCGATGTGATTACCGGTGGACGTGATCGAAGGATTGGCCAGGAGCAAGCTGAAGAATTGAAGCGTGACCTGCGGGAGCCCACCGGCAGGAAGCGCTTGCTACATGTTCCAATCATATTTATATACTCAATCTCATATACAAGTTCGGAGATTAATATGTCGGACTCAAACGCAGAGATGCTGCAGGAACTGAAAGCGATACGTGAACTCCTGACACCGAAGCCCGCCCCCGAGGGGCGCACTGGCTTTGTCGGGGAATTCCTGGATTTTGTGGGAAAGTACAAGATCCTTGGATTGGCCGTGGCGTTTGTCATAGGTATGTATCTGGGTGAGGTCGTGAAAGGCCTTGTCCAGGGACTGTTGATGCCTCTGATAAACATGATGCTTGACCCATTGATGGGTGGGACGCCGGTCGGCGCTTTTGACCCGTTCAGGCCCGGCCTGTTCGTGATGGCATTCATCACATTCCTCATCGTGTGCCTGGTAGTCTTCATCGTGATGAAGCTGGCCAAGAAGTGGAACATCGAATAATCAAGTTAATGCATGGCGCCCTTTGCGGCGCCATGCTACCTTTCATTTGTTTTCTGGAAACCTTTTTATTGCAGCTTGCCGGTATGCTGACGCATGAGCGCTTCTGAATGCGAGCCTGAGATTATTGCCAGGGGGGCCGAGGCCGTCCTCACAAAGGGAGAGTGGCATCGCCGTTCAGTCATAATGAAGGAGCGCATCAGCAAGTCCTACCGGGCTGCTGACCTCGACAGAAGGCTGCGCCAGTCACGGACGAAAGCGGAGGCGATGCTCATGGCAAAGGCCAGGGAGGCGGGCGTCCGCACCCCATTGATTTATGACATTGACCTGGCGAAATGCATCATTGTCATGGAGTTTCTGGAAGGGCTCACAGCCAAGAAAGTTCTCCAGGAGCTGCCGAACCGCGAGCAGCTGGCAATGGAGATTGGCAGGAAGGTGGCCAGGCTTCATCGGGCCGACATAATCCATGGCGACCTGACCACGTCCAACATAATCTTCCAGGGACCGGACCCGTGCTTCATCGACTTCGGCCTCGGCGAGAGAAGCCAGGAGCTGGAGAAGAAGGGCGTGGACATGCATCTGCTGAAGGAGGCGCTGAGCAGCGCGCATTCTGAATTCGATGGCCTTTACGACGCAGTCGCTTGCGGCTATGTTGAATGCTATCCGGAAGGCGAGAAAGTCCTCGCCCTGGTGGATGAGATCGAGTCGCGGGGGCGATACAACTGAAGATACTCTTCGCCACCGGGAACCCGGGAAAGCTCAAGGAGGTAAAAGCCCTCTTTGCGGCACTGGGCCACGAGGTGGAGCAGCTTGAGGACGATTGCCCCGAGATACAGGCCGACACCCTGGAGGAGGTCGTTGACGCGGCTCTGAAGTGGCTCTGGGACCGCTACCATGTACCGATAATCATAGACGATTCCGGTCTTTTCATAGATTCGTTGAAGGGATTTCCTGGCGTGTACTCTGCGTACGTTCTCAAGACTCTGGGCTGCCCGGGCATCCTTAAGTTAATGGACGGGCTGGAAGACCGCGGCGCGGAGTTCAGGTGCTGCGCCGGTTACGTTGATGCCGAAGGAAAAATCATCTCAAGGTCCGGTTTATCCAGGGGAGTCATCACCGATGCAATGCGCGGCTCTGACGGATTCGGCTTCGACCCGATATTTGCACCTGAAGGCCATGAACTCACATTTGCTGAACTGGACCTGAATGTTAAGAACGGAATCTCACACAGGGGCAGGGCCTTTGCCATGCTCGTTGACGCCATCAGGGAGTGAGTCATGGACAGAAGATATCTGATGAAGCGCCTGGGGCTTTTCTTCCTGCCCATCGTTGCCAGCATTATTTTTCTATTCATCTTCGGAGGTCTGCTGCCTGACGAGATGAACGCGATTTTCGCGTTCCTGCTCATCGGTTATTTCATGTCCCCCCTGGGTCGGGAGGTCCTCATCCCTATTACGGTCATCTCTCTCATACAGCTGCATGGGACGGCTTTCATGGTTGAGGACATCACCCGGATCGTTGCATGCATCGTTTTTGTGGACGTGATGTGCTCCATCTTCCTCCTGTGGAACCTGGACATCCTGAAGCATGTTCCGAGGCTGGGCAGGTGGATATCCGGCATGGAGGACTACGGCCGCAGAAAGCTCAGGAAGAGCCGCAGGAAGCGAATGAGCTTCTTCCTGGCACTCACCATTTACATGGCTTCGCCATTCTACGGCAGCCACGGCATCGCCTCTACGATAATCGGCATGCTTTCCGGGATGAGGAAGGCCCGGGTCTGGCTGGCCATCTGGATTGGCTCTCTGACCGGTGGCCTCTCAATTGCCATAATCGCTTTCACCGTGGGCCAGCGCTTCCTCATCGACATATTTGACAATTCCGCCTGGAAGGCCATAAGCGTCATGGTAGGCGTCGGCATCTTCATTGTCCTAATCGGGAGCTACTGGATGCACCGGAAGGCCAAAGTTCAAGCATGATGCACAATCTCTGCAGGCTAAAATTTCATATCCCCTGGCGGAGGCGGGAATACTATCGGGCTCTGGCATTCCCGGCAGTTGGCGCCAGCGAACGCACACGCTCTGTGATATGCCGCCTGGCAATGGGGACAAACATAGATGTCATCGCCGATTTCAGAGTTACACACCAGGCACTTCCGCTTCACCGGCTGCTCAGCAGAGTATGCGGAGATTGTGAAGCCAATCGCCATGAACCCGAAAACAAGTATCATCCCGACCCAGAAGAACGTGTCCATCCACAGTGGCCGCTCGATGGAGATTCCAGTGACGTCAATGGAATACAGAGTGCCGGATTCCGGGAATGCGCTATTCCAGTAACCGTCCTCCTGCTCTATCGGAACCTGGCCGACAGCAAGCCCTCCCATGTAGAATGAGCCCAGGGGGTCGGCGACCATCCAGTATCCGGATTCGTCCCGGAACGCATGCACCGGGACCTGGGTGTTGTAATATGCCCTGATGTCCGCGGTGACATTCTCAAGGTCGATGGATGTTTTTCCCAGGTAAACGGCAGCAAAGGCATGGTCATGCGTCAGGTAAACCCTTGACGTTCCGCCAGCCAGATTGACCATTGCAGCCAGCAGCATAGCGTAATCCTCGCAATCCCCCGCCATCGCGGCAAGCGTCTCGTCAGGGGAGTACCAGATATCGCCCCCGTCAGGATCTTCGGTGTAATTCACATTGGAGACCAGCCAGTCGAATATGGCGCAGACCTTGCCGATATTGTATCCAGGCTCGTTTCCCAGTATTGGCTGAGTGGCATTTTCGACGTAGGCGGACTCAAAATCCACGAGCTCATTGACCCTGGCGTAGTAACGGAGCGGGTTGTAGGATATCGCATTCTCGCCCTCATCCGCAAGGCTCATGACGTCAATCGTTTGCTCCGAGAACGAGAGCCAGTCATCTCCGCCGCTCACCATCCTGTACCATCCATTGTTCCGGTACTGGAGCAGCCGCACGCTCAGGCTGTATTCTCGCGCTCCGGAAACCGGCGGACCGCCGACTGCCAGCGTCATTATATCATGCCTTTCTCCGGGCCCAATCCTCTGGTTAACCGTGATGGATGAATTTATATCGGTTCCGACCCATTCGAACATGAGCTCCTCCAAAAATAGCGCGCGTGTGTCATTGTTCATTACGATTATTCTTATTGAGCCGCCATACCTCTCGAATATCTGGCCGACGAGAATCCTGATGTTGATGTTCGGCCTCGCGGTTGTATCTCCGGCGATGTTTGCCGGCGGCGCCGGCAATGTTGGCGGGGTGAAATCCTCCGGAGCCCTCAAATCCGTGTCCGTAAAACCGTTGGCGGAAGGCATGCTCAGCGTCGAGTAAGCGCCCATTACGATGGAAATAACCAGCAGGAGTGAGAAAACGCCGGCAATTGCTGTGCGGGACATCGGGTGGATATTGATGACTTTGCACATAAGACTATTGCCATAAATCTGATTGCTGATAACTAAAATGATTCAGCATAATGTAATTAACTGGTCGGGAAGCGAGAATTTGCTTGGCTAAAAAGTTCAGGGAAGCTTGCTACGGCCTCGGTTTCAATGGCTGGTTATCCAGCCTTTCCGCACCCTATCCCAAAAAATTTTCAGAAGGCTTATCTATAGCGAAAAGTATTAATTCCGGGTCTGCGCTAGACCGACCAGATGGCATCTTGGCGGCCGAAACGGTCGCGGTTCCGGACACGAATCCGGGGGTGATATGCTGTCATCAGCCCATGAAATCGGAAAAAACCAGGCAAAAGGCAACATTCGCCAGGATAAGCAATCCCTCACTATACGGCCAGTGAAAACTTCCGATTTTGAAAAGATAATGGAAATCGAGAACTCCTGCTTCCCCGGGAACCTGGCTTACACAAGGCGCCAGATGCGCTACCTTCTGTTCAAGGCCAACAGCACAACGCTGGTGGAGGAATCGGACGGCCAGATAACCGGCTATGTCACTGCGCTCTTCAGGGTCAAGTCCGAAATCGCTGGAATCGAGACCATCGGCGTCTCCCCGAAGCACAGGGGAAAGGGCACAGGCAAGCGCCTGCTGGAAGCCGCGGAGAGGAAGATGCTTGACCGCGGCGCGGCATTCTGCAGGCTGGAAGTATCCATGGGCAACAAGGCGGCCATATCCATGTACCAGAAGACCGGATACGGGATCAGCGAGAAGATTCCCGAATACTACATATTCATGCACAACGGAACCAGGGCGGCTTACAGGATGGAGAAGAAGCTCAAAGATAGGTCCAGATAATTTCCAGTATTTTCTATGATGTAAATATTCATATACGAACCGGTCAATCCGCCCCCATGGGTTCCCTATCCGATAAGATGAAAGGGGCGCCGGGAAGGCCTATCATCATGGGCGCAAGCTTCCTCACCGCCCTCTTCAACACCGTTGCATTGCTGGCCATCGCCCGGAACGCCGGCCCGGTGATGCTTGGAACTCTGGGTTTCGCCCTTGCCTTCATGGGCCTATTCATGTTCGTTGGTGACCTGGGTTACGGGCTTGCCTTCGAGAGAATGCTGGCGAGGGGATTTCAATTCAGCAAGTGCTACAGGGCATTTCTGGTTGCGAAGGTTAAATTAACGGTTTCAATGGCGATCCTTTCTGGCGTGCTGATTGCCGTATACTCATACTTCCTGGCCCCGGAAGGCCATACCGCCCTTCACCCCATCGCCCTCGTCATGATACTGGGCTATTTCATCATGGTGAACCTCGCAGGCATCTGGGTGCTTGGCATGCGGCTGCGCGGCAGGAAGCCGATGCCCAACGACCTCCTGGAAAGCTTCGTCAAGGCCATATTGGTACTTGGGCTGTTCTGGTTCATAAACCCACGAAACGACCAGGAATTGATATTCTGGCTCGCATTCATTTACCTCATCGCCGCGACGCTGGGGATGATGCTGGTCCGGAACAATGCCCGCAGCCTCAAGACGGGAGAGGATGATGAGGAGATAGAGGTCGAATTCCAGGACATCACGCGTAACTTCATGCCTTTCATCGCTCTCACCGCGCTCGCTCTCAACCTGGACAAGGTCGCTCTATGGCTCGTATCTGATTTTCACACTCTGGGCCTGTACTTCGGCGCCCAGCGGATAACCATTTTCATCGCGGCATCGGCGGTGATGATTGAGGTCCTGATGGGCAATGCCATTTCCGTTTACATAAAAGAGGGCAGGACAAATGAGATATCCGACACCCTTCGGATGACTGAACGGTACGTGTCGCTGGTAGTCCTTCCAGTGACGGCATTTTATGTATTCTTCTCCAATTCCCTGCTGATGGCTTTCCTCGGAGAGAGATTCGCGGACGGCGGTCATGTGGTCGCGCTGCTGGCAGGCGCCGGCTTATTCGCCGGGCTTGCCTCCCCGCACATTTCCTACCTGGTCAGGTCGGACAAGTTCCGGGAGATGACAATAACCGCGGGCGCGGGCCTCGGCACCATGATGGCAATGCTTGCTTTGCTGCTTCCCAACCTCATTCTGCCCGATTCGGACATTCACGGGATGAACGGCACCGCGATCGCCGTGCTAGCTTCATCGGTGGCTGTGTACATCGCCTCAAGGTACATCACCTGGAAGCTACTTGATTGCAAGCCCCACAAGCGCATACCAGTGCACTTCCTCTGCGCAGGCCTGATGATGGCAGTGATGCAATTCGTCGTTTGGTATTTTGAGATTGAAATCACCTTCCCCTGGCTCATCGGCCTGGCCATACTCGGCTTCTTCACCTACGTGATGTGCCTCTACCTTACCGGCGAGATGGTCAGAAGGGATTTCAACCAGTTCAGGGAGCTGACAAAACCCGAATGATGTTCATTTACCGGACTTCTTCTTATAATCGTCGATCGCGGCCTTGAGCGCGTCAGCCGAGAGGTTGGAGCAGTGCATCTTTATGGGGGGAAGGCCGTTCAGTTCCTCAGCGACGTCATCCCTCGTCAACTTGAGCGCCTCCTCTATGGTCTTGCCCTTGGCCAGCTCGGTGATCATGCTGCTCGTGGCAATCGCCGCCCCGCAGCCGAATGTCTGGAACGTGATATCGGTTATCACGTTGTCCTTGACCTTGATGAAAATCTTCATCAGGTCGCCGCATGTGGGGTTGCCGACCTCGCCGATTCCGTCCGCGTCCTTCATCTCGCCGACGTTGCGCGGGTTCATGAAATGGTCCATCACTTTCTCGCTGTACATTATTTTCCGCCTCCATGGCCCAGCGGCGACATCGCCCTGAGCTTTTTAACGACCTTTGGAATCGAATCTATAACGTAATCCACCTCTTCATCGGTGTTGCCCTTGCCCAGAGTGAGCCTCAGGGACCCGTGCGCCTGCTCAGGGTTCAGCCCGATCGCCAGGAGAACATGCGACGCCTTGAGTGATTTCGAGGAACATGCGGAGCCGGTGGAAGCGATTATGCCCATCATGTCCAGGTTGAGGAGGAGCGCTTCCCCCTCGATGTACGAGAATCTGAAATGCGCGTTGTGAGGCAGCCGCTTCTCCGGATGGCCGTTAAGATACGAATCCTCAAGCTCTGCCAGGATGCCCTTCACGAGCCGGTCGCGCATGGCCTTCACCCGCGGTATGTCGGTCGTTAAGCCAGCCTTGCCCAGCTCCATCGCCTTTCCAAGCCCGACAACGCCGGGCACGTTCTCGGTGCCGGAGCGCAGGTTCCTCTCATGGCCGCCGCCATGAGATCGGAAGAGCGTCGTGTAGGGAAAGAGTGTAGATCTCGGGGGGCGCCG
>CALKWP010000015.1 GCA_938004075.1 uncultured Methanomassiliicoccales archaeon
GGACATCCAGCATCTCGCCCCAGGGGAATTCAGGACACCCATACATTTATTCGTGGGAGAAATCAGGACATCCATATTCCATATTCCATACTCGAGAAATCAGGTGATTCAGACGCCCAAACGGGCAATTATGGACATCCAGCATCTCGCCCCAGGGGAATTCAGGACACCCATACATTTATTCGTGAGAGGAATCAGGACATCCATGTTCCATTAGAAATCAGGACATCCATGTTCCATTCGCGCGATATCAGGTGATTCAGAAACCCAAACGGGCAATTATGGGCATCCAGCATCCCATCCGGCATCCCACCCCAGGAAATTCGGGACACGCATATAGTTATTCATGGGGCATCCGATCATCCGAACACCCGTTCGGGAAGGGCAAGATACCCAACAATTCACTCACGAGGAGTCGAGATGATATTCTGGACACCCAAGCATCCATAACAGAAGAACACGTAGACAGGAAATCAGAACATCCTTTTTTCCACCGAGAAATCGGGATTCCTAATCATCGACTTGCGAGAAATTGGACATCAATCAATGGCAGTCCTGAACTGCGTCAACCGTTCGGGCAGAGCAGGACACCCCAACATTCACCCACGAGGTGTGAGAAATTGGGCATCAATCAATGGCTGTCCCGAATTGTGGTCCTGAATTGCGTCAATCGTTGGCTGTCCCGAACTGCGTCAATCAATGGCTGTCCCGAACTGTGTCAATCGTTGGCTGTCCCGAACTGTGCCAATCATTGGCTATCCCGGTCTGTGTCAATAGTTGGCTGTCCCGAACTGCGCCAATCGTTGGCTGTCCGGAACTGCAAACGAGGACTTCCATTTTCTCCCCGTGTCGTTAGTTCTCTTTCTTCAGTCGTCGCTGTGCGGCTCAGACACATCCCCAATCCGTCACACCCCCGCACCTATCAGCCCGGGTTATAAGCCATGGCAGCTAGCGCGGCCGGGTCCGTGGCGAGCATGGCCGGATGAGGCGGCACGACACAGAAAGGAAAGCTGGGCGCGATCCTTCTCCCCAAATCTGCGTTGGGGGATGAGTCTGGGTCACCCAAGTTGGAGGGGGACCAGGTTGAGCGGGCAGGGCGTTCAAATTGAGCAGGGAGCGCCCAGGTTGAGCGGGGGATCCAACACATGATGGTTCTATTCGCCGCACCCTGGACTGGGCGCGGGCCGTCAGAGGCCGAGGGTTATACCGGCCATGAAATAGTCGCGGTATCTGCGGCTGAGGATCCGTTCGGTCCCGTCCGCCAGGACCACGATGTAGTCACCGCGGAAGTAGGGCCGCAGTTCCCGGACGCGTTCCACGTTGATGACCGTGGTGCGGTGGATGCGCCGGAAGCGCTGCGGGTCCAGCCGCTCGGCGAAGCGCGTCAGCGGTTCCCGCACGATATGCGTGTCGGCTCCTACATGGACGCAGATGTAATTGCCGGCTGACTCGACCCAGTCCACAGCCGCGGCGTCGATGATGAGGAACCGCCCGTCGACCTTCAGGGCGAGGCGGCGGGCCCGCATCGCCGGGCTCCGGTCGGGCGCCGGCACGGGATGCATCCAGCGGGCGAAATCGGTGATGATTGTTTCTGCGCTCATAGGAGTCTTCCCCCACCCTGGCTAAGCATCTTTCATGCCATCGCCCGGAATCTTGCCGCATATCAGATGAAAGTTCCCGCCAAACCGGCGCGCTTCGTCCCGCCCCCGGACCAGGCAGCAATCATTTCACGGGGGGCCACTGTTCTCCGGCGGACAGCACCTGTCCGTTTTCGGACATGCCGGCCGGACCACCTTTTGAAGAAACCTTCACCCGCAAGGGTTTCTGTCGATGTGTTACAATGGTAGCGCATTTGCAGACAAACCGGCCGGAGTGCCACCATGAGCGGCAAGTTCGGCAAAATACTGATTGTGGACGACGACGCCGATGTCCTGCAGGCGGCGCGGTTTTTCCTCAAACAACACGTGGAGCTGGTCCACACCGAGCGCGACCCGGGCCGGATCCCACAGCTGCTCCTCAACGAGTCGTACGACGTCATCCTGCTGGACATGAACTTCACCCGCGACGTCACCAGCGGCGCCGAGGGCTTCCTCTGGCTCGGCCGGATCCTGGAGATCGACCCGGCCGCGGTGGTGATCATGATCACCGCCTTCGGCGACATCAACGTGGCGGTCCGGGCCATCAAGGAGGGGGCGACGGACTTCGTCCTCAAGCCGTGGCAGAACGAGAAGCTCCTGGCCACGGTGTCGTCGGCGCTGAACCTGCGCCGCTCGCGATTCGAGGTGGCCCACCTGCGCTCCCGCCAGCAGCAGCTCCACGACGATCTCGACCACCCCTTTCACGAGTTCATCGGCGTGTCGGCGCCGATGCAGAAGGTGTTCGCCGCCATCGAACGGGTTGCCAAGACGGATGCCAACGTGCTGATCCTCGGCGAGAACGGCACCGGCAAGGAACTGGTCGCCCGGGCCGTGCATCGCAACTCGACCCGGGCGGCTGAAGTGTTCATCAGCGTCGACATGGGCGCCATCACCGAGACGCTGTTCGAGAGCGAGCTCTTCGGCCACGTCAAGGGCGCCTTCACCGACGCCGCCGCCGACCGGGCCGGCCGCTTCGAGGTGGCCTC
>CALKWP010000016.1 GCA_938004075.1 uncultured Methanomassiliicoccales archaeon
CGACCTACCTATCAAATACCACCCCGTGACGTGACTGGCGTTTGTTGTCTGGGCTGGAAATTTACCCAGGCATCCGTGCACCTGATTATCAAAGCAGGTAGCTTGGATTTCAGATGCAAGAATATGCACGGTGCAAGGCGATCTACCGTTCGTTTAAATTCGTGTAAATGGCCAATTCATCTCTGGCTTAAAAGCCAGAGGGTCCTTGGCCTTTATCACTAAATAGGCCCGAACTCCGATCCTAGCTTATGAACGATGTCCATTATCTGATTCCGGTCAGAACCGTTATCATGCATTATTATCGCCAGCGAGCGCCTGCCGCACTGGAATATCTCGGTGCAATAGCCTTCCGCATCCGTCTTGATGCTGGTTGGCGTTGATTTGCCAGCTTCCGTGTGAAGCGTCATTGAACCCCCGAAAACCGTTGCGCACATTATTGCAATCGTCTCGTGATTCATCTTCTCCGGCAGCCGCATCTCGACAGGGCGGCCGTCCCGAGTGACTATGCCGCATCCTAAGACCCCTTTTGTGGATTTCAATTCGTCCAACAATTCACTTATCATGCTCATCTACGACCCCTCCATCTCTCTCAATATGAACTCGCACTGCGCGTCACCTAGGCTAAGGCATTTATCCTCCAAGCATAAAAGCTTTTTCCCCATATGTTTCTCCATTATCACATGTATCATCCCGCGAAGCCGATGGCAGGTGGCTTCGGTGGCTTTATCGTAGCACTCTATGGAGCCATTCACAAAAATCCTTTCCTCGGTGAAGGAAATATCCTCGACCCAGCCCCTCCCCTTTATCAATTTTCCGGCGGTTTCCAGGAAGGTCCCGTGATCGCAGGATGCTGTTTGAAGGATTATCTCCTTTCCAAGGGCCTCGCCCTCCCTGTAAAACAATCCATGACTGGCATGGGACATGACACTCTCGTAAAGTGTTCTTACCTTGACCAGTTCTTTCTGAGAAATCCTGACGAAACGCATGATGAAAAGCATATGGCAATTGAGGGTTAAATATTTTTGCATGATGAAATGAATTGAGCCGTTATATGAAAAATGGTTAATTCACTTTGTCAAGGGCCTGGAATATCGCAGTGACGTACTTGTCAAGATTCTCCAGGCGGTTCCTGTCGCCGTTCCATGATGTGAATTCATTATCCAGTTTCTTCTCCATTATCTGAAGGGCCTTGAGCACTACCCTGTACATGACTGGCTTGGCTTCACCCGCCACGACGACAGCCGCATAAACATGCACGCTGTCTTCCAGAAGGATGGTATGCCCTTCGTATGTCAGGGAATGCAGATGCTCTCCCTCTTTGAAGGCGCGGGTCATCTGCTCCTTTATCGCCATTACCATCCTGGACATCAGCTTCTTGTCCAGTTCCGTTGGCGGGTTCCTGCTTTTCACGGAAAGCAGGGTTCCATCCTTGTGCAAAAGGAAAATTATCTCGGAAGTGCATTTCGGCTTTGTCTCCTGGGGCACCACCACATCCTCGAAAGCGGCCTCAAAGAATTTCTCCTTTATCCTCTTCTTGAGAAGCTTTATCTCGTTATCAATAACATCTGGATTCTCGCGGTTATCCAGCATTGCCTTGATCCGGTTCGTATCTTCCTCGAATCCCTTGGTGTTGAGGCTGGAAAGCTCGGCTTTCAATTCTTTCATCTTGGGGCCCATCTCCAACTCAAGAGTGAAGGACTCGAGAGCGTCCACCTCGGTCGGGTCGTTCAGCTTATCGGAAATCTTGGGATAAGAAGCGTGGGCATCATTGAATCCCAGCTGCTGCATTTTCTCCCGGACCTTTGTCAGGCGATCAATGAGCTCTGTGTAGTTCTGAAATGCAATATCTATATTTTGTTGATTGCCGGATTTGATGGCATCCAGCAGCGGGTCTATAACATATCCTTCGGATATCCAGTCATACAGGCTTGCGGCATTACCATTGCCGGAATCTGAATTGCCTGAAGCCATCGACCCTCTTTTCTTTGACATTGAACAATCCTACCTTCTTGGAGATATGGAAAACGGGTATATATGCGTTTAGATGTTTGAGATTGAAATCGAGTGATAATATCAGAATATTTATAACAGTTGGCTGCAACCGGAATAAATCATTGAATAAAACAATAATAACATTTTCTCATTGCTTTTCAAAGAACCTAACAGCTTCCCCGAGCACGTCCTCGGTCCCAATTATCTCAGGTATCTCTGACTTGAACTGAACCAGCCGGGAATCCAGAACGATTGCGACGCCGCGATCGCTCTCCCTCCGGAGCAGCCGGCCGATGCTCTGCATCATCTTCCTTACTGTTGGCGCCTTGACCGTGTATTCCCAACCTTTGCCGAACCTTCTGTCATAGTAGCTCAGCAGTGATTTCTGTTTGGCTGTCGGCTTGGGATATGGTATGCCGACAAGTATTGCCAGCTCCAGCTCCCTGTCAGGGAAGTCAATTCCCTCGGATATCCGGCCGCCCATGACCGCGAACATCAGCGCGCCCCTTGCCAGCTTGAAATTTGCCACAGTTGTCATCAGCTCGTCCTGTGTCATCCCCTGTTCCTCGAAATAGACATCCCTGCTGACCTGTTTGGCGATTGTCGAAAATTCAGCCATCAGTGCGAAGCTCGGGAAGAACAGGATTGTGTTCCGGGGTATTTTCTCAAGAATCTCAAGTATCAACGATTTCATTCGAGGCAGCATTTCTTTGTCGGTTGCCAGCGTCTCAAATCTTGTGGTCATGAGATCGGAAGAGCGTCGTGTAGGGAAAGAGTGTAGATCTCGGTGGTC
>CALKWP010000017.1 GCA_938004075.1 uncultured Methanomassiliicoccales archaeon
TACGAGTTGGTGATTCGTGACTGGAGTTCAGACGTGTGCTCTTCCGATCTCATCTGGTTTCCGCCGTTCGCTGTAATCCAGAGCCAAACGCCCATCTGGTTGTTGATTGTCGTCAGTGTGTTGGCAGTCCCGCCGACTCTGTAGGTGAGCCATACCTTGTTGACATTGTCCCAGCTCTTTGCAACTGTCCAGGTTGTGCCGCCATCGCCAAGCGTCGCGTCGTTGAGTATGCTCTGCACGGTGCCAGTCACGTCTATCGGGAATGACACGAAGACCCAGCTGTTCGCGGATTTACCGGTGAGCGGGATGTTGTAGGCTGCTGGGACAGGGCCGCCGCCTGATCCAATGAAAGGCACGATGTTGGACTGGGTCAGGCCGTAATCGTATTCCGCGTACACCAATGGCGAAGCTTGTGTCCAGGATAACTTGACATTGTCGAATCCCATATTGTATGTGCCGGTACCCCTCTGGAGGGCGGTCCTGAACAGTATTTTCAGATAATATGTGGTGTCCTCTGTTATGATGCTGCTAAGATCAACTGTAGTTATTGACGCCCAGCTTGTGACCGCAGTCGGGTGCACGTTCCAGACAGAGGCCGCGATGAGTTCCGGTGTTCCACCCGCGGGCACGCCCTTGTCCTTGCTTATGAATGCATAAGCATATGTGAATTCCTGATCAGTCCCGACGCTGAAACATCTCCAATCAAGGTTAAGGGTAGGGTTCGTCGGGACGCATCCCATCGTGATTGGCACTTCCCAGTATCCTGCGCGAATCACACGTGTAGCTACACCGGAGCCAGGTGGCGTCAATACGACATTCACGTAACCGCCAGGATTCCCATTGGTCGCGACCCAGTTTCCGGCTGCTGTGCCGTATCCGTCGGTGTTGCTTGTGACCGCTGTGAAGTACCACGGTGCCGCGCTCGTGTTGAACCCAGTGTTGGGGGACATTTTTGCATGTTCGGGGTATGGCCCGCCGACGGCGCTTACCCATATCTCTATAAGTAAATTATCACCGTTTACGATTGTTCCAGAAAGCGTATCGGTCCATGAGAATAGGTGGCTTGTCTTGAAGGCGCCGACATTCTCATTGTCAAGTATTGTGGTGTCGAGCGGGGTGGTGGGGTTTGAGGATGTGAATACCTTGGCGTACATGTATGCTGTCAAAGGCACATATCCCGGGTCTGGCGTCTTCCCATAGACATTGAATGTCCAGTCTCCGTTGATGTTCTTATCGGTGAATGTCTGAGCAGTGTCCCATTTTCCCAGGAAATATTGGCCAGCAGCGGTGATCCTTGGTGTCGTGACAGAGTTCGGCGTGTTCTCGACCGGCCTCATGTCGAGGTCCTTGTTTGCGCCGGCTGCCTCCACCTGAAGGTACCATCTGTCGTTTGCGACATTTTCTATTGAGAATGCCTGGATCGACTGGGGGCGACCCCAATCACCTTTGGAATCAGTTGCCTTGACCCGAACCTTATAGCCAGGTCCGTCCGGGATACCTGCTGAAACCGTGTTCCAGTTGTATGTGTATGGCGCAACATTGTTGTCGGTGCCGCTCATGATGTTGGTCCAGGTGTTCCCGCCATCGGCGCTGTAATCGATGGAAATGTCCAGGGATGCTTGGGCATCCTCTACATCTGTCGCGGTCCAAGTAATCGGGATGGTGCCGCTAAGGATCTGCTCTGCGGTGTTTGGATTTGGACTGGCCAGGGTGACTGTCGGAGGGAAGTTGTCGAATGTGTCGACAGCAGCCTGCTCAACATATTTTGTGCTATGGCTCTGCACGAATATCGTGACGCCCACTTTGGACTCCACAAGGCCGTCCACATCGCTTATGTCAAATGGCAACACCAAGTCTACTTTATCGCCTGCGGTGGCGCCGGATGACCAAATGCGGGTTCCCTTCGCATCCGGAACATAATCCCATACTGCAAAATCAAGGACGGTTTCCCCATTGGGATAGGGAGGGCTGTCATAGACGCCAAGCCTGTAATTCCAGAGGGGCCTGGTGATATCTGTCTCCCAGAGCATTACGCGGACGTAGAGATCTGTTGCGGCGATGTTTTCAGCTGCGGTGATTGTGACGCCTATCTCGCCGACGCCTCCGCTTATCCATCCCTGAGTATCCAGTGAGATGTTGGCGGGTACCGCGAGCCTGTTGTTCAGGTATCCCTGAAGGACAGATTGAGTCGTGGATGTCGCCTGCTGGGTGCCGTCCACAACCAGCCATGGGACATAGTTGCATCCGTAATAATTCACCCGGTCGGTGACCTCAGCTTTGTTGTACTGGTAAATCGGGTCATCATCGTAGTTAGGCCACCATACGTGATACATGGCAGGTGCGACCTTGGAGAAACCATTCGCATCAATGACTGCGCTGAACACAGGGCTGAACGATGAGCACGGCGGGCATTCCCAGCTCGTGAAATCCTCGAATAGCACGACTCTTGGCACAGTGTTAGTTTCAATTGGAGGTATGGCTTGCGGTTCTATCGTTTCAGAATCCGATGCCGCCCCAACGCTCACAATCCCTAACCCACTCACTATCATTATACCCACAATCATTATGGCTGTCAATCTTCTTGCATCCATTTCCTATCCTCCTCAAATAATTTATGTATCAAACTGATACAATCATGTCTTATTTTGACACTGCGAGATACCATTTTAGATATAAAAGATTTGCCCCCGAAGAACCCATATGTGCATGAATAGGAATGAGATAGTTAGACTTATATGCGCGCGCGTTGGAAATCACAACACTTAGCCAGTGTATAACAGAAAGCAATATATAGTACCAATCTGATGCATCAATGCATGTGGGACCAACTCGAAAAGGAATTCTCCAGAACGCCGTCGCAGGGCGAAATTGCAAAGTACATGCTCGATGTTGGCATACGCCAGGAGGGCGATAAGCTGTTTTTCGAGAAGGTGGCGATATCCCATTCGCAGGTGGCCGAGGCTCTCGGCAAGGACAAGAGGGTCGTGGCAGCAACGGTCAAGACCATCAGGAAGAACAAGCGCCTTTATTCCATATATTCGAAATTGCAGCCCACCTGCAATCTGATAAACATGGCTAATGATATGGGCTGGGGCGTAATCTGCATCGAGCTGAACAACCCCAACATGCCGGGGACGCTTGGCCGCATCACGACGAAGCTGGGCGATATGAAGATATCGATAAGGCAAGCGCAATGCCCTGCCACGGACTGCAACATGCTTTTCATAATAACAGACAATCCCATAACCGGGGATGTTCTCGTGGCGCTGAAAGATGTCATGAATGTCAAGACCATCAAGATATTTACATGATATATTTATTAATATAATTGTATCTTTATTTAATTGTGATACTTTCGCCCACCCCTGACTTCGGTTTAAATAGGCTGCCGTCAATGCCTCGCAGATGAGAAAGCAAATGTCGGGGCTTTTCCCTTACGAGCCAAGGGGCAACCAGAAGGTGATAATGGAGCATATAAATGCGGCGCTGGAGAAGCGCGGCCACATCATCGCGGAATCGGGAACCGGCTCCGGCAAGACGATATGCTCGCTCGCGCCATCGCTGGATTATGCTATTGCCAACAAAAAGAAGGTTCTCTATCTCACAAGGACCAACTCCCAGCAGAAGCAGGTCATAATCGAGCTCAGGAAGATTAACCAGAAAAACCGGGTCTTCGGCATAGGCATGCAGGGCCGTCAGAATATGTGCCCACTGCTGGGGGAGCGCCCCGACCTGAAGGCCGGAACCGCGGAGGAGCTGTCCAAGGTCTGCGGGGACCTCAAGAAGGCCAGTGTGGACGGCGGTAAGGGGTGCCATTTTTTCTCAGAATTGCTGGACTTTGACATTCAAGATTTGAAGAACAGGGCAATGGAAGAGATTCCTTCAGTCGAGGAATTCATGGAGATGTGCAAGCCGCATGGCATATGCCCGTATGAGGCCAATAAACTCCTGATGAAGGATGCGATGGTCGTCACGGCGCCGTACATCTATTTCTTCAGCCCCATGATCCGGAGGGCGATACTGGACTGGATGAAGGTGCACATTTCGGATTTGATTGTTATAATCGATGAAGCCCACAATCTTGCCGATTATGCCAGAGAATTGCATTCCAGAGACTTAACTGCAAGAGGACTCAATCTTTCCTCTCAGGAGGCAGTGGAGATTGGGAATCCGCGATTGCGTGATAACATGAGCATATCAGAGGCCTGCGGCATGTTCTCGGAGATACTGGATTCTACTGCCAGGGAGTATGTCATCGAGGAGGACGGGCTTGTCCCGCCTTCCGAGATTGAGGAGCAGCTGATGTCGCGGCTTCAGTCCACAAGCAGGGATGTCCAGATAATGCTGATGAACATGGTGACGCATGGCGATATTATCAGGGAAACAAGGCGGCGCCAGGGGAAGCTTCCCAGGTCTCACATTTTCAAGACTGCCTCTTTCATCCAGGAATGGATGATGCTGGAAGAGTCCGAGTTCGCCAAGCTTGTCAATGGCGGCGACAATCCATCGCTGCAAGCCTACTGCCTGAATCCTGCCCTGGCAACCGGGGTCCTGAAGGAATGCCACACTTCCATCCATCTGTCTGGCACTATCGCACCGATTGAGGAGTACAGGGACTCCATCGGATTGCCCGATGATACCGATTGCCTGATTCTCACCAGCCCTTTCCGCACGGATAATGGAGCAA
>CALKWP010000018.1 GCA_938004075.1 uncultured Methanomassiliicoccales archaeon
AGATGGTGATTCGTGACTGGAGTTCAGACGTGTGCTCTTCCGATCTAGCAACGATTCTGATGGTCGCCATAACTGTGGTTCTGGCTGCCGTCCTGTACGTGATGGTAATCGGAATGGGTTCCGAAACCGGCAGTGCGGATTTGCCCATCGGCCTAGCTCAGCAGACAAGGAATGACCGCAATATTACCGTTCTATTCGCCAGTGTTCCCACAACCGCTCTGATTGATGGTTCAACATTGACAATGACCAGCGGCGGGCTTCCGATGACCGTTAACGCCACTCTCTACTATTCGAACGGAACGGTTGCATGCCACTATTCCAACAATGAGTGGGATATAACAGATAACACGATGAAATTCACAACCGGGATGCAGATGTTCATCTCCGCCACAAAAATCCAGAACGGCGACAAGATACTGATGACCGGCCTCGGGTTCAGCACAACCGTGATGACCATCAACTAATCCGAAACCCTAATATCCCATTCTGCTTTCATCTCCATCATTCAGAAAGAGGTTTTATCATGCCGAAGAAGGATTTGAAGAAGGCCAGGAAGGATTGGGAGAAAACGCTCGATGGCGCGAAGGAGCGCAGGGACGATTTCATAACCACGTCCAGCGTTCCGATTGACAGGCTGTACACGCCAGCCGACATTCCCGATTTCGATTACCTAGATAAGCTTGGATTCCCTGGCCAGTACCCCTTCACCCGGGGCGTGCAGCCCACAATGCACCGCGGCCGGCTCTGGACCATGCGCCAGTTCGCGGGCTTCGGAACAGCCGAGGAGACCAATAAAAGGTTCAAGTTCCTCATCGGGCATGGGGAGACCGGCCTTTCCACGGCTTTCGATTATCCCACTCTGTACGGTCGGGATTCGGATGATCCCCTGGCCGAAGGGGAGTTCGGGAAATGCGGGGTCGCGATTTCCTCGCTCAAGGACATGCAGATACTCTTCGACGGGATTTCCCAGAAGGATGTGAGCACCTCCATGACGATCAACGGCCCTGCGGCCGTTGTCTGGGGTTTCTACCTGGCATCCGCCCAGGCGCAAGGTGCGGCTCTGAGCCAGCTGAACGGAACAATCCAGAACGATATTTTGAAGGAATACATCGCCCAGAAGTCCTGGATATTCCCGCCGGCTCCCAGCATGCGCCTGATAATCGACACATTCGAATTCGGGACGAAGAAGGTTCCGAAGTGGAACACCATCAGCATATCCGGCTACCACATCCGGGAAGCCGGTTCTACGGCCGTTCAGGAGCTGGCTTTCACGCTGGGTGACGGGCTTGCCTATGTGGATGCGGCCATTGAGCGCGGCCTTGTCCTGGACGATTTTGCCCCGAGGCTCAGTTTCTTCTTCAACGCGCATAACGACTTGTTCGAGGAGATAGCCAAGTACCGCGCCGCCCGAAGAATCTGGGCACAGGAGATGAAGAAGCGCGGGGCGAAGAATCCCCGCACAATGTGGATGAGGTTCCACACTCAGACTGCCGGATGCTCCCTCACTGCCCAGCAGCCGGAGAACAACATCGTCCGCACAACGATCCAGGCGCTTGCTGCGGTTATGGGCGGGACCCAGTCACTGCACACAAACTCGATGGACGAGGCGCTGGCGCTTCCGTCCGAGAAAGCCGTTAAGATCGCTCTCCGAACCCAGCAGATTATCGCTCACGAATCGGGCGTCGTCAACACGATAGACCCGCTGGCCGGTTCTTATTTCGTGGAATACATGACAGATTTCATGGAAGAGGAGACCTACAAGTACTTCGGAAAGGTCGAGGCCCTGGGCGGTGTTCTGAAGGCAATTGAGAAAGGCTTCTTCCAGCAGGAGATTGCCAATGCCGCTTACCGGTACCAGAAAGAGATAGATTCAAAGAAGCGGATAATGGTGGGCGTTAACGACTTCACGGAAGCGGACCACATTGACATACCAATTCTCAAGATGGACCCGAAAGGCGAGAAGCGGCAGTTCCAGCGCCTCCGCGATCTGAGGAAGAGCAGGGACGCGGGAAAGTATGATGCTGCGCTGTCCTGGCTGGAGAAGGCGGCCATGGGCGAAGACAATCTCATGCCGTTCATACTGGAAGCGGTGAAGGCTCATGCCACTCTTGGCGAGACATGCAATGTGCTGCGGGGCGTTTTCGGGGAGTATGATGAACCGCCAATATATTAGCTCCAGCACTCAAGCTAGATAGAACATTTCTGTCAATTGAATCCAGTTATTTACTCGAGTGGATACTCGCACACCGGGCAACTCTTTGTGCCAGCTTGCACGTCAGCACCGCAGGATGGGCATTCGATGTGAGGCGCGGATGAGTCGGGAATCGTGATGTTGTCTATCCCTGGCTCTACCTTCTCCGGTTCTTGAGCAAATTCGGTGTCGCACACCGGGCATATCTTGTCGTCAAGGTCCACGAATATGCCGCATCCAGGGCATTTTTTATGCTCCAGATGTTCGACAGGGAGCTCCTCGCCGTGAGAGTGAATCTCCGGTTTGGCAGGAATCTCAACTTCTTCCTCGGGGACCTCCAGTTCCGGAATCTCCATCTCTGGCTCTTCCTGAATTTCCGGTTCGGGCTGAGATACAGGCTCTTTCTTCCTCACTGGCATGTCCGCATGCCTCCTCGGGGGAAGTTTCAGGGTGTCCAGGTAGTTCGTGTCTTCCTTGGGGGCTTCTTCCTCCTCGACAGGTTCCTCGCTTTCTTCCTCAGGCGCTTCCTCGCTCAGGACCACGCCGCAGTTAATGCAGTTCGTCATGTCGGGCTCGGTCTCTATGCCGCATTCCGGGCACTCGGTGCGCTCTCCGTGGAGGCGCCATGACATGAACCAGAACACGAAGCCGAGAAGGACCAGTATCCATCCGAAAAGATTGAGCACCACGTCAGTCGGCGGCGGATTGAGGCCCAGGGATTCGTTCTCAACGCTGATTCCCCTGGCCCAGATGGAGAATGATGTGAAGAATATACCGGTGAATATGGTAATCAATCCGCGGTAGAACCATTTACCCTCCTTTACTTCCCTTTCAGTCGCATCAAGACCAGTGACATTGCTTCCGCAATTCGGGCATGTCCTGATTGTCGGCGGCACTTCGACCTCTATGTGGCCCCATTCCGGCTCCGGAACAGTCGGCTCTTCAACCTCAATGCCGTACTCGATGCCGCATACCGGGCAGAGCATGTCCTCGGGCCCGAATATCGCGCCGCAGACAAGGCATTCCTTGCCCTGCTCTTCCTGGGATTCGAGGCTCTTCATCTCTTCCTTGAGCTCCTCTGTTATCTCGACAACTTCTGAAATACTGACGTCTATGAGGTCGGAAGCTTCCTCAAGGTCCAGCGCTTCTGTATCAGCAGTTTCGGCGGATTCAATTTCGCCAAGCGGCGCAAAGCATTCCCTGCATAGTCTTTCGCCCGCAGGGGAGAGCAATCCGCAGGATGGGCATTTCACATACAGGGAAAGGTCAGTCCAGCATTCAGGGCATGTCGCACTTTCTGCGGGAATGGCTTTGGAGCATGATGGGCAGACGATCTCGTTTTCTCCGATGGCAATCTCTTCCGTGGCGGCAATTTCCTTCTCAGGAGCAGCTTCCTCGGGAATTGGCTCTTCCACGGGTGCCACTTCAACGTCCTTGTTGGTGGGCATCGGTGCCGGCTCCAGGTCCGAGAAGTCCTCATCAAGGGCTGGTTTCTCTGTAATGAGAGGTGTGTCGCATATCATGCACTGGGTCGCATCCGGCTCAGCGAATGCCCCGCATGATGGGCAAATCTTATCTTCCTGCTGTGTTAAGGGGACCGGTTCCGGAGTTTCTTGCGGAATCTCGATTGGCTCTGGCGCCTTCTCGGGAACTTTCTCTTCTATAACAGTTGTTTTCGCAACAACAGGAATCGGAATTGGGGCTGCCGAGATGGGGGTCTCGCAAATCATGCATTCTGTAGCATCTGCCTCAACAAACGCTCCGCATGCCGGGCATACTTTCTCTTCTTCTTGAGCAACCGGGGCCGGTTCTTGAATGTCTTCAGAAATCTCCTCGACCAGCGTTTTCGGTTCTTCAGAGATATCCTCGACCGGCATTGGTTCGGGTGTTTTTGCTGGAACCTGCTGGACGATTGACATCGGTGTCTCGCAAATCATGCACTCTGTGGCATCCGCTTCGACGAATGCGCCGCAAGATGGGCATACCCTTTCTTCAGCAGGGGCTTCCTGAATCAAATCTTTTTGGGAAGGCTCGCTCTCTTCTGGTTCCGGTGCTGGCACTTCTCCCAGAAGGTCTGTCTCAAAAGGAGGCAGGGTGCTTCCGCAGATTGTGCAAATCGTGTCCATGCTTGAGGCGATTGAACCGCATATGCTGCACATGTGCTGGCGTTCTTCCTGGAACTCCGTTTCGGAATCAGGGCGTATTACAGGAACGAATACCGGTTGACCTTTTTCAGAATCCTCTTCGTCGATGGGGATAAGTTCCCTGTTGGAGCCCTCCCAGGCGTTTTCGGGGTCGATGTTGCATGATAGGCACGTAATCGGAACAGTGACCTCTCCGGCGCCGGATTCGTTCTCATAGGTCACAATGGCTTCCTCTCCCAGAATCTTCTTGATATGAACTTCCGAGCCGATGCCGAAGCCATTCAGTTTTTTCCAGCGCTTCTCAAGCTCCGGTTTGGAGCTCACTATGGTTACTGTAAATCCCTCTTTGCAGGTCGTCATTGACTCACCGCCACTTCCACTTTCTGCAATCCCCTGCTGTCCGGTTCAGTGACCGATGCCACCTTTCCAGTCTGCCCGCTGGGCAGCAACACCCTGTCACCGACCTTGAATCTTCTGGGGGGCGCCATTCCGTATATTCTGATGGCCCAGGTGATGAACTTGAGATTGCCGAGTTCCTCTAATGTTTTTGTGTTGAAGGCCTTGACCAGATTCTTCGCATCCGCCTCGCTGACGCCCTGCAGAGCGTATGTGGGGGATTTCAGAATCTCTTCCAGTCCCTTATCTTCGTATTCTTTGATGAGCTTGTGCTTGAAATCCTGATTTCTGAAACTGCTCGGGTTCTGCCTGAGCGCGACCAGCTCCCTGGCCCAGAGAAGGTACTTGTTGGTGGCGAAGTCCTCCAGTGTTCTGATGTTGAAGGCATCCTTCATCCTGTGGCTATCATCTTCACTGACGCCCTTCAGGACATCCGGCGGCAGTTTCAGCAGTTCCTCGATGGGCAATTGCCTGTGCTGCTTTACGAGCCATTTTTCCCTCCAAGTCGCAATCTCGTGAATCTTGCTGGCCCAGACCATGAATTTATGTTTGCCAAGGTCTTCAATAGTTTTTATGTTGAATGCCTTGACAAGTTTTTCGGCATCTTTCTCGCTCAAACCCTGAAGCGCATGTGTTGGCGCCTGCAGAATGTCCTCAAGATTCCTGTCCTCGTACTTCCTGACCAGCTTGTCCCTGAAGTCCTTCCTGCGGTAAGCGGATGGATTGCATTTCAGAGTAACCAGCTCCTGTGCCCAGGCGACAAATTTCAGTGTTGCGAAATCTTCCAGTGTTTTGACATTGAAGGCTGTTCTCATCAGTTCCGCATCATCCGCGCTGATGCCCTTGATGGCATCCGGGCGTTGCTTGAGCAGATCCTCTGCCGGCATTTCTCTGTATTCCTTGATGAGCCACTGTTCCCTCCAGTCATCTGGAATATCCATGTTTGGAGTGAATTCTTCGGGTCGAACATTCACTTCTGCACTTACCATGTCCGGGGTGAGGGCGGTTCCGCAAATCTTGCATTCGATGTCCAGGGGATGAACAAGAGCTCCGCAAGTAGGGCACTCCCTGTCATTGCCGGATGCTTTATGAGCCGGTTCGGACCCGAGGCCAAGTTCCTTCTTCTTTTTATCAAGCATGCTCTCGTATTCTTTGTCGGAGAGAATGCCATCCATGTACTGCTTGCCAATCTCCTTCTTGTACGCGTTGAACTCTTTCTCGAGCTTACTCTGATCCGGACCGGCGTATGCCATTTCATTCACCGCCCGTCAGTGGCTCGCCGCAACCGGGGCAGGTGTCCAGGCCTTTTCCGACCCTGGCGCCGCATGTCTTGCAGGTGACGCCCTTTTCAAGTGGAACTTCAAATGCCGATTCAAGCTCGTCGAGGGCAGCCATGCCGTTACCATTGAGATGGTCCTCTTCCTTCTCAAGCTCGAGACTTTCCATTATCATCTCATCATCATCCAGCTCAGAGGCGGAGAGCAGTCTTCCCGGGGCTGGCTTTTCCTTGATCTCAAACTCGGGCTGGAGTTCTGCTTCTGTCGCATCCATCTCGAATACGGCGCCGCAGTTGCTGCAGCTTGAGTCGAACATGCTGACCTCTGCTCCGCAGGACGGGCATTCCATAAGCTCGCCGATTTCATCAAGTGCGGATTTTACTGAGACTTCCTTCGGAACGACTTTCTCTTCTTTCGGCGGTTCGTAAATCTCGAACTCGCCTTCCCTGATGACCACTTTGCAGGATGGGCACTGAATCTCGCGCTCCCTCTTGAAGGACCACGCGAACAGTATGAGGCCAAGAATGAAAAGAACGATGCCAATCGCGCCGACTATCTGGTCCATCCATCCATAGCCCAGGTACATGTCGCCCAGCGGAGACCATTGCATAACATTGTGAACATAAGAGCCGAGAGCAACGCCCACGTTGCCGATCATGATGAAGATGAGGCCGACCCAGAATTTGAATTTCCAGCTTTGGGGCGTAGCCTCGAATTGCTTTCTGACGTAAACATTTCCGCAGCCAGTGCAGGATACCAGGTCCCCGGATTCCTTGGTGAACTCCTTGCTGGCGCAGAGCGGGCAGCCATCGGTTGCCTTTGCCACTCTTTCAGGGGGCTGGCATGTCGGGCATTTTCCATCTTCGTTCAGCGGGCCATCGCAGGCCTCGCAGATTCCCAGTTCAGGTTCATCAAAATCCTTGGGTACTGACAACTCCTGGACCTCTTCGGCGACTGTCTCCTCAGTCGTCTCAACCGGTGAGAAAGACTCGCCGCAGTCTGGGCATTCAGAGACACTGGCACTCACGACAGTGCCGCACATGGGACACACAAATTCGCCATCAGCTTCCTGTTCTTCGGGAATGATTAACCCCCCTGGTTCTGTTCCTCTTCTTCGCTGGATTCCATGTCCTCAATGTCCTGCTTCTCCATCTTGGACAGGGATATAATGAGGAAGATAATGCCGATAACCAATATAATTATTCCTATCAAGGCGAATAACCTGTTATACCAGCCGAAACCTGGGGAACTCTCCCCGACGAAGTCCAATCCCAGCAGGTCGTAAAGCCATGAGCCAAATGCAATTGCGCCGCCGGCAAGCATCAATAGAAGTCCGGCCCAGAAGAACCCTTTGGACGATTTTGAGAGGCGAGCCTTGGAAAATGCCTCCTCTGAAAATGGTTCCTCGCATTTGGGGCACTCCTTAGCATCTGCCGGAACCTTGGTCCCGCACATGGGGCAGTTCATCATCTGGACATCCTGCTTTCCCTGCTCCTTACTCATGCCCTTTTTCTCCGCCTTCTTTGCCACGTCATTTGTAAGGTAAAACTAGGTTATATCCCTTTCGCTGCTACCTATTAAAAGGAATGCATTCCCGTCTTCCGTTGACGTTCTTGCCTCACACGACTTCCATGACAACAACGTCACGAACGGCCTTCATGTGCTTGAATGGGAGTATCAATCGGCCCTGGGCATCCGTCCTGTAGAGGCGAATCTCAACCTCGGTCGCGGGCATGACAAGGACATGCTGCAGCTCTCCGGTGACCGTGTCCACCACGAAGTTCTCTATCATACCGAGTATTTGGCCTTCATTTGTCATCACGGTCTTTCCGCGCAGTTCTGAAACGAATTTCTTCATGTCTCTCACCTCAAGCGTAGTATGCTGGCCCATCTTTTTGCTTCCGGTCGGTCGGCCCGCTCTGTAACGATTCCCTAATAGATTCGTAATATTTGATAGTTTCTTTTGTCACCGATGCCTTGACGACCTTCAAAGCTGCCTCGAAATGGGCGCGCTTCACTTCCTTGATTTCTATGTTCTCCCTGAGCGCTATCATCCCGGCTTCCCTGCATACCCCCTCGATGTCCGCGCCGACATAGCCTTCAGTGGAATCCGCAAGCCAGTCAAGGTCGACACTCTTCAATGGCATGCACTTGGTATGAACTTTGAATATCGCGAGCCTTGCTGCCCTGTCCGGCGCTCCGACGAACACCAGGCGGTCGAACCTGCCTGTCCTGAGCAATGCCTTGTCCATGATGTCCGGGCGGTTGGTCGCTCCGATTATCACGACGCCTTCCATGCTTTCCAACCCGTCCAGAGACGTGAGAATCTGGTTCACGACCCTTTCGGTCGCGCCGGAATCGCTTGAAGAACCTCTTGCAGGCGCGATGGCATCTATCTCATCCAGGAATACAATGGATGGCGAAACCTGCTTGGCTTTCTTGAATATGAGCCGAACGGCCTTCTCGCTCTCGCCAACCCATTTGGACATGACCTCCGGTCCTTTGATGGAAATGAAATTCGCCTCGGATTCATGAGCGACCGCCTTGGCCAGAAGGGTCTTTCCGGTGCCCGGCGGCCCGTAAAGCAGAATGCCTCTCGGGGGCTTGATGCCTATCCTCTTGAAGGCGTCCGGCTGCTTCAGCGGCAGTTCCACGGCTTCCTTGAGGGAGCGTTTCACTTCCTCCAGGCCGCCAACGTCGTCCCAGGTGATGGTCGGCATCTCCACTAGGACCTCGCGCATCGCGCTCGGTTCTACTTCCTTGAGCGCTTCCCGGAAATCGTCCCTGGTGACTTCCATCTTCTCCACTATCTCGGTTGGAATGGGCTGGTCCAGGTCCAGCTCCGGAAGATACCTTCTCAGCGCCTTCATTGCCGCTTCCCTGCCGAGCGCGGCAAGGTCCGCTCCCACGAATCCGTGAGTGACGGCGGCAAACTCATCCAGCAGCCTGGAGCGTGAGAAATCGTCCCCGGCAATGGGCATCCCCCTGGTGTGGATCTCCATTACCTCCTTCCTTCCGGCGCAATCGGGAACCCCTATCTCTATCTCCCTGTCGAACCTGCCAGGCCTTCTCAGGGCCTCGTCGATTGAGTCCTCACGGTTGGTCGCCGCGATGACGATGACATTGCCCCGGGAGCTGAGCCCGTCCATCAGTGTGAGCAACTGGGCGACGACGCGACGCTCAACCTCGCCCTGGACCTCGTCGCGCTTAGGCGCGATGGAATCCAGCTCATCAATGAAAATGACCGATGGCGCGTTCTTCTCCGCCTCATCGAACTTCTCTCTAAGTTTTTCCTCGCTCTGGCCGTAGTACTTGGAAATTATCTCCGGGCCCTGGATGGAGTAGAAGCTGGCGCCGGCCTCGTTGGCAACGGCTTTGGCGATGAGTGTCTTGCCGGTTCCCGGGGGGCCATACAGCAGAACGCCCTTCGGGGGTGTGATGCCCAGTCGTCTGAAAAGCTCCGGATGCTTGAGCGGAAGCTCGATCATCTCCCTGACGCGCTGCAGCTCGTCCCGCAGGCCGCCGATGTCCTCGTACGCGATTTTTGAAGCCACATGGTCGTCCTCGGAAACCGCTTCCTCCTTCAGTTCCAGATTGGTAGACTTCGTCATGATTACAATATCTTTGGGAGTGGTGTTCACCACCTTGAACGGGATATTCCCGCTGAGCCCTACGCCTGGAATGAGCAGGATGTCGCCCTTCACCATAGGCCTCTGCCCCAGGCCCCGCTTGATGAACTCCTCGATGCCCTCGCCGAACCTTACCCTGGAGCCTTCCGAAACAAGAGGTGCCAGAACAATCTTGGTTGCAGGCGCCACAGTGGCCTTCCTTATCTCGACCTTGTCCCCGGGAGAGACGCCGGCGCACAGCCTCAGCATGTTGCACATCCGAACTATGCCCTTTCCTTCGTCATCCATCATCAGCTTGAAAACCCTCGCAGTAGTCTTCTTGGTGCCGACAACCTCTACGATGTCTTCCACATCCACTCCCAGGGCCATTCTGGACTTTGTGTCGATCCGCACCCTTCCCAGACCTATGTCGGACTGGTTCTTCGCTCCTTCCACTTTCAATATCAGACTGTTGGGCATTGTCTCCTCAACCTGTAATCCAGTTGCGGATTTATGCTTTGTGGGAACATTATCATGCGCAGGATTTTTGAAAAGGCAATCACGCCTTCTCCACCGTTCCCGCGTCCGCGTCCACTACCAGCATGTCTCCTGTTTCAATCTGGTTGATATCAATCCCATCGACGCAGGGAATCCCCGCAAGTATGACTCCGGTGGCTACGATTGTTTCAGTCTCCTTGTTGATTATGGCTGCCGGGCCGACGCCGTTCTTGGCCAGCCCGTAGATTACATAGGAGCCCACCGTGGAACCCTTTCCGCATGGGAAAACAAGCACCTTCCCGGTGACGCATTTGCCTTCCAGGGGATGTCCCTTGTCTATGACTATGCCGGTCTTCGCGTCTATCCCGCCGTAGAATCCTATCGGCTCACTGGAGACAATGGCTTCCGCCCTGGCCTTTCCCGGGCTTATCATCCTTCCCTTCATTTCAATGCCCCCTTGACGAGTTCCTCTACGCTGTGGAACACCACTTTCTGATTGCAGAAGCCAGGCAGGTAATTCGCCGCCTTTCCGGAATTGACTCCGGTGCACGAGTATCCCATGTCCTCTATTGGGGAAACCACCATGCAGGTGTCGGCCACCACCCGCCCGCCGGCCTTCTCGATTGTCTCGGTGAATCCCATGCGGTCTGCAGCCTCTTTCATCACTCTGGATGTGCATATCCAGACCGGTTTCTTGAGGCTCTTTCCGGCCACCATGTCAGCCAGCGCGGATATCTCCCGCAGTGACGCGTGCGGGCAGCCCAGTATGATGATGTCCGGCTCCTGGCCGGTGTTGAGCTTGTCGAATGTCGCTTTCAGTTCTTCCTTCCCAACATGGAATCTCTCCAGCCCGGAGACATCGAAGTCCCTGGCTTCTGGTGTGCAGCCCTCGGCATGGTAGAGCGCCACGGCTCCGGACGCAGCCATTGCCGCACCCAGGGCTTTTAATTGATCCGTGTTCGGGTTCTTGAGCCCCTTGAAATAGGGATTCTTGTTCTTCACCAATTTCCCCACATGGTAGCCCAGCGCGCCGTAATCAACATTGAATTTCAGGTCCGCGTCAACTTCGATGACCACGTCTGGCTTCCGATTCTCGTCCAGATGCAACCCGTAGTTCGGAGTGACGCCGCAGATGGCGGCGGCCAGCGCCGACGGCCCGCCCTCGCGGTTCGTCCTTGCGCCGATTACCGAGTTGGAGAATGAGACTGCTGACGATTCCGACCAGGCGATGCTCTCCCTGAACCTGGGCAGGTTGCCAGCCAAATAAGGCGTGCAGGTCGCGGTTACCACTATGCCCATCTTCCGGAACGCTTCCATGATGCGTATCTGGTTCCTGGCGAAGTCCTCGGGGAAGCCAATCTCCTTCCAGTTCTCCATGTCCATGCCAGCAGGGTTGAGATAAGTCAGCACCTTCACTTTGGCGCCTTTGGCTGCTATATCCTCCAGGAAATCCAGGCCAGGATCCCCAATCGACTTGTAGGAAACGCCGGCGACCTGGACTGAGCCAACAGGTATCATCCTCTCGGCGCCGTATATCTCGCCCAGCCTCACCAGAAGGCGCAAAGACCTCTGCGCCACCTCGCCGTTCTCGCCGTCCAGCATTGCCTCCTCTTCTCTCGTCAGATACATTTCAACAACTCCCTGCAATTTGCGACCAGCTTGTCAATATCGGACTTGCTGGCATTCTCAATGTGAATCCCTCCGGTGGCCAGCACCGGGACCCCGTATTTCTCGCATGCCCCCCTGGCCAATGGCAGAAGAACGTCAACATCGCGGTGGCCCTTCACCTCCATCACGTCCTCTTCGCCGTCCGGTGTGACGTAGGCAGCACCGCCGACATGGGATGACTCTCCGCCGCCGAGCATCAGGACAAGACCCTTATCCAGCTCCTGCTTTTTCACCCAGACCCTGTGCTTTCCTTCACCGGCGGTAATCATCGAGCTTCACCTCTCCATACTTTACTCGTACATATTTTGCAGGGTCCACGCCGGCCGGCATCGTCGCATCCAGCCCGACCTTGTCGGTGAGCGTCTTCTTCCCGGAGTGATTGCCGCTGGGGTCAAGCGAGGAGCCTGGCTGGTCCAGCAATGTCACGGCATCCTTCCCTGCCTGGAACCTGGTTGCCAGCGCCCATTCGACTGCGACCGGGTCGTATATGTCCACATCATCGTCAACGATTATCACATGCTTCATGCTCTTGTGGCCCTCGAATGCCGCTGCTATGGCTTTTTTCCCGTCATCCGGATTTTTCTTCTTTATCTGAACAATGGAGTGAAGCCAGCTTCCCCCGCCGATGGTGACGAGGACATTCTTGCAATCCACGACTTTGCTAACTTCATCGTAAATGGTCGGCTCCTTGGGCATGCCCATGAGGATCTTGTGCTCCATCCTCCCGGGGAGAAGGGCCTGGTACATGGCATCCTTCCTGTGCGTTATGCAATCCACGACGAAAACCGGCTCCTGGCGCTCGAAGTCCCTGGTCTCGGTCAAGTCAACGAACGGTCCTTCCCTGTCAACTTCCTTAATCAGCCGGCCTTCAAGGACCAACTCCGCATCCGCCGGAACCTCCAGGTCCTTGGTGATGCATTTCACAAGCGACGTTGGATCCAGGGCATTCGCGATTGCCAGCTCGTCCACTCCCGGTTCTGGCCCGAGCGACGCAGCCACCATTACCGCTACTGAATTGCCAATGCATATCGCCATCTCCAGCTCCCCCGGGACCTTGTCATAGGTTGTCCGCGTTTGCCTCTTCGGGATAAGCCTGGCAGTGCAGCGGTCCTTGCCGATCTGCATCAGCCTGTGGTAGCAAGCATTCCTTCCGGTATCGGGATCCTTGATAATGGCCACCGTGGCGCTGGCATACCGTCCGCCGTCTCCCGGCAGGTGCAGCAGAAAAGGAATTTTGTCCAGATCGGGATTCTTGATTATAACTTCCTGGCACGGCGCTTTGTCCACCATTGGCGGCGGAACAGGGTTGCGAAGCGCTTCGACTGTCTTTCCCAGCAGCTTCTCCTTGGTGGTCCCCAGGGCCTTCGCGATTGTATCCCTGGATGAAGTGATGCCGCCGAAGATAGGGAAATCGAATCCCTTGACGTTCTCGAAAATAGTGGGCTGCTCCCCGAGGGCATTCAGGACATTGGCCAGTTCGTATTCCGTGTTTATCTCTCTTGTAATCCTGACAAGCTTTCCGTCCTTCTCCAGGTCAGATAGAAAATCTCTAAGGTTCATTGGTTCACCATGCCTCGGACGGATAATCGGGGCGGGATATTTAAAATTGGTGCGGGAGGATACGCTGAACGCCGAATTGAATTATAGAGGTATGCTGTTGTGTTCAGATGTTCTACGCGAACATCTTGGAACCTTCTCCAATGTTATCGGTCTCGACTGTCACGACCTTGTCGATTCCCTTGGTGAAGTCCAGCATCTTGACCTTGGTGCGATCCTCTCTGATGGCGAACATGCCTGCCTCCGTGCAGATTGCCTTGATGTCCGCGCCGCTGACGCCCTCGGTCCTGGAAGCCAGCTCCTCGAAATTGACGTCGCTGGCGATGCTCATCCTCTTTGTGTGAATCTTGAATATCTGGGTCCTGGCTAGGTAGTTGGGCACCGGGATGGTGATTATCCTGTCGAACCTTCCCGGCCTGAGAAGCGCGTCATCCAGTATGTCCGGGCGGTTGGTGGCGCCGATTATCTTGACGTCCTCCATTGGATCGAATCCATCGAGCTCGGCAAGAAGCTGCATGAGCGTCCTCTGAACCTCGCGGTCGCCGGATGTCGCCACTTCCAGCCTCTTTGCGCCAACGGAATCAAGCTCGTCAATGAAAACGATAGTGGGAGCTTTCTCTCTGGCCATGTCGAACAATTCTCTCACAAGGCGCGCGCCTTCTCCGATGTACTTCTGGACCAACTCCGAACCTACGAACCTGATGAATGTGGCATTGGTCTGATGGGCGACGGCTTTCGCCAGCATGGTCTTCCCGGTTCCTGGCGGTCCCACAAGGAGAACGCCTTTCGGCGGGTCTATTCCGACTTTCTGGTATAGCTCCGGCTTCAGCAACGGGTCCTCGACTGCTTCCCTTATCTCGCGCATCTGGTCCTCGAGTCCGCCAATGTCCTCGTAGCTTACCTCGGGCCTCTCTATGACCTCGCCACCAAGGACAACCGGGTCCAGGGATGGCGGCAGAACTCCGACAACGGCCAGGCTCTGCTTGTTGAGTGCGACTCTGGCGCCGATTATGACATTCTCAGGGGATATGTACTCGGCAGTGGTGACGATGAAATCCGGACCTGTGCTGCTCTTGACAACGACGCGACCATCAGTCAGCACATCCTTTATCGTGCCGATTATCATCGGCGGGGTCTTCATCCTGTCCAGCTCGAACCTGAGGCGCTGTATCTCCTTCTGGAGGCGGACCATCTCGCTCTTGATGTAGCGCTTCTCGCCCTCGCTCTGCTTGGCCTCGTCCATAAGCCTATCGTTCATGCTCTCCAGCGAGGCGATACGGTCCTTCAGCTCGGTTGAGAATTCTTCAATCTCGCCATCTGTCTTCTCATCATCGGTCATATTGTGCACCTGTTTGCCGGGGCGCAGTCTGGCATCCCATCGCTAACTATATATTGCCTCGCATATTTATGGTTTACCCTGAAGGTGAAGACATGCTCTGTGAATTATGCGGCGCCGAGGTTCCCAGGACCAAACTTGTGATGGTCGAGGGCGCGGCTGTCAATGTCTGCGGGAAATGCGAGAGGTTCTCCAGCAGCGCTGCGGTGAAGACAAAGGACGGCGAGGTCGTTCTGCCTGATGTGGCTCAGAGGCTGGACAGCAGGGAGAAGCGCAGGACAGAGCGCGATATTTACCAAACTCCGGGCGAGAAGGAGCTGGCTACCGATTACAGCGAACGGATAAGAATGGCCAGGCAGAAGATGGGAATGAACCAGGAGGAGCTTGGCCGGCTCATCAACGAGAAGAAGGGCGTCATCGTGAACCTGGAGAACGGCTCAATGGTGCCCAACGACAAGCTGATATCCAAGCTGTGCAGGACCCTCAACATCACATTGATGGAGGTTCCCCAGGAAGCGGAAGAGCAGAAGAAGGCCGAATACACGAGGGGGCTCACCCTTGGCGATTTCATCAAGGTCAAGGAAAAGAAGAAGTAGCGTTGCCATTGTCTGGTTATTCGCTGTACTGTTTGTCTTCCAACTTATGTTGAATGCGTCCGCGGTGCCGGTATTCTCCAGGTTGGGCATACCCCAGACAGCCGATGCGGGCCAGCCCATACCGGTGTTCGTGAACCTGACCTCAGACGTTGAGATATATGAAGTCAGAATAAGCTATACAAACACGATATCTGGAATCTCCCAGACCTGGATTGAGATGAACCGGACATCCGGCGACAATAACACTGGCACCTGGTCATATATGATTCCCGCGCAATCCTGGGAAAGCAGTTTGAATTGCATAATCACGGCAAAGGACATCTCCGGCTCCTCCAGCCAGAGATCCGCCACAATCGCCATCATTGGAGAATCCGAGCCAAAACCTTTCCCCTGGAACATAGTTCTCATAATAATTTTCCTAGGCGTGGTCCTTGTGCTTACCGAATTGACTTTCAAGCCAGGAATTTACAGAAAGACGGGCCGCCAGCGCGCCAGGGATCTCGAGGAAGAGGACATGAGGCAAGAGCAGGAGAAGGCCGAATCCGAGGATTTCAAAGGCAACAATTAACTTTTTTCCAGCTTCAGCGCTTTTTCAGCCAGGGCTTCCGAGTTTATTGAATAAATCTCCCTGGGGTAAGTCCCCTCCTTTATCGCCAGTCCCCTCGAGGCAATCGCGCTCAGGGCGTTCGCGGCCATCTGGTTGGTTATATGCATCGAATGGGCGATGTCGAATGCCGTTGCGTATTCAGACTCGAAGAGGTTTATGAAAGCCCTCTTGACCATGTCCTTCATGTCGGTGGATGCCAGCACCATGTCGAAATTCAGGTAATCCACAATCCCGCGCTGCGCCAGATTCCTGAGCGGCGACTGGCCGCCCCTGAAGTCCTTGAGCATCACGTTGTTGACCAGGTCCAGGTCGAATGTGTATCTTGCGGTCTTCGTGTACGCGCACACCCTCAGTTCAAAGACCACCATGCCGTTCTGCCTGATATGCTGCCAGAGGTCCTCGAGCATCACCAGCTTCGGGATGTACGGACGCTCCGGCTCGGCAAGCGGGTCGATGGATTTCGTCTTTATGGACTGCGGGAAGTACAGCCAGTTCGGGAATCCCCTTATCATCACATTGTCCCTCTGGAGCTGCTGGTGCATGTCCCATTTGTCCAGCTTGAAAGCATCATACGAGAATCTCTCAAGGACGCCCATGCCACTCTGCATGAGCACCAGTGTTTTGCTGGGCGTGTTGAAGTCCCAGTTCTCCTTGAGATCCGGCTTCAGGAACCGTATTCCCAGGTTCTCCAGCGCTTCTTCGTGGTGCATGGCTTCCAGAAGGGAAGCATATTCCTTGCCGTTCACCATATATGTGACGCTCGCCAAAGGCTTCTTCTGAACAGACTGGTACTCATAGAATGTGCGTCTTAGCTCGTTCTCTGCATGCAAATCCACCTCTTCCTCCGAACCGAGATGAAGAATGGCCTGGCAGAGTTCCAGGATATCTGTCATCCGTTGCGGATAGTGGGAGATGTTTTAAATCTTTTGCGTGCGCGGTTTCTGATCTAGCACAGAAGGCTTTTCTCTCATCCTTCACCTGTGCTTGACCGCCACATTTCATTTCCGATTCCCGCAATTACAATTAACAATCAGATTCCCGATTCCCAAATCATAAATATCACCTCCATCTTCCCGAACTCCGATAGAAATGAAAGCGCTTTTCATCCATTCGGATTTCATCGAGTACGAGGCCAGGAAGAAGACCAAGCTGGCAGAGGATGTTCCAGCCCACAAGCTCAAGAACCGGGTAGATGAGGCTCTGGTCGTATTCGTTAGCTTCGAGAAGAGGGACGAGGGGAAGGAAGCGGATTCCGCAGCCGCGCTGGTGGCCAACATCGATGAGATTGCCCTGAAGGTCGAGACGAAGCGCGTCGTTCTTTACCCGTACGCCCATCTGAGCTCATCCCTGGGGAAGCCCGAATCAGGAATCGAGATACTTCACACGGCCGAGGCATTGCTGGCCGAGAAAGGATACGAAGTTCATGCATCACCGTTCGGCTGGTACAAATCATTCCACCTCAGCTGCAAAGGCCATCCGCTGAGCGAGCTGTCGAGGGAGATAGTTGCCGGGGAAGCCCAGTCCAAAGGCCAGGATGTCTCCGAGGCCGTGAAGAACGAGGAGAAGCTCAAATCAACATGGTTTGTCCTGGGCACGGATGGAAAGGAGCATCCCCTGGTCCTGGAAAACAATTCCGTGAACGGTTATGATTTCAAGGGCAATGACAACCTCAGGAAGTTCTGCCAGTACGAGATGGCCAAGAGCCGCATCAGCAAGGAAGAGCCGCCGCACATCGAGTTCATGAGGCGCCTGGAGCTGGTGGATTACGAGCCCGGTTCGGACCCCGGCAACATGCGGTATTATCCCAAGGGCAAGCTCATCAAGACCCTGCTGGAGCGGTACGTCACCGAGCAGGTCAAGCGCACCGGCGGCATGGAGATAGAATCCCCAATTATGTACGATTATGAGCATCCCAGCCTGAAGAGCTACATGAACAGGTTCCCGGCGCGACAGTACACAATCCAGACGCCTGACAAAAAAGTCTTCCTGAGATTCGCGGCATGCTTCGGCCAGTTCCTGATGTTGCATGATGCCACGATATCCTACAAGGACTTGCCAGTTCGACTTTACGAGCTGACCAGATACTCGTTCAGAGTGGAGCAGCGCGGCGAGCTTGCCGGGCTCCGCAGGCTGCGGGCTTTCACCATGCCGGATTGCCACTCTTTCTCCGCCGACCTTCCGATGGCCAAGGCCGAGATAGAGGACAGATTCGAGCTGTCCAGGCATGTGCTGACGCACATTGGCTACGATATCCCGAACGACCTGGAGTTTGCCATCCGCATAACAAAGGACTTCTACGAGGAGAACAAAGATTTCATACACGGCCTCGTGAAGCGCTGGAACCGCCCCGCATTGGTGGAGATGTGGTCCGACCGGTTCTTCTACTTCGTGTTCAAGTACGAGTGGAACTTCGTGGACTGCGGCGACAAGGCGAGCGCCCTGAACACCGACCAGATTGATGTTGAAAATGCAGAGAGATATGGGATAACCTATGTCGGGAAGGACGGGGAAAAGCATCACCCGCTCATATTGCACCAGTCCACATCAGGCGCCATCGAGCGCCTCATCTATTCACTGCTGGAGAAGGCGGCGATGGATTCCAAGAAGGGCCTGAAGCCGCAGCTGCCGTTCTGGCTCGCGCCCACCCAGCTCAGGATATTGCCGGTGAAGGATGATTTCATCCCCGACTGCATCGAAATGGCGAAAAAACTGCCGGGCCGCGTTGACGTGGACGACAGGGAGATGACAATCGGCAAGAAGATACGCGATGCCGAGAGGGAATGGATACCGCTCATCATCGTCTTCGGAGAGAATGAGAAACAATCGGGCAAATTCCAGGTCCGCGTCAGGGGCCAGGATGAGAGATCCATGACATTTGAAGAACTGTCCGCTGCAATTACCCAGATGCAGAAAAGTATGCCATTCGAGCCGCTGGCGCTTCCCATGACACTGGACAAGCGCGTGATTTTCAGGGGATAGGCGGATGTCCACCGCCATATCAGTCAATTCCGTCTGCAAATCATTCGGCCCGCAGCATGTTTTGATTGATGTCAGCTTCGACGTTCTGAAAGGCCAGAAAGTTGGTTTGGTGGGGCAGAACGGCACAGGGAAATCAACACTCCTTAACATCATCTTTGGATTGGAAAAGCCGGACATGGGCGAGTTGAAGATTCCAAAAGACGTTACCATCGGCTACATGACCCAGGAGAACAAGCTGGATGAAGAGCAGACACTCCTTGAGGCCGTATCCGCGCCCACTGGCCAGTTAGGCTCCCTGTCCAAGCGCATCGCTTATCTGGAAACAAAGATGGAATCCGGTCTGGAGGGAGAGGCGCTTGATGAGGTTTCCCGTGATTATGCAAAGGCCATGGAGGATTACGCGTCAAGCGGCGGCTACGGCCACCCCTCGAAGGCTGAGGGCGTCCTCGAGAAGCTGGGCCTGGAGAAGCGCACATTCAACACCCGGATAAAGGACCTGAGCGGCGGCGAACGGACGAAAGCCCGCCTGGCCAGGATTGTCATGGAGGCGGAGGACGCCGACCTGCTGCTGCTTGACGAACCGACCAATCACCTGGACATCGAAACCACTGTGTGGCTGGAGGACTACCTGGCATCCTACAACGGCGCGGTGATTATGGTATCCCACGACCGGTATCTATTAGATAAGATAGTCAACAAGGTAGTGGAGATAGAGGACTCGCGGTCAAAATCATATTCCGGCAATTATTCCGAGTACCTGGATAAGAAGAAGACGGAGTTCGAGAACCTTTCCAAGCGATTCTCGAAACAGCAGAAGGAGATACAGCGCCAGAAGGAAATGATTGAGTTCATGCACCGGGTATACAGCTTCAGCAGCCTCCACAAGACCCAGCAGAAGAAGCTGGACAAGATGGAGAAGATAGACAAACCAATGGACCACACGCGGGAGCTGGGCATAGACTTCGGCAGCGCCCAGAAGTCCGGCAAGGACACGCTGGACGCGATAGGAGTCACAAAGAAATATGGCCAGGTCCCCATAATCGGCAAATGCGATTTCCGAATCGAGAAGGGCGAAAAGGTCGGTCTCATCGGCTCCAACGGCTCCGGAAAAACCACGCTGGTCAAGATGATAATGGGCGAGGAGAAGCCCACTTCTGGGGAGATAAAGATCAGCAAGGGCGTCAGCATCGGATACTACAGCCAGGAGCAGGACGGCCTCATTCGCGGCAACACGGTCATCCAGGAGATGCAGAAGCATAAAAAAGACGCCAGCGAGGAATGGGTGCGCACATTTCTCGGCAGATTCTTCTTCAGCGGCGAGAGCGTGTTCAAGAAGGTCTTCCAGCTCAGCGGTGGGGAGCGCGCCCGCCTGGCCATCGCCAAGCTGCTGATGTCCAACAACAATTTCCTCATCCTGGACGAGCCGACCAACTACCTGGACATCTACGCCAAGGCGGCCATGGAAGAGGCCCTTGTCGATTATCCAGGAACGGTTCTTGTGATATCCCACGACAGGGCAATGCTGGATGCGGTCGCCAACCAGATATTCGAGATGCGCGATGGCGCGCTCAGGACATTTGCCGGCAATTATTCCGATTACATCAGGGCAAAGGGCAAGTCCAAGCTGTCCACCGGCGGCGACACATACGAGGTCATCAAGAAATACACTGACTGGAGCACCGGGAAGAAATACACAAAGGGGCAGATACTCAAGGTCAGCGGCGCAGAGCTGGAAGGCCATAAATGGGCCATCGAGAACGGGTTCCTGGCGAAGCGCGGCAGCTCCAGGCGTTAATTTGCTGGTTCGCAGACATTTTTAATCCGTCAGCTAATCCGATGAAAAGCTTTATAATACATGGTAACTTAGATTTTTCATCGAAAAAAGAGGATGAGAAATATGAAAAAAACATTGTCTATGACATTGGCCGCGATGCTGGTGCTCAGCACCATGGGAATGCTACTGGTCCACGGGCCTGCAACAATAGTTTCCGCCGGAACGGTCCTGCCGACATCCTTTGCGGGCGGCTCAGGCACGTTAGGTGATCCTTACATCATCGAGAATGTCTGGGAGCTGCAGAACATCAGCCTTGACCAGGCGGCTCATTATGCCCTTGGCGATGACATTGACGCCAGCATCACATCTGGATGGAATGCCGGCGCCGGGTTCGCGCCCATACCCAGCCTAACTGGCAGCCTTGACGGGCGCAATAATTCCATCTCCAATCTGTTCATGAACAGGCCGGCCACCGAATATGTTGCGTTATTCTCTTCCCGCGGCGGAGTAGTTAAGAACATTTACCTGGAAGATGCCACAATTACAGGAAGCCATTACATGGGCGGCCTGGTGGGGCTCAATTCCGGCTGGGTGCTCAACGCCCATATCACAGGGACCATGACCGGCGGCCAACAGATTGGCGCGATTGCAGGTGTCAATGACCATGGCAGGATATCTCTCAGCAGCTCAGAGGTGGACATACAGGGGGCCTCCAATGTCGGCGGAATCGCTGGCAACATCGTCAGCGCGGTCATCGAGGGCTGCCACGCCACAGGAAATGTCGTAGGGACCCACGACCTCGGCGGCATCACGGGTTACACTCTGGGCGGCTGGGTGAACAATTCATATGCGACCGGTTCTGTGACCGGGACCGGAATGTATGTCGGCGGGCTCATCGGCTGGAACAACGGAGCATATATAAGGGATTCATATGCCACCGGCGATGCCATTACCGTGACAACATTGTCAGGCCAGTTCGCAGCGGGCTTTGTTGGCTACAACCAGGGCTCGATTGACAATTCATATTCAACCGGAACAGCGGTCGCAGGCGCCAGCGTCGGCGGCTTCGTCGGATGGAATGACGGAACAATTTCAGCCAGCTTCTGGGACACTGAGACCTCAGGAATCGGCACCGGCATCGGCGGCGGCGTCACAATGGGCGCCACCGGCAGGACCACCGCCCAGATGAAGTCCGTTTCGACTTTCACAGCGGCGGGCTGGGACTTTGCGAACAACTGGTGGATGCTGAATGGTCAGACATATCCGCTGTCGAAGGCCACGCCTGTCATGAATGTCAACACCGGGAGAATGTTCACCGCCATCCAGGACGGCATCTCGGACGCGCAGACGCTGACCGGTCACACAATTGCGGTGGCCAGCGGGATATACAATGAAAAGGTGACGATCCAGAAGGGGATCAGCCTGGTCGGTAACGGCAGCGCCGACACCACCATCCAGGGCGACGGTGTTTCCAACGTGGTCAATGTCACAACGGCTGGCGCGAACTGGTTCAACATGACCGGGTTCAAGGTGACCGGCTCAGGACCAAACAATAACGATGATTTCGGCCTCTCCATAAACGGTGCTCAGAACTGTCGCATCACTCAGAATAATTTCACTGGGAACGCAGGGGGTGTTGATTTCTACAATGCCAGATATAACATGGCGGACAACAACACATTCTCCGGATTGAGCAGCAAAGGCATACGCCTTTTCAGCGGGGGAAACTCATATCATCATGTCGAATACAACACATTCATCAACGCGGGAACCGCAATCTCGGACATTGCATCCAGTTATAATATCATCAAGAACAACACGGTATTGAGCGCATCGAATGGCGCTTACTCGATATGGTTCTCATCGGGCGCAAACAGCAACAGCGTTTTCGGTAACACGGTTGCGATGGGTGGCGGCAACGGAGGCTCAGTGGGAATATACCTGTGGGGCGTCAGCGCGAACTTCGTCGAGTTCAACACAATAACCAACACCCAGAAGGCCATCGAAATGAGGGGTGCCACATGCATAAGCAACTATATCGCTCACAATATCCTTGTGAATTCATATTCCGGCATATACTCATGGGATTCAGCCAACAACAACGTGTTCCATTTTAACAATGCATCTTCAAATAGCCAGAACGGCATGTTCATAACCGACACCCATGACAACCAGATAACCAACAACATCGTGAAATTCAACACAGTTAACGGAATATTCCTTAGTAACGCGGACCGAAACACAATAATGAACAATAACGCCGAGTCTAATAGTGACAAGGGCATATTCTTACTTTCTTCAGATGATAATGATGTTGCCAATAACAATGTTCTGAGCAACTGGGCGGGCATTGACATTCACACGTCTACCAACAACGATGTCTATGAAAATGATGCCAACCAGAACAGCTACGCCGGTATTTATCTCTATGATTCCACTTATTCTGACTTATGGGATAATGAGGCAATTATGAACTCCTGGTACGGAATCATATTGGATCTCTCCAGCAACTCATCCGTCCAGGGCAACACGCTTACCGACAATCTTCAGGATGGCATATTCCTGAAAGACTCCGTGCAAAATTATGTCGCATCAAATAACGCATCCGACAACAGCATTTCAGGCATATACCTTCAAGGTTCATCCAATAATATGCTGGATGGCAACATCGCCAATGATAATTCGAATGGTATTGCCCTCTCCTTATCCCATGACAACACTTTGATGGGCAATATGGTCCGTTCCAACAGCGACTCGGGAATCGGAATTGCGGAGGGCGGCTCTTACGCGAACGCGCTCCTGGGCAACAATGCTTCGGAGAATTGGAATGGCATCGCACTTTTCAATGGGGCGCATGATAACACAGCTGAGAGCAACACTCTAACTGGAAACACATGGGGCATCTACATCATGGCTTCAAATGACAATCTAGTCACAGCAAATGAGATAGATTCGAACACTGGGTACGGAATAAACGCAGCATCCTCTTCAGGAAATCTAATCCACCGGAACGCTTTCACGAACAATGCGGTCCATGCATCCGATGACGGGACCAACTCATGGGACAATGGCTATCCGTCCGGCGGCAATTACTGGGACGATCACACAAGTCCGGATGGATACAGAGGTTCCAACCAGGATATATTGGGTGCCGATGGAATAGTCGATGACGGGGCTGGCAACCGAAAGCCCAGGGCAATCTCCGGCGGAGCCAACCAGGACAACTATCCATGGGCCAGCCCAAATCTCACTTATGAGTATCAGATTACTGGTATTCTCATGTACCCCAGCGTGGACATCCAGGTCCAGGCCAATGAGTCCGTCTGGGTGGGCGTCCAGCTATGGGATGATGTTATTGGAATGCCAGTCCCGCAGGCCGGCGTGGCCTTAGAGTTCGGCTTCTACGGGTACCCGCCGAACGGAAACGCCTCCTTCTACGGGTCATCCACGGTCTTGACGAATTCTTATGGCTATGCGGAGATTGAGTTCAACCCCGGCAATGTCGTGGGCGACCACTGGAAAGTCACAGCACGGAACGACACGCTCAGCCTCTACAACGAGACCCATTGGATCGAGGTCATCGCTTACAGGGGCGAGCTCGCCATATTTGATGAGAGCCAGATGAACTGGTCCGTGATAGGAGAGTACGAGGATACGCCTGTGAAGCAGGTCGCCGAGAAAGGCGTCCCTGCCAACAGCACAGCGCGCTTCCTCCTGCTGGTCGCTAATGCTGGCACAGTCAATGACACCATATACTTCTCCTGGGACAACTCGAGCTTCCCCGCAGGGTGGGAGCTGGCGATAACCGAGATTGACGACATCAACACCGACCCGGGGAACTGGGTTGAGACCAATGTCTCCGCTGCGGCCGGCTCAATCGACCTTCCCATGGAGCCGTGGAAGGCCAGGTTCTTCCTGTTCTATGTCACTTCCAGCAGCTCTGCTGCATACGGTGAGGAGGCATTAGTCCAACTTGAGGTCAGGGACTCCGGCTTCCACTATGACAGGGGAACGCTGAGGACTTACATCCCCACCCCCGATGCGATGTACATGACGATAGCCGACAATACCCAGGACATATTCGACCGTAACACCCATCCTGTTCCGATATCCGGTTTCGCAAGCGACTTCAAGGTGCCGGCTAACACCGAGCTTCCCCCGTTCTGGGGCGTCCTCTACAATACGACCACCGGCCTTCCGGCTGAAATAGTTGACGTCCGGTGGGACATAACCAACATAGGCGGAGCTGCGGCTTTCATGAACATCACTTCTGGCACAGTTTCCGCCAGCATGGTTCTCAACTCCGGCTCAACTCAGGGCCAGGTTACGATCATGGCATCCTACCAGGACCCGGGCTCAGGCCAGTGGTGGAACGACACATGGACAATCACTGTCACAGGCGGCTGGGACAGCATCAACATCACATACACGCCCGGCGGCGCCGAGGTGCCTGACAGGATGGTGACTATCGGCGACGAACTCGACCTGTGGCCCAGCATCTACAACAGCACCAGCGGATATGTATCGACATCCGTGATGGTGAACTGGGAATATGACAACTTCATGATTGACGAGGTCAACTGGACCTCGGACGGCATGATCCGGGTGCGTTTCCTCGGAGTGGGAGTCACATGGGTGAATGTCTCCCTGAACATCAATGGCAACATCTTGACCGACTCGGTGAAATTCACCGTGGTGGGCCCTCTGCACCATGTACAGATAGAATTGCTGGACGGCAGCGCTCCTGCGTCCTCATACTCAGCAGATGCGGCAACAACTCTTTACCTGAGGGGCTATGACCAGTATGACAACTTGCTGGGCGATTATGCCGGGGCATGGGCCCTGGACGGGGACAATGCCACGCTGAGCACTGCGAACGGAACAAGCACACTCGTGAACTGGAACAAGGTCGGCGTGGTGAACCTCACGGCGCAGTTCGGCGGGATGAGTCACACAATCACCGTCACGGTTACCAACGGGGTCCTGCATGCTCTGGGAGTCAGTCCTACCGCTGCCGCGATAACCGCGGACCAGACCCAGCAATTCACAGTCACGGGCTACGATGCTGACGGAAACGTGGTTCCAAGCATTGTGTTCACCTGGGCTGCGACCAACGGGACCATATCCGCGGCCGGACTGTTCACTCCGTGGACAGCCACCGTTGTGAATATAACCGCCACCTCAGGCGCGATAATCGGCACAGCCAATGTAACTGTTACCGCAGGTGTGATTGCCACGATAACGGTCACTCCCGCGACAGCTTCCATCAACGTCAGCGAGACTCAGAACTTCACGGCATCAGCCTATGATGCGAAGGGCAATGCCGTAACTGCCGTATTCAATTGGGCAGCTGAGAACGGGACAATAACGTCTGCGGGAGCATACACCGCGGCATACCCTGGTACCTGGAACATAACCGCATCCTCCGGAAATGTATCAGGCACGGCCACAGTGACTGTTGCGGAATCGCCCTTCACTGACACGGTCCCGCCAGTAGCCAATGCGGGCCTCGACCAGACCGTCAATGCCGGGGGAATCGTGAGGTTCAACGGTTCTGCCAGCTCGGACAATGTAGGCATCGCGAATTACACATGGACCTTCACCTACGACGGAGCCGCCAGGACATTATT
>CALKWP010000019.1 GCA_938004075.1 uncultured Methanomassiliicoccales archaeon
GGCATACGATATGGTGATTCGTGACTGGAGTTCAGACGTGTGCTCTTCCAATCTGCCGGCACCTACACTGTGACTCTGACTGTTCGCGACGTGGGAGGAAACACTGACACGGACACCATGGCTGTGAACGTGATTTCTGTAATCTCGGTAGTCATCGGCCCGGTCCTGGACCCGGAGGGCAACCCCATTCCCGGCGCCAACGTGACCATCATCATAGGCGATAACACATATTACGGAACCACCAACGAGACCGGTTATGCGGTGATAGACATTCCCGAAACCGACCTGGGTGGCCTGGCTGATGTAATAGTGGTTGCTGATGGCTTTGACACCGTTGATTACACCACGATATTGGGCACCGACGGAACGCCCAGCGCCCAGCCCCCGCCGATGAACGATGCCACGCCTCCGGACTCAATGCCGCCGGTTGCGAATGCCGGCGCAGACCAAGCTGTAAGCTCTGGTGCTCTGGTAACATTCGACGGCTCGGCAAGCACTGACGATGTCGGAGTTGCGAACTACACCTGGACATTCACCTACAACGGCACTGCAGTGGCGCTTTACGGAGCTTCACCCACCTTCCGTTTCTGGACCACCGGAACCTACATTGTAACCCTGACGGTCAGGGATGCGGCAGGCAACACGGATTCCGACACAATGTCAGTCAAGGTTAACGCAACCCCGGCTGACGATGGCGGTTTCCCTATGTGGATGATCCTCGTGATTGCGATAATCATAATCGCTGCTATCGCTGGCCTGCTGCTGATGAAGAAGGGGACTGCCGGAAAGGGCGCTGCGCCCGAGGAGGCCGCTTCGGAGGAAGAGGCAGTGCCCGATGGCAGCCCGGACACCAACAAGGTCGTGCCGGGCGTCGGCGTGGTGGTGAAGAGCAACAATCCCAAAGGCGGCGGGTCGCCCGACGACAGCAAAGTCCCTGACTCCGATGGGGATGGCGTTCCCACGGATCCGGACGGAGATCAGGGCGCGGATGCTGTTGCCGGCAATCCTATTGGCGGGCTGACAATCTCGACAGGGCACGGGCCGAAGACAAAAGGATGATGACGGCTGATGAGATGCCAACTGACCCTGACCTGCGAACAGTAAACGGCGACAAGGCGAATTTGAACATCCTCATAACAATCGCAATTGAAAAGGCCTCATGCTGATGAGAAAGGGAATGAAACCCGACATGCCCCAGGGGGCTCAGCCTCCCCAGCAAACCGGTGAAAGCCCGCCGCCCTCTGAGGGCTGAAGGAAACCCTCATAACCCCTTCCCGCTTTCCCGATGCCATGACCGAGCATAACGGCCGCCCTACGGCAGACGAGTACTTCATGGAGATGGCCCACCTGGCATCGAAGCGCTCCACATGCCTCAGGCGAAAGGTCGGAGCCATTATAGTCAAGGACAAGAGGATCCTCACTACCGGCTACAACGGCGCGCCCAAGGGACTGGAGCACTGCGAGAAGACCGGCTGTGTGCGCCAGCAGATGAACGTGCCCAGCGGCGAGCGGCACGAGCTTTGCAGGGGTGTCCATGCCGAGCAGAATGCCATAATCCAGGCAGCAGTTTTCGGAGTCAGCATCAGGGACGCCACCATCTACATCACCAATTATCCGTGCAGCGTCTGCGCCAAGCTGATGATGAACGCCGGAATAACGGAAGTCGTGTATGACGGGGAATACAAGGATGACCTTGCGATAAAATTGCTTGCCGAGGGCAATATCAAGGTCCGAAATTTCAAAATGCCACTTCATTGATTCTCAATAACCCGTGTTGAATTTGTAAGATACTTTGTAGGCCTGGGCCTCAGCAATCTTCTTCCTGAGATAGAACGCGAAAGCCAGGCCGACCACCAGCCCGGCCAGGTGGGCGGCGTGCGCCACATTGCTGTTGGAGTTGAGGAACAGGATGTCGATGACTGCGTAAAGGATTAGCGCGTGAATTATTTTCAGCGGGAGGAAGAAGAAAAGGTACACCCTGATATGCGGCGCCAGTATCGCAAGGCAGGCGAACACGCCGTAAATCGCGCCGCTGGCTCCCACAGCCGGAACATTGGACCCTGTGGCCATGCAGAACAGGACATAGCCAAGGTTTCCCACAATGCCCGCAATCAGAAACAATGCCAGGAAAAGCTTGTGGCCGATCATCCGCTCCAGCGTCATGCCGAACATGAAAAGCATGAACATGTTGAAGAAAATGTGAGACGGGTCGCCATGCATGAACACGCTGCTCACGAACATCCAGGGCATCGGGTTGCCGGGCTGCATCGCGAATTCCCGAATCATGGAATTCCAGTAGGCTATCTGGAGGCCGAAAACTGCCACGCATGCTGCGATGATGCCGAAAACCACGATATTGGGCTTGATGACTCTCCCCATTATGGAATCGTCATATGGCTGCTGCCGGTACTGGCTGTTGTACTGAGTAACTGGACCCGGAGACATGTTCCTCGATTGGGGGAGGAAATCCACAAGCATAAAGTTTTGCGCAAGTTTGACGTAAAAATATATATCCAATGACATTATCGGATGCTTGATAATCATGGAAAACGAGCATGCGTGTGCCTCATGCGGCACCAGACTGATAGGAAAAGGCGACGTGGTATTCAAGTGCCCGGGTTGCGGAATCAAGATGCTGGGCAGATGCGCCCAGTGCAGGGACCAGAGCGTCGAGTATGCCTGCCCGGACTGCGGTCACCAGGGCCCGTGATGTGTGATATCAAGGTGATTACATGGGACAGGTTTTATTGACATTTGAGATTATGCCAGAAGGTCTGGAAGTTGACCTTGATACAATGAGAAAGGGCGTGGAATCCAAATTGAAGGGCTACTGCAAGATAGAGCAGGTCGAGATCAAGCCCATCGCATTCGGCCTGAAGGCGCTGATGATGAACATCGTCGTCGAGGACGAGGAAGGCATGATGGATCGCGTGGAGCAGGATATCAACTCCGTGCCAGGCGTCCAGAATGGAAGGGTGTTCGCCCTTAACAAGATATAATTGCCTTCCAAACTGAAAGGCAATTGCCAAACAGCATGCCCCGGCTATAAGGCCGGGGTTTTGAATATTTATTCAATCAAGTGCGCTCCCCCTTCATTCTGAGGCATTCTAGAATTCCTGTATGGAAAACCCTGGCTGTAAGGCCAGGGATGAAGGGTACTCGCCCCACCAGTGTGTGGGGCGAAACCTATTTACCAGATCTTGCACAGGAGCTTTTCTATCTATCTTTGCGTTGCATCTTGCCAGCAGCATGGCTTGACTGCACGATTTTTTCCAGGCTGGAACATACCTCCATTCATCCACAAAAGATTGAGAGAATCGCCCAGGTTAATCGGTGCCCCCGCTTCTAAACCGGGTTGAACACCGATTTAAACACCTCCACGCCTTCACGGGCGAGGTTTCCAAAAAATGATACGGTAATCGTGTCAATTGTCTGGAAAATGCCAACAAGTACCCCGGCCTCGGATTCCTTAATGTTGATAATCAGCCGAGGCATGTTGTTTATAGCAGCCGCAAAACGCTGCTATTTGTATTTGCGCTTAATCTTCTTGGCCAGCCCTTCTCCAATCCCCGGGACGTTGCCAATGTTCTCGACGGTTGCTTTCCTCAGCTTCGCTTCGGTGTCATAGCCGGCCTCGATTATGATTCCTGCCTTCGCGTATCCGACGCCGGGTATCGTGACCATGTCTTCCATGAGATTCTCCCTGGTCTTCTTTGCCGGCTTCCTTTCCGGTTCTCTGGCAGGTTGTGATTCGATGTCCAGGATGCGATCCAGCTTTTCCTCGGCGGCGTCCTCCTTCATGGTTCGGGTGAATTTCTGCCCGCATTTCTCGCAGAACACGTCATCAATCGAACCGATGGCCGCACAGAACGGGCACTTGAATCCCTCTGCCTCGATGGCCTCTGCTTCGGCAACCGCTTTGGCCAGGCTCGAAGCGGGTTTTGAATTAACTGGCTTTTCGGGGGGTTTTCCGGCAAGGTGCTCTATCCGCTTGGCGGTGGCGTCGCGGTTCTTCCTGGCATCCTCAAAATCCGGAACTATTGCAAGGGCACGGTCGAATGAATCGTAGGCTTCTGTGAGGTCCTCCTTCCTGGAGTACGCCAGACCCCTGTTGTTCCATGCCTCCGCATAATCCTGGTCAAGGCCGATCGCTTCGTCGAAAGCGCTTATCGAATCATCAATGCGGTCCAGCGACAGCAAGGCCCAGCCCCTGCTGTTGAGCAGACGTTTGTCCCGTGACATCGTGAACGCTTCTTCAAGGCATTCCAGCGCTTCATCGAACCGCTCCATTTCTTGAAGAGTTGCCGCCTTGTTGGCCCATGCCCTGTGATTGTCCGGGTTCGTGTCAATCGCCCTGTCAAAATAATTGAGTGATTTATCCATGTCTCCGGATGCGAGAACCGCGGCGCCCTTGTTGTTCCAGGCATCCGAGAAGTCCGGGTCTATCTGGATCGCCCTGTCCAGGCATGTTATCGCATCGTCGTGCTTTCCCAGCTCCAGCAAAGCGACTCCCTGGGCGTTCCAGACCTCTGCGAGGTCCGGCATCAGCTCGGTTACCCTGTCCAGGCATTCCACGGAATCCTTGAGCTTGCCCATCCTCCTCATTATGTTTGAGCGTCTGGTCCAGGCATGCGGGTCCTCTGGATACGAGCCAACTGTGAAATCATTCACGGCAAGGGCATCATCCAATTTTCCCAGGCTGGATAAGATTATCTCTTTGTTGCCAAGGGCCAGTAGATTTTCCGGTTGCAGCTTCAGGACATGGTCGTATGCCTCAATCGCCTCATCGGTCCGTCCCATGGAACCGAGAACATGCCCCATCTCCAGCCAGACATCAATGCCATCCGCGATTCCCATCGCCCCTTCCACGGCCTTCAATGCCTGGTCGTTCTTTCCCAGGCTCCTGAGCATCCTGGACTTCTGCAGGAGCGTCTCTTCCGCCTCCAGAGCTTCCCTGAGGGATTCCTCGTCCTCGATTGCCTCAAGCTGGACAGGCTTACCTGCTGGTATGATGGCAGGCTCCATGCCCGGGTCCACGGCAACTCCGCAGCGGGAGCAGAATATTGCCTCCGGTTCAAGCTTTGAACTGCAGTTCCGGCATACCGGCACTGAAGAAACAACAGGGGGCGCAGGGGCGGCAGGTTTGGCGGCAATCTCCCTATGTGTCTTGGCCCTTGATTCGGATTCCTCTTTCAATGCAAGCTCTGCCTTCTCTTTCTCAGTTATAGCTACTTGCCAGCCGGGCTTCAACTTCAATGATTCATCAAAGTTCTCGATGGCCTGCCGGTATTTCCCCAGGTTGGACAGGGCGACGCCCCTCTGGCACAGAACTTCAGGGCTCTTCCATCTGCCCAGGACGTAATCGTAGCAGGTTATGGCGTCGGCGAACCTCTCCATGTCATGAAGCAGAATCCCCTTGTTCAGCCAGGCATCGATGTATTCCGGGCTCTTGCGCAATGCCCGGTCGAAGGATTTGAGGGCCTCATCATGGTCGCCCAGATTCTTCAGGGCCACGCCGCGGTTGTTCAGGACGCTGATGTTGTCCGGCTCGAGCTTCAGCACCCGGTCGTAGCACATGACCGCTTCCTCGAATTTGCCCAGCTGGTGGAGAGTCGCGCCTTTGTTGTTCCAGGCTTTCGTGTAATCTGGCTTTATCTCGAGCGCCTTATCGTAGCATGCCAGCTCATCATCGTACCTGCCTAAGTTGTAAAGCGTTGCGCCAAGGTTGTACCAGGCCTCCTCGCTTTGCGGATTGTACTCCAGGACTTTCTTGAAGCATTCGATTGCCTCGTCATGCCATCCCAGGGAGTTCATGGCGTTGCCCTTCATGAGCCAGGCCAAATCATATTGGGATTTCAGCCGGATGGCGGAATCATAATACTCGATGGCTTTCTTGAAATTGCCGGAAGCATAGAAGTCATTGCCCCATTTCATGTTGTTCTCCAGCTCGTCAATGCTGGGCAGGAATCTGTCGCCATCCTTTTCCAGCATCCGTTTGTCCGCGTTCTTCTGGATATCGTCGGCCATGCTATAATTCTTAAGGAGAAGGTCCAGCTTCTCGCCGTCAGCGATGCTGATGTTCAGCATATCTGCATACTTGCCAGCTTCCTCAGTGAAGCCGCTCGTGGATATGAACACGGGGCTCATCTCCTTGCCGCCGCTCCTCTTTCCCACGGTAGCCTGGAGCTCTTCAGGCGTGACTGGTTTTGAGCCTCTGGCCGCCCTTATCAGGAAGACGCGGTTGTCTGCATCGCCTTCCCTTGTGGCTTCATATTCCAGGTACTTGCCGGAAATGTTCTCCTTTGTGATTTTGAATCTCATCTCCCCAAGGAGCTTTTTGGTGAGGTTCTCGAAATCATCCTGGGGCATGTCATTGATTATGCTGATTAGTCTGTTAGGCGCAGGAGTCCATCCCAGCAATCACTTCACCCCCTTGAGCAATCTCTTGGCGCTCTGCTCGCGCCATTTCACGGCATCCGGTTGGCCGGGCCTGAGCTTGGTGACCCTGTCGAATGCCTCAATGGCCTCCGGGTAACGGCTGGCCTCGTGCAGGGCCATTCCGTAGGCAAGCCAGTTCTCCATTATGTTATCTCCAAGTTCTGTGGCCATCTCGTACGATTTCAGGGCTTCCTTTTCCTTGCCGACTTCCCTCTGCGCATCGCCCAGGAAACGCCACACATACGGGTCTTCCGAATCCTCATCAATGGCTTTTCTGAAAAGGTCAATGGCCTCATTGTAGCCGCCATTATCAAGCATCAGCCGGCCCTTGCCCAGGAGGGCGGTGAAATCATTCGGGTCAATCTCAAGCGCCTTCTCGTAAGGCGGTTTTGCGCGAGCAACGTCACCCTGTTCCCGGTATGCGTTGCCCTGCAAGGCCCACACCCTTGCATTGTCCGGGTGCTGGCGAACAATGGAGTTGAGGGACTGGACAGCCGCGCCCCATTTGCCTTTTCTGATCATGATATCAACCCGACCAGTCTGGGCATCTGGGTCCGTGGGGGCTCTCTCAAGGAGTTTCGAATAGATTGCCTCGGCCTCGTCGAGCATTCCCCTGTTCATCATTATCTTGGCCTTCTTCAGGTACGCTTCCGGCTCATCCGGGTCGCACTTGATTGCCCGTTCGTACATCTGCATGGCCCCGCCCCACCTGCCCTTGAGCATGAGCACATCGCCGAGTCGTGTCCATCCCTCGGGGGAAGTCGGGTCCAGCGCGGTGACTTTATCGTAACACTTGTAAGCGTCATCCTCCCTGTCAAGGCCGAGGAACGCATCCCCGATCCCAAGCCAGGCATCAACATTCGTCCTGTCCATCTCGATGACCTCGTTGAAGGAGACAATTGCCTGGTCATAGTTTTCGGTGGAGAGCTGACATCCGCCCTTGCTGAGCCAGGCTTCCAGATTGTCCGTCTCAAGCTTCAGAGCGTTGTCATATGATTCCTCTGCTTTTCTGAAGTCATCCATCTCGCAGAACAGGTCGCCCCGTTTTATCCAAGCCAGGACATTCTTCGGGTCCGATTTTACCGCTCTGTCCAATATTTGAAGAGCATCATCGGCCCTGTCCATCTGCAGGAGTATGCCGCCTTTGAGCGCCAAGACTTCCGCATTGTCAGGCTCACTAGCCAGTATCGCATCCGAGCACCTGAGGGCTTCGGCATAATCATTGTTTTCAATCAGATTTCTGATTGCATCGGAAGGCGATAATCCCGGCTCCAGTGCCGCGTCCAGCATCAATCTTGTCTCTATTTCCTCAATCTCTCCAAGCACATCCTTCTCCTCGGGCGCCAATTCATCAACCTGGACCTTCGGCTTGCCGTTCGGGATGCCCATCAGCGGGCCAAGTACCGGCTCGTCATCCTCGTTGCCGTTGTCCGGCAGCTCAATCTCATCCGGGAGGGAGGGCCACTCTTCTTCCGCCGGTTCTTCCTCTTCATCCTCATCCTTCTCAGGCTCAATGTTGAGGCCGCCCATGAACATCTCGGCCAGGGATCTTGGCTTCTTCTCGGTGATTGGCGGCTCGGGAATGGATTTCGGCTCATCCTTCACAGGTTCCGGCAATGGCTCTTCCTTCTCGATGGCTATCTCGTCATAAGGTTCCGAGATATCCAGGACCGCTTCCAGCTCTTCCTCCATCTTCAATTCGAATGGCTCCTTCGCTATCTTTTCAATGGGATGTTCTTCCCTGGCAGCGACAATCTCGGGAACGCGCTCGATTTCGGGTCTGGCTGGCATCTCAACATGTGTCGCCGGCTCCGGGTTTTCGATGATTTCCCGAGCCTGGATTTCAGGCACATCTTCCGTCTTGGCCGGAGCTGTGGGCATGGGTTCTGGCCTGACTGCTTCAGGCGCGGTCGCCAGCGGAGCGGCAGCATTGGCCATGGCGGATTTTCTCGGGATGTAAACCGGTTTGGGCAGCAGGCCTTTTGCCATGTCGTACGATTCCACTGCCTTGTCTATGCTTCCCAGCCTGGTGAGGGCATCGCCTCTTCCATTTAGCGCCGCAGGGTTGTCCGGCTCAAGCTGCAATGAGCGCTCGTAACAGACCAGCGCCTCGGGGAATCGACTCATTCCCATCAGCGCATCACCTTTCATCATCCAAGCAAGGTTATCATTGCCATTGAGCTTCAGAGAACTGTCAAAGCATCTGATGGATTCCTCATGATTGTTCAACGCCAGATTCGCTTCGCCCATGAGCTTCCATGCCCGAGCTTCCTCGGGGTTCCTTTCAAGTATGGCCTTGCAGGTCTCAATCGCATCTGGGTGCCGTGAAATCACATGAAGCAGAGTTGCCATGTTCATCAATGCGGCATGGTTTTCGGGTTCTGCCTCGATAGCCCTTGTGTAGTAGCCAAGAATGATTTCGCCATCCCTGTTCCGGGCATCATCTCTCGCTTTTGAGGCCGCGACCTTCATCCCAGAAAGGGAGGGGCTTCGCAGCCATGCCATGTTTCCGAGGAAGTTCTCGGTTCTGGGCGACATCGAAGCGCCGGCAACCCGCAGTTCCCTGTCGAGCCGCATCATGAGATTTGATGCGATTGCGCATTCTCTCGTCATAGCCAGGTTTCCCAGCGCCATCGTTTCGGGCATTCCGGCGTTAACAAGAAGCATATCGAATCTGGCAGCGATTGCCTGCGCCTCGTGGCCGGCAGCCAAACTGTCCAGCATCACCTCAAGTTCTGCTGTCAATGAAGGCAGGGCATCGAAAAATGGCTTATTCCATCTGGATGGGCCGAGCCCGATTGCTGCGGTTCCGAATTGCCTCAGGTCCGTGAACAATGAATTGCCCAGCAGATTGTAAGCAGGCATGGATTTCTCGATGGACGAGCAGTTGGGGCAAAGAATGTCTTCCTCGGAACCACTGCCGCAGGAGATGCAGTTCAAGCTTTGTTTCACCAGATAGGAAATAGTGCAATTGACATAAAAGGCTTAGCATGGTATAGCGGCGTTGCACTTCATATATCTCCGGTGTTCAAATCGACAGCAGCCAGACCTTCAATTTCATGTCGAGTATCTCCCACTCGCCTGCCTTTCCGCCTTCAATGGGCCCTGAGACGATATCGGATGCCAGCGTCTCGCCGGTGATGTAATCCCTGAACATCTCCAGTGCTTCCAGGACCTCGGGATCGCCCTCGACGCCCATCCTGACCTCCTGGTCATATTTCAGGTTCATCTCCTTCCTCAGGCTCTGGATGCGCCTCACTATGTCCCTGGATATGCCCTCGAGCTTCAGCTCTTTTGTGATGCGCGTTTCCATGTATATCTTGAAACCCTTTCCCTCTGCATTGGCCAGTTCTCTGGCTGGCGGGTGCACGTCGATGGTCATCTCCTTCACGTTTAGCTCATCCTCAAGTATCCGGATGGCCTCTTCTTTGTGGGGCAGCTCCATATCTGTCACGGCGAATGCCCTGAGGAGCGGCTGGCGGAGCCTCACCCCGGAGGTCTGGCGAACGTTCCTGCCTGCTTCTGCCATGTCCATTATCAGCCTCATCTCATTTTCCAATGCGTCGTCCGTTTTCCCGGGGTCATATTGCGGGAAATCATCAAGATGCACGCTCTCTTTTGCGTCTGGCAGGTGCCCGATGGCGAGGTTGCTGTAAAGCGACTCGGCCATGTAAGGTGTGAAAGGCGCCATCAGAACCGAGGTCTGGCAGAGCACCCTGTAAAGCGTGGAGTTCGCTGCCAGCTTGTCGGCCGCGTCCCCATCGGACCAGAATCTTCTCCTGGAACGCCTCAGGTACCAGTTGCTCAGGTCATCCACGAATTCGAAAATGGCTCGAACAGCCCTGTGAACCTCCAGGTCCTCCATTGCGGAGTTGACCTCACCAGCGAGCGAGTTCTGCCTGGAAAGTATCCAGCGATCCAGCATCGCGTCGGAGTCAACCGCGTCCTTCGGGTCGAAGCCGTCCAGATTCGCGTTGTTGACAAAGAAAACGTATACGTTCCAGAGTGTGGTCATGACCTTGCTCTTCGCTTCCTTGAGCGTTGCCTCCGAGAACTTGCTGGAAGCCCAGCACGGCGTCGAGTAGAGCGCCAGCCTGAGTGCGTCCGCGCCCCATTGCTCGTATATCTTGAATGGGTCCAGTGCGGTTCCCTTTGACTTGCTCATCTTGGCCCCTTCCTCGTTCAGCATGAGACCCTGGGTAAGGCACTTCTTGTAGGGCGTCTCACCGAAGACACAGGTGCTCACAGCCAGAAGCGTGTAGAACCATCCCCTGGTCTGGTCCAGCGCCTCCGTTATGAAGTCTGCGGGGAAGGCGCGCTTGAACATTTCCTGATTCTCGAACGGATAATGGAACTGGGCGAAGGGCGCGCTGCCCGAATCGTACCATGTGTCAATGACATATGGCTCTCGTTCCATCCTTGCATGGCACTTCGGGCATTTCACGTCTATGCTGTCAACCCATGGCCTGTGCGGCTCGAAATCCGCAGGCAGCCCGCCGGACAGTTTGCCCAGTTCCTCGAAGCTTCCCACGCATATCTGATGGCCGCACTTGCAGTTCCAGACCGGAAGCGGCGTTCCCCAGAACCTGTTCCTGCTCAATGCCCAGTCCTTCGCCTCTTCCAGGAAGTTGCCGAACCGCCCCTCTTTCAGATGCTCTGGCTTCCAGGTTATCTTGTCATTGTTCGCCATCAGTTCCGACCTGAGCCGCGACATCCTGACAAACCATGAATCCAGGCCGTAGTAAAGCAATGGCGAATCGCATCTCCAGCAGAATGGATACGAGTGAAGGTAATTCGCTTTCTTGTAAAGCCGGTTGTTATCATGCAGGTGAACGGCAATCTCCACGTCCAGTCCCTGCTTCTTCACGAATTTGCCCTGCCAAAGGCTGACCAGCTCGTTGAATTTTCCCTCTGTGTCTACTGTATGCCTTGCCGGCAATCCCGCCTTCATGCCCAGGTTGTAGTCGTCCTCGCCGTACATGACGGCCGTGTGGACCACGCCAGTGCCTTCCCCGGTGGTGACGAAATCCGCTTCCACTACTTCGTAGGCTTTCTTGCCAGGTTCCCTGAGGTCCATGAAATCGAACAGCGGGTGGTATTTCCACCCCACCAGCTCAGCGCCTTTGATTACCCCGAGCATCTCATGATCGCCCTCTATGACCTTCTCGACCAGCTCCAGAGCGAGTATAAGGCGCTCGCCGTTCTGCTCCACTATGGCATAATCGATATCCTTTCCGACTGCCAGAGCCACGTTTCCGGGCAGGGTCCATGGCGTCGTTGTCCACGCCAGTATGAATGCGTTCTGGCCAAGTTTCTTGTCGTCATATTCCGCAAGCTTGAATTTTAGCGTGACTGATAATTCCTTCACGTCCTTGTACCCCTGCGCGACCTCATGGCTGCTCAGGGGCGTCCCGCATCTCGGGCAGTAAGGAACGATGTAATGGCCTTTCTCCAGTAGTTTCTTCTCATACATGGTCTTGAGCGACCACCAGACGCTCTCGATGTACGGCGTCTTCATTGTTATGTATGGGTTATCCATGTCAATCCAGAATCCTAGGCGCTGGCTCATCTTCTTCCATATGTCCTCGTAGCGCATGACGCTGTCCCGGCACTTGAGGTTGAACTTGTCTATGCCGTACTCGACTATCTCTTTCTTGGATTTCAGGCCAAGCTCCTTCTCCACTTCTATCTCCACGGGAAGACCATGGCAATCCCAGCCGCCCTTCCATGGTATGACATCGAACCCGGACATCGCTTTGTGCCTGAGATAAACGTCTTTCAAGGAACGGCCAAGCGCATGGCCAACATGGGGCATCCCGTTGGCTGTCGGGGGCCCCTCCAGGAACACGAAAGGAGTCTTGCCGGCATTCTGTTGGCGCAGCTTCGCAAATATGTCATTCCGGTTCCAGACTTCAAGCGTTTCCTCTTCCATCTTGGAAAAATTGACCCAGGACGACACGTCCGCGAATTTTTTTTCATTGTCATTACCCATGCAAAGACCTCCAGAAGTTCTAGCACGAGCTGGGCTTTGTATTCTCTAACGAATAATTATGATGCTGTTGCCCGAGCTCATGCTCATTGCGAAGCTTGAAACGATATAAATACGTTGTTATTACTTGACGTGGGCGAAATGATTATGTGGGGGTAATGCCTTATTGGAAACATGCCTTACTGCCTCCGCAGAATCGTTATCGTTCTGATGCTGGTATTGGCATTGCTCTTCCCGATTGTTTTGCAGGCATCCGGTCAGACTGTAACTAAGCCGGAGATCATCGACACCACCACTGGAATTGCCGTTACCGGCGCCAATTTCACTGTGATGGCCAGCGTCACAGCTCCGCTGGGCGTTTCCTACGTCAGACTGTATCTATGGTTCCGGGTGCCGGCTCCGATGAACGTCACCCCGACCCAGTACATAATCATGGACCCTGCGGGAGGCCCTGATTATGAGTCAACTTTCGAAGTTCCTGGCAATGCATCCACCCTCAATTATTACATCGCTGCATACGACACGCAGAACACGGCCAATTCGACAGATGCCATCTCAAGGCAGGTCCGGGACAATGTCGTCCCGAAAGCGGTCTGCGTGCCATACATGGACATAAACATGGGACAGACTGTGAATTTCAACGGCGCAGAAAGCGCAGATAACATCGCAATATCCAATTACACATGGTCATTCACATACGATGGAAAGAATGTCAAGATTTACGGTAAAGCGCCAGGATACATATTCAGGATACCCGGCCATTACCCCGGAACCCTGGTTGTGAAAGATGCCTGGGGGAATGCCGATTCATGCCTGTTCCAGGTCAACGTCACTGACACCGAGCCGCCAGTTGCGGATGCCGGGATAGATATGTTCGTCACTCAAGGTAATGCCGCCTACCTCGATGGCTACAGCTCCACAGACAACCTGGGCATTGTGAATTACACCTGGACATACATTCAGAATGGAACCGTGTGGACGCTTTACGGCGAGACCGTGTCCATCCGATTCTGGAAACCCGGCCAGTACAATGTCACATTGACGGTTTCGGATGAGGCAGGGAACACGGACTCGGCGGTTGTGCCGGTTCAGGTTCTGAAATCTCCGTCGGATGGAAGCGTGTCCTGGTGGATATATTTGCTGATTGCCATTATCATGATAATCATCATCGCAACCATTTTTGTTATAAGAATGTAATTATGAATTAATACATCAAAAATACATTAAAAATACGTTTTGATGGTGGTTTGGTGGATATATGTATTTGGTGGGGCGGCGGGTTGAGTGACATGGCTGCTTATATGCAGTCCAAATGGAACCCTGGGACAACAGGGTGGATGGATTGTACCCAAGCCATGGGGCCGGGTTGAGTGCCGATCAAAACACCTCCCCGGGCTCGGAATAGGATATGTGACAATCGCCCGAGGCTTTCAAAGCATGAACTATATCGGTCATTTGTCAGGTGGCTGCTAACAAAAAACCCCCCTCGTAGGCGAGGCATGCTGATTGGAATATGCCAATCAGTTTAGAATAAGCTAAGATATAGAAGGATTCTATTTCCATCTATTTCTTGCGGGACTCTTTCGCCTTGGGCCTGAGGTTCTCGTATCCGCACTTGCGGCATCTTGTCGCCTTCTTGGCGTTCTTAGCGTAGCAACTCATGCATATCTTCTTGTCTAGCAGTCTTGCATCGGCCTCTGCGAATCTTGCCATTTTCAACACCTTGGATGGGCCAAGGATAATTCATTCCATATTAAATGATTTCGTAATCCCTGTTCCTGTCACCGAAGCCCATATATATAGCTATAATATATAGTATAGCTATACAACTGTATAATTAATAAATGTGGATTTACTGGCAGGATGGGCGAAACCGGAACATGATTTTAACGCCCGCGGACCGGATTTCCTGGATTGGTGAGTTGAATGACAGCGGATGACAAGTACGATGCCGAGAAGATACAGGTCCTTGAAGGCCTGGAGGCAGTTAGGAAGCGCCCCAGCATGTACATCGGCAGCACGGACACGCACGGCCTGCACCATTTGGTGTACGAGGTCGTGGACAACAGCATTGACGAGGCCATGGCCGGATATTGCACGGAGATAAACGTATCCGTGAACCTGGACGGCACCGTTACTGTGCGGGACAATGGCCGAGGCATCCCGGTTGGCCCCCACCCGAAGTACAAGAAACCCGCCCTGGAAATCGTCATGACGAAACTTCATGCCGGCGGAAAGTTCGACAGGAAGAGCTACAAAGTTTCCGGCGGCCTTCACGGTGTCGGCGTCTCAGTGGTCAATGCCCTCTCTGAATGGCTGGAGGTCGTTGTGGAGCTCGATGGCAAATTCCACTCGATGAGATTCGAGAGAGGCAATGTCAAGGGCAAGATGAAAGTCTCTGGCAGCACGGAACGCCGCGGCACGACAGTCACATTCAAGCCAGACAAGGAGATATTCGAGACGGTTGAATTCGATTTCAATGTTGTCCTAACCAGGATGAGGGAGCTCGCATTCCTGAACAGCGGACTCTGCATAACGGTCGAGAAGGAAGGCGACCCAGAGTCCAAGAACAATTTCAAGTTCGAGGGCGGCATAGTCGAGTACGTTAAATTCATCAACAAAGCCAAGGTTGCCATGCACCCCGAGCCGATATACTTCTGCGGCAACAAGGGCGATACCCAGCTCGAGATTGCGATGCAATACACGGACAGCTACCGCGAGTTCATTCATTCCTATGCCAACAACATCAACACGATAGAAGGCGGAACCCATCTCAGCGGCTTCAAGTCCGCTCTCACCAGGACGCTCAACGATTACGCCAAAAAGAATAACTTCCTCACCGACAAGAGCATGACACTTGGCGGAGAGGACGTCAGAGAGGGCCTTACGGCCATTCTGAGCGTTAAGCTTTCCGAGCCGCAATTCGAGGGGCAGACCAAGACAAAGCTCGGCAACAGCGACATAAAGGGCATTGTTGAGACTCTTGTGAATGAGAAGCTTGCTGAATTCATGGAGGAGAACCCGAGAGTCGCGGAGGCATGCATCCAGAAGTCCATACTGGCAGCCCAGGCAAGGGAAGCTGCGCGAAAGGCGCGCGAACTCACCCGCAGGAAGGGATTCCTGGAGGGCGGTGGCCTGCCTGGCAAGCTTGCTGATTGCTCTGAGAAGGACCCATCGAAGTCCGAACTTTACATCGTGGAAGGTGATTCCGCAGGCGGTTCCGCAAAGCAGGGCCGCAACAGGGAATTCCAGGCGATACTTCCGCTCAGGGGAAAGATCCTGAACGTCGAGAAGGCGCGTCTGGACAAGATACTCAGGAACAACGAGATTCGCACGCTGATAACCGCTTTCGGAACTAACATCGGCGAGGAATTCAACCTTGAGAAGGCCAGGTACCACAAGCTCATACTGATGACCGATGCGGATATCGACGGTGCCCACATCAGGACGCTGCTTCTCACTTTCCTCTACAGATACATGAAGCCGCTCATCGAAGCGGGATATGTTTACATCGCCCAGCCGCCGCTCTACCGCGTCTTCAAGGGAAAGCAGGAGCACTGGGTCTTCACAGACAACGAGAAAAATGCCCTGGTGAAGGAACTCGGGGAAGGCTGGGGCGTGCAGAGGTACAAGGGCCTTGGAGAGATGAACGACCATCAACTGTGGGACACCACGATGGACCCGGATAATCGGGTTCTGTTACAGGTGACTATCGGGGATGCCATGCTTGCGGACGAGCTGTTCACGATACTGATGGGCGACGCGGTGGAGCCGAGAAGGGACTTCATCACCACCCATGCCAAAGAAGTCGTGAATCTGGATGTGTGAGGTGCTTAAGATGACAAAAGAACCCGAGATAAATGAAGATACAAAGGGCCTGAGGGTCGTCCCAAAGCCGATCGAGCAGGAAATGAAGAAATGCTACATCGATTACGCCATGAGCGTCATCGTGTCCAGGGCGCTTCCCGATGTGCGCGATGGCCTGAAACCGGTTCACAGAAGAATCCTACATGGCATGAACGAGCTGGGCGTCGGCTACAACCGCCCATACAAGAAGTCGGTGAGAGTGGTCGGTGACGTCCTGGGTAAGTACCACCCCCACGGCGACCAGGCGCTTTACGGCGCATTGGTGAGGATGGCGCAGCCGTTCTCCCTCCGTTACACTTTAGTGGATGGCCAGGGTAATTTCGGTAGCGTGGACGGTGACAGTGCAGCAGCAATGAGATACACCGAATGCCGCATGATGCGCACGGCTGAGGAAATGCTGGCCGACATCGATAAGGACACCGTGGAATTCGTTGACAATTTTGATGGCAGCTTCAAGGAACCGACTGTCCTGCCCAGCAAGCTTCCCAATCTGCTGATTAACGGAACCGCGGGAATTGCCGTGGGAATGGCCACCAACATGCCCCCGCATAACTTGACTGAGGTCTCTGACGGGATAATGCATCTCATAGACCACCCGGATGCCGAGATTTCCGACCTGATGGAATTCGTCAAGGCTCCAGACTTCCCCACCGGAGGCACGATATACGGAATCGCCGGAATAATGGAAGCCTACAACACCGGAAGGGGTCGCATCAGGGTCCGGGCGAAAACGAACATCGAGGAGCACAACGGCCGCACAAGAATCATCGTCACGGAAATCCCATACCAGGTCAACAAATCCAAGTTGATAGAGAACATCGCGGAACTCGTCAAGAACAAGAAGATAGAGGGCATAACCGACCTCAGGGATGAATCCGACCGCACTGGCATGCGCATCGTCATCGAGCTCAAGAAAGGCGCAATGGAGGAAATCGTCCTCAACCAGCTCTTCAAGCACACCCAGATGCAGGACACGTTCGGCATAATCAACCTTGTTCTGGTCAACAATGAGCCGAAAGTTCTCAACCTCAAGGAACTCATGGTATATTTCATCGAGCACCGCAAAGAGATAGTCACCAGGCGGACGGCATTCGACCTGAGCAAGGCAAAAGCCAGGGCCCACATCCTGGAAGGCCTTCTCAAGGCGCTGGAGAACATTGACGATGTCATAAACCTGATACGCAAGGCCAAGAGCCCGGACGAAGCCAGGGAGGGCCTCACTCACACATTCCTTCTATCCGATGAACAGGCCAAGGCGATACTGGAGATGCGGTTGAGCAAGCTCACCAACATGGAGCGCCAGGGCATCAAGGACGAGTATTCGATGCTCATTAATGTGATAACCGACCTCACCGACATTCTGGCCAAACCAGAGCGTGTCCTGAAGATCATCAAGGAAGAGCTCGCAGAACTGAGAGAGAGGTACGGCGACGCGAGGAAAACGGACATCGTTGTCAATGCCGATGACATGGACATCGAGGACCTCATCCCGGAAGAGGACGTGGTCATCACCATCACCCATACTGGCTATGTGAAACGCCTGCCAGTGGATACCTACAAGCAGCAGCGCCGCGGCGGCGTGGGCCTCATGGGAATGGAGACTAAAGAGGAAGATATCGTCACGAAGATGTTCGTCACCTCAACCCACGATTACGTGATGTTCTTCACCAGCAAGGGCCGGGTATTCTGGCTCAAGGCATACCGCATACCTGTCGGCGGCCGCCATGCCAAGGGCAAGGCCATAATCAACCTCCTGCCAAGGCTGGAAGAGGGCGAGAAGGTCACCACCGCAATGCCCATACGGACGTTCGATGACGGCCACTGGCTGATGTTCGCGACCAAGAAAGGCATAATCAAGAAGACAAAACTTTCGGCATACAGCAATCCCCGAGTCACAGGCATCTGGGCAGTGAAATTGCGCGACGGCGACGAACTCGTTCGCGTCGCGCTCACAGACGGCACCAAGCAGGTCATAATGGCATCCGCCAATGGCCAGGCGGTACGCTTCAACGAAACGGACGTGCGTTCGGTGAGCAGGCATTCCATCGGTGTCAAGGGAATGACCCTCCGCAAGGGCGACCTGGTCGTCTCGATGGAGATAATCGGTTGCGATGAGGATTCGCTGTTGACCATAACTGAGAATGGCTACGGAAAGCGCACCCCTGTCGGCGATTACCGCAAGACAAAGCGCGGCGCGAAAGGCGTCATGACCATCCGCACCAGCGACAGGAACGGTAAAGTGGTCGCAGTCCGCAAGGTGGAGGATGATTACGAGCTGATCGTGACATCGGAATCCGGAATGGTCATCCGCATGCCCATATCCGACATCCGCGAGATAGGCCGTGCCACCCAGGGCGTCCGCATCATGCGCATCCGCGAGGACGACAAGGTAATAACCGTGGCCAAGGTCATGAAGTCCGAGGAGGAGGAAGAGGTGCTGGAGGCCGCTGAAGCCGAAGGCGGCTCTGTCGCTCCCGCTGAAAAGAAGAAACTCTCGGACGCGGAGTTCGCCGGGCTGAAAGAGGAGAACGGGAACGGCGAATCTGAGTAAGTTCGCCAATTTACATTTCAGAACCAATGAATCCCCGAAACACTTATACTCTCCTAGATTGATTGTCAATGGGCAGAACCTAGGTGAGAGAATGAAAAAATTATTCGCAATCATCTTGTGCGCCATGCTGATATTCAGCGGCGCAGTGGCGATGACGGGGAACGGGGCGGAAGCAGCGGATGTGCCGGATAAAACCAACGCAAGCTACGTCATAACGAACGTCTGGGAACTACAGAACATGAGCCTGGACCTGACGGGGGACTACACCCTTGCCAACGACATAGACGCGAGCATCACACAGACGTGGAACGCGGGCGCGGGGTTCGCGCCGGTCGGCAACAACACATACAGATTCAACGGCAGCTTCGACGGCAATAACTACACAATCACAGGGCTGTATATCAACAGACCCAGCACATACTATGTTGGACTATTCGGATACACGGGCTTGGGTGCAATGGTGAAGTATGTGGGACTTTCAGGCAACAACATAACAGGGGACTACAATGTCGGCGGGTTGGTTGGCCGCATGGACAGCGGCACGATGACCAATTGCTTTGTCAAAGGTTCAATAACTGGAACGCACGTTTATGTCGGTGGGCTCATCGGAAGATGCGTAAGCAGCACAGTATCCAACTCTTACTCCTCCGGAACCGTTAAAGGTATATATTATCTCGGCGGACTCGTCGGAGAGCTCCACACTGGCTCGATTACACACGCATACTCCAGGAGCAATGTGAACGGAGAGTGGTACATCGGCGGACTGGTGGGGAATATCTTTAACAGTTTGGTGTCAAATTCATATGCCCTCGGAAGCGCATACGGTTGGGGCTATCTCGGCGGATTCATAGGATTAAATTCCGGCACTTCCATAGTGACCAACTGTTACTCGACTGGGCTCGTGACCGGCCTGGTCTCAGAATTTGGCGGCCTCATGGGATACAGCTTTGGCACAGTCACAGACTGCTTCTGGGACGTCCCATCCTCCAATCAGGTTACCAGCGCAGCCGGAACAGGCAAAACGGACGCGGAGATGAAAGCCCAGGCAACATTCACGGGCTGGAACTTTACCACCGTTTGGGCTATCAAGGAGGGCGTCACCTACCCGCTCCTCAGATGGCAGTTGTTCGCAGGGGGCGATGGCACGGCCGCCAACCCCTTCATCATCACCAACGTCTGGGAGCTTCAGAACATGAGCATGAACGTGGCGGCGAACTATACGCTGGGGAATGACATCGACGCCTCGGCCACGGTGAACTGGAACGGTGGAAGCGGGTTTATTGCAATCGGTCCGACCACCGACAGATTCACCGGCAATTTCGATGGCCAGAATTTCACAATCACGGATTTCAACCAACACGGAACTGTTGCTATGAAAGGGCTCTTCGCATATGTCAGAGGAAACGCTACCATCAGAAATGTGCGTATGGTTGACGCCAACATCACAGGTCAGAATTATGGCGGTGTGCTGGCGTCATGGGTGGATTCTGTTCCGGGTAACCGAGTCACCGTCTCGAATTGCCATGCTTCTGGCACAATGACAGGAATACACGACGGAGGGGGACTTTTCGGGTGGGTTGTCGAGGCAGACATATTGCATTGCAGCGCAGACGTTACCGTCGATATGGATGGAGACCGCGTTGGAGGGCTTGCTGGAACCGTGCTAGGGGGACCGGCAGGGACCTTATTCGACGGGTGCAGTGCCTCAGGGAATATCAGAGGCACATGGATGGTAGGGGGCCTTGTTGGCGGTACTGATAACCATAATTCATTCAAAAACTCACACGCCACCGGTGTGGTGATTGGTGAATACGTCGGTGGATTCATTGGAGAGTGTACCAGCACGATATCAAACTGCTATGCCACGGGAAACGTGAGCGGCGGGACCGGGTCTACTGGCGGATTTGCAGGATACTGTACTGGTATAACAACAAACTGCTACGCAACGGGAAGCGTGAGCGGGATTGAATTTGTGGGAGGATTTGCTGGGATTGGCGGCAAGATTTCAAGCTGCTATGCTACGGGGAAGGTTAGCGGACAAAATACTGTGGGGGGATTCGTAGGAATTAATGAAGGAGGTATAGAAGATTCATATGCCACGGGACCTGTGAATGGTTCTTCTATTGTAGGCGGATTCGTAGGAATCAACTATCAAACAATCTCCTGCTCCTATTCCATCGGAACCGCCAGCGGCTCCGACCAGGTCGGTGGGTTCGCCGGAAACAATTCCGGTGGCACAATAACCGACTGCTTCTGGGACGTCGAAACGTCTGGAACTGTGACGGGAATCGGGGGCGGGACTTTGACAGGGGCTTCAGGCAAATCCACTTCCGAGATGATGGCCTTTTCCACATTCTTGGTGGGCTGGAACTTTGCGAGCGTCTGGGCAATCAAGGACACCTTCACATACCCGTTCTTCAGATGGGATTACAGAAACGACGCTCCAACCAGTTCCGACGACCACTACTCCGCAAGCGAGAGAACAATCCTGAACGTCGCCGCGCCCGGCGTACTGGCGAACGACGACGACCCAGACCTGCATGCATGGGCCGCCGACCTGCGGGACGTCCTGGAGGTTGCGGACGAAACGACCACGAGCGCCTTTGGAGCCGACATCACCATATTCGCAGACGGTTCCTTCACGTACGACCCGACAGGCTCGGCCGCGATACTCGCGCTGGGCCCGGGCGAGACGCTGGTCGATTCCTTCACCTATGGAGTAGTCGACAGCAAGGACGAGACAGACACAGCCACCGTATTCATCACCGTCACCGGCCTCAACTATGCCCCGGTTACCGCCGGGGATTCCGCAGCCATAGGGGAGGACGCGCTCCTCTCCGTTCCGGCGGCGGGCTTGCTGGCCAACGACATCGACAGCGACGGGGACATCGTCTCGGCCGTTCCGAGCGCATTCACGAACGCGAAGGGCGCAACCATCGTAATAAACGCAGACGGCTCGTACTCGTACGACCCGAGGCCGTCCGCGGCGATGCAGGCGCTGGCAGTAGGCGAATGGCTGCTGGACTCGTTCACTTACACGGTCTTGGATCCGTACGGCGCGATGGCGGCAGGCACGGTGACAGTCAATGTCACCGGCGCCAACGACGCGCCTTCGATAACAACGCCCAACATCGTCGAGGTCATCGAGGGGGCAGCATACTCAGTGGATTACGGCGCGATAGACGTTGACGCGTCCGATGCGCTGTTTTGGTCCCGCACCACGAGCGCCTCCTGGCTCGGGATCGACCCTGTAACCGGAGTTCTGAGCGGAACGCCGCAGCCAGGCATTTTCACGGTGAACGTCAGCGTCAGTGACGGCCACGGCGGCTCGGACTGGACGACCTTCACCCTCACGGTGCACGCCGACACGGACGGCGACGGCACGCCAAACTACCTGGACGATGACGACGATGGCGACGGGTGGGGTGATTACGTCGAGAACCTCGGCGGGACCGACCCGCTGGACCCAGCCTCGGAGCCGGCTGACGCGGACGGCGACGGCATCGCCGACTTCATGGACCCGGATTTCCTGGTGACGACGGTATGGAACAACGCGACTGTGTGGAATAACCTGACGATTCCCGAATACCACAACAATACTGTCTGGAACAATCAGACCGTCCCGGAATATCTCAACACTACCGTTTGGAACAACCAGACAATCCCGGAATACCATAACACCACGGTCCCCGAGTACCTCAACACCACCGTCTGGAACAACGGCACAGCCGCGGTTCAGGCCGAGACGCCCCTCTGGGCCTGGGCCGCCGTTATCGCGGCCGTGGCGATGGGCGCTGTGGCATTGGTGCTGGCGGTGAGGAGGCCGGGCGGCAAAAGACCTGAGGATGCTCCCGAGCCGGAGCCAACTGCTGAGCCGCAGCCCGGGGAGCCCAAGGAAGGCTAATCCAGGTACCGCGCCATCTCTAGCCTGACCTCGTTCCTGGCGATGTCGTCATTGAAATAGCATGAGGCATCGAACCCTGCCAGCTCAAATCCCATCTTCCTGTAGAACGCGATGGCCTTGAGGTTGCTGGTCTGCGTCTCCAGGATGATTCTGCGGGCGCCCAGCTCCTTCGAGCGGGATATGCAGAGTTCCATGAGCGCCTTTCCCACGCCCATCCTGCGGAACTCGGGCAGGACATCAATATCCCAGACCCTGGCGCTCTGGTTCCATTCCTGGAATTCGAACTGGATAAATCCTGCTTCCTTCTCATCAACGTACGCAAAATGAATCTCGGATTTTCCCTTGTAATCCGTCACAATCTTCTCAAATTCCCTCTTATGGAATGTCTCCGGGAAATTCTCCCTGGTCAGGTCTATGGTCCAGCCGTCCTCTTTTTCCGTGATTTTGACTCTGTAATGGCCTGGCGACTCATACTGAAAAACACACACCCTGCCTGCCAGGTGTTCCGGGTCGATCTTCCTTATCTCAATATTCACGGCATGGCTAATGCCGCATGGCTATTTTAATTTTGACCGCTCACACAGTTCTGGCGAACGCGCGCCTGCCGCTCTGCGTCAGCATGCCCAGGAACACCCTTGCTTCATCAGGGCTCCTGAACATAGCCAGCGGCCGCTCGTCCTCGGCGCCATCCCTCTTTATGAATATCTCGTATATCACGATGAACATTGTTTTTCCTCCAATAAATAAATTTGGAGCGGCCTCACGCTGTTCTGGCCGCCCCTATGCTCGGCCTCCTGCTGCCGATGTGGAATATCGCTGCCAGCCTCTTCCTTCTGGCTTCCCTGAGCCTCAAGCCGCGCTCCTCTATCATCCGCAGCTCGAGGTACAGGTCCCCGTAGTACAACGGGGTGCCTCTGTGGTATTCCAGGTCATTCAATCGCATCACCTCTTCAGGCTATTCCGGCGTGAACCCTGCTCACCTGGCTGAACAGCTCGGTGGCGGGGCTCAGCACCTGGACCGCGCCGACGCTTCGGTCCGCATTCCTTTTTCTTGGCTTCCATCCGAATATTGGTTTCATTTTCTATCACCAAACACTAATAATGTGGTCATTTGGTATAACCAAACTGTCATTTGGTGACCACTTTGTGGGCACAGACTCATTTCGGGAATCGAGGTCCGCATTCAGAGGATTGCTTCATCCTGGAGTTGTTGCGAAATATGAACCAGTAATGATAATTCTGTCAATAATTAGAAATATGAAAAGGAATTATCATCCTGTCAGAAAGGAGATTGTCAAATGCACACCTGCACCAGTTGCGGCACCTTCTATGATGGTTATGCGTGCCCGAGATGCGGAACGATGGCGCCCCAGAACAATTACGGGGCGCAGCAACCGTACGGCGGAGTCCAGCAACCCCCCGTTTATTATCAGCCGCCGCCGGTTCAGCAGTATCCTGCTCAGAACTACCAGGCCCAGCCGCCAGCCTACACGCCTCCGCCCCAGTACCCTCAGGATCCATACGCCCCTCAACCGGTCTATGCGCCGATGCCGCCCGCACCGCCGAAGTCCGGTCATGGAAAGATGCTTCTGGTCATTGCAGTGGTCATTGTGATAATCATCGCCGCTGTCGCTGCCGCGATACTTTTCCTGGCAGTCACAAATCCGTTCAACGACGCTGTCGAGATATTCGATGGCGATACCGTGTCCGGGAACATAGCAGGCTCCAATATGGACGACCTCTACAAAATCAAACTCGCGCCGGGAGAGGTTCTTAATGCGACATTGAATGGTCCAGGCATAGCAGATTTTGATATTTACATTTATGAGAATGTGCTGTTCTGGGATGAGTACATAATCACCGGTAGCGCCACCGATTCCAGCATCGAAACAATATCTTTTGTTGCCTGGGAATCGGAATTTTACATCCTTGACGTTTATTCATACATGGGCAGCGGCGCATATACGTTGGATGTGGAGATAACGGGCACCGTCAGCCTCGATGACGGCGACAATTCCATATCCGAAGCGTATCCAATCAGCAGCGGCGATTCGATAACAGACGCCATCAATGAGTATTACGATGCTGACGATTACTATGAAATATATGTAAATTCGGGAAATATACTTCACGCATTCCTGGAGTTCCCGCCCCAGCCAAATACCGATCTGGATCTATACATATACGATGCCAATGGTGACATCCTGGATGTTTCCGAGGCGGCTTACGGCAATGAGGAGCTAAACTATTACGTGACTTCTTCTGGCTATTACTATGTCAATGTATGGGCATACGACGGCATGGGCCTTTACTCGATATCTGTGGATATCATACAGGTATCAGCGGGAGACAGCAACAACAGCCCGGGCACTTCCCAAACAATTTCTGCCGGCACAACAATCAGCGGTTCAATCAACCAATACACAGACACGGATGATTACTATTCGATTGATGTTCCCCTGGGCCAGACCATGACCGTGGTCCTCACCGGCCCGAACAGCGCTGACTTTGACCTTTACATCTGGAACAACGGCCCCCAGATAGTTGCCTATTCCGAAGAGCTGGGCTCCGACGAGACCGTAGTATACATCACCCCGACCAGCGACAGCAATGGCAGATTCTACATCAACCCGTTCGCATATTCCGGATACGGCACATACACTCTCAAGGTGACACTGGGCGCAGGTTCAACGCTTAGCGCCAATGCCGGATTCGACAGGACTGTTGGGACTGGCCAGAGCGTGACTTTTGATGCAACCGGGTCGGCCGGGACAATCACCAGCTACGCCTGGGACTTCGGGGACAGCACAACGGGTGCGGGTTCGGTTACCACCCATTCATATTCCACGATTGGCACCTACACGGTCACCCTCACAGTATCGGACGGCACCAGCACTGACACGGACACAGCAACAATCACCGTCCAGGCAGCCAGCTCAATGCCGGACAAGTACGCGCTCGTCATAGGCATATCAGACTACCAGGGTGATGACAATGACCTGAATTACTGCGATGAGGATGCCGACTCATGGACCTCCTATCTGCAATCCCAGGGTTACACTGTGCGCACATTGATAGATGGCCAGGCATCAAGATCAAGCATCATTGACGGAATAAATTGGCTCGAGGCCCAGGAGGACGCTGGAGATTATGTGGCATTCGTGTTCTCAGGCCATGGCGGCTATTCTGACCGCAGCAGGGAATCTTACATCTGCGCATGGAATCTGGACGAAGGTGTGAATGGCATCATCTGGAATTCCGACCTCGGAACCGAGTTCGCCAACTTCGACAGCCAGCACATATTCTTCTTCTTCGATTCCTGCCACAGCGGCGGAATGGACAGCGTCGCCGGTTCCGGCCGATATGTCAGCCAGACTGCCGGGCAGCTGGAGTACGGGCTTGATGCGCCGAAGCACGAGCATGGCATGTGGGTCTACTGGTTCCTTGTCTATTCTGTGCAGGAGCGCGGCAATACGGACATGACCCAGGCTTACGATGTTGCTTACCCGAAAGCGGTTGCGGATGCCGCTTCCGGCGGAAACTCGATGCACCCTGAAGAGGAGTTCACCGGAACATCGTTCTACCTGTGATAGCAATCCCCTGATTCCAGAGCCCGCAAGTATGCGGTTCGTGCCGCATAATCCTTAATAGCCCGAGCGCGATTCAGCCATAATGAAGGACATTGCAATCGTTGCCCACAGGGGCGCTTCCTCGCACGAGCCCGAGAACTCCATTGCATCATTCGAAAAGGCGATTGAACTTGGTGCCAGGACGATTGAGATGGACGTCCGCACGACTTTCGATGGGCATGCCATCCTGATGCATGACGAGACTCTGGACAGGACCACCGATGGAGTCGGGAAAGTCCCGGATTCAGATATGAAATTCATTGCCTCCCTCAGATTGAGGAATGGCCAGACCGTGCCGATTCTCAGCGAGGTACTCGAATCCCTTAGAGGCCGATGCACTTTCATCCTGGAACTCAAAGACCACTTCTCGGCGGCTGCAGCCGGGAAAGCTGTAAAGGACTTGAAGCTCTGGAAGGATGTTGTGTTCTCCTCGTTCAACGGCCCGTGGCTGGTGGACCTGAAATTGCGCTATCCGGACGCAAGAGTGGCCTTCATTTCGGAGGACAGAAAGCAGGATTCCATCAGAATCACATCAAGCCTCTACGCTGAAGCCATTCACATAGGTTATCGCATCACATCCAGGAAACTGGTAATGCAGGCCCATGAAAGCGGTCTGAAAGCATTTGTCTGGACGGTCAACAGCCCCCGGAGGATGAGAAAGTGCATCGAGATGGGCGCGGATGGCATCATCACGGACCGGCCTGATGTTTTGGCCAATTTGTTGAGGGATGTCCGGCTTCGAGAACCATGAGACCATAGAAATGTTATATATTCAAACGCCCTTTCACCCAACATGTACAGCATCCCGAAGGACGGCGACGTCGTCCTGGCCATCAGGAATGTCCTGGCCCGCTACAAGGTGATTCGCTCGCAGAGGGACCTCCGGGAGAAGGTGGAGCAGGAGCTAAACTTCGGCGGGGGCAGCAATCATGTGGGAGAATCCAGGGTCAGGCGCCTGGCAATTATTTCGGGAGTCGCCACTCTCAAGGTACATACCAGGGCAACTGGGAGAGCCGGGAAGATGAACGGCTGCCCTGTGTGCGGCAACGAGCTCACCAGACACAGGAACATGACTGTTTACGGCGACACCATCACAACAGGATACAGGTGCAGCAAATGCGAGTACTGGACAGAGAGCAATAACCTGCGGCTGCCATCCCGGTACGAGTTCTCCCTCAAGAGGAGGAGATGAGTTGCAGGGCAAGGAGACCGGCGATGGCTTCATCATACTGAAGCTGGACGACGGGGATGACCTGATGGAATGCCTTCGCCGGGCAATCAAGGAATTTTCAGTCGGCTCAGCTATGATAACCATGGGAATCGGCATGCTGAAGGATGCCGAGATAGGCTATTTCACAGGCACTTGTTATGAGAAAAAGGTTCTGGAAAAGCCCCATGAGATGATATCCCTTCAGGGCAGCATATCCACGATGGGCGAGACGGTGATACACCTGCACTGCGGCCTTGCCAATGAGCATCATCAGATTGTCGGCGGGCATCTGTTCTCCGCAAAGGTCTGCGTGCTAAACGAGATTCTCATCAAGAAGGTGGACGTGAAGCTGGGCCGGAAACTCAACCCGAAGACTGGGTTGAAAGAGCTAATTATCGCTTAAACTGGGAGATTCCATATCTTGTCGCCAACGTAATGCACCGTTTTGATTGCTTTACCGTCTTTCCCGGCGACCATTTTCGAGCCATCCATCAATGCGACCCCGACAAGAAGCGGGCGCTTGTTGTTCTGGTCCCTCACCCAGACCGCATCTCCCACCTTGATGCTCGGGTCCGCCTCGACAACCCCTGGCGCCATGACATCCGCGCCATTGGCCAGGAACTTGACCGCGCCCATATCCACTGTAACGTACCTTCTGGTTGCGTTGAACTGCAGAAGGCCATGCACGGTGAGGAACGCTTTCTGCTCGATGAATATGCCAACCGGCTTGCTCTGATAAACGAACAATTCTTTGCCGCCGGCTTCCCCTGTCTCGACAGCGTCGGTCGGCTGGAATGTCTCCACTCCCAGTGTCTCTTTCAATTCGGCCGCAAGGCTCTCAACTTCCTTGCGCCTCAGGCGATTCCTGCGCCTCAGTTTCAGTTCGCTCATTCTCTCCGCTCCTATGGCAGCACTCCGAGTTCTGTCAGTTTTTCCGGCAGGTATTTGTCGGTGACGAAATCCAAACCATACTTGGCCAGCGCCTGCTGCTCAGCCTGAGTATTTTTCTTTGTGATTTTCTCCGCTGGTTCGGGCTCTAAAGAAAAATATTCAGCAAACAAGAAATTCGCCCTCTCCTGCTCGAAAATCAAATTTGCACTCATCATAACACTCCGAGTTCTGTCAGTTTTTCCGGCAGGTATTTGTCGGTGACGAAATCCAAA
>CALKWP010000020.1 GCA_938004075.1 uncultured Methanomassiliicoccales archaeon
ATCGCATTCTGTTGCCCAGCGAATCGCATCCAGCTTGACGGGCTCAAATCGACCCTTTGCTGTCACTCATTGGTGGCAGTGGGAACGTCTGAAATCAGGAGTAAACCGGCCTTCAAGAATAGAAGATGGATTATTTTTTGTCGTTACCTGCCACTCAACGTGGAAAGCGCATGGAAAACTTGGTTAAGCCTCTCTCGGACACCACCGAGACCTCTCCGCCATGTGCCTGGACAATCGAGCGAGTAATAGCCAATCCAAGGCCAGAGCCTTCTCCGTAGTGTTGGCGTGAAGCATCTGCTCGGTAGAATCGGTCAAACAACCTCGGGAGATGTTCTGGCGCGATAGTTTCTCCTGTGTTCTCTACGGAAATAACGGTTTCGCCCTCTGGACTGTCCTTGAGTTCGATAGAGATACGGCCGAGTTGTGGGGTGTGGCGGACGGCATTGGAGAGTAGATTGCCTATGGCACGGCGTAGCATTAACCGGTCACCTGCAATGGATGCCTCTCCTGAACACGAGAGCCGCAATTCCTTCTCGTCTGCGTAAGCCTCGTAGAACTCCAACAGACTGGAAACTTCGGCCCCTAGGTCCACTTCTTCGCGGAGCGGAATCAGCAGATTGTTGTCGGCCTTCGCAAGGAACAACATATCAGCAATGGTTCTCGATAGCCGCTCAAACTCCTCAGCATTTGACGCCAACACGTCCTGGTACTCTTCCAGTGTTCGGGCCTTGGATAGCGTGACCTGAGTTTGGGTCAGCAAGTTACTGACCGGGGTACGCAGTTCATGGGCAAGGTCGGATGAAAAATCTGAGAGACGTCGAAAGGAGCCCTCCAGCCTGGCCAGCATGCTGTTAAGCGTCCGGACGACTTCGGCAAGCTCAAGAGGGATATTGCCTTCCTCTAGTCGCTGGTCCAACTTCTCCGCCGTAATATCCGCAGCATGACGAACAATGTCATGCAATGGCGCAAGGCCGCGACGTGCTGCTAATCCTCCCAAGAGTCCTGACAGCGTGGCAGCCAGTGCGACGACGGTCCACATCGTCAGCCTGAATGACTGCATAAAGTGCTCGTGATGCGTCAAATCAGTCGATAGGGCAACGGTAGTTGGGATACCACCTGGAATGCCTGTTGGCGCCGTTCCAACTATCCCTCGATAAAGATGTTGGTCGGACCCTATCCAGGTACGAGGGAATTGTGCAGCCGGGACTTGAGCCTGCTTTACCTCCGGAAAGGAAGCACCTTCGGATAGATAGAGTGGCTTTCCTGCCTCATTCCATACGCCGACAGCCAAGCCATGATGACCAATCAAAGCAGCATCCAGTTGGGCGGGGATGGTTTCCAAGTCATTTGGGCTGCGAGTCGCTGCGAGGGCATGCTGAATAAGCTCCAGCTTGCCCTCAAGAAGCTCAAGGTCCATGTCCTCGAAATGACGCTCGACCAGCGAACCGATGACCAGGCCAAGCAGCAGCAGGACCGACGTCGAGACGACCGCGAACAGCAGCGTTAACCGGGTTGTAAGAGAGTTGCCTGCCACCCACTTCATTATTCGGCTTCCAGAACGTACCCCATGCCGCGGGCGGTATGAATGAGCTTTTGTTCGAACCCGTCATCGACCTTGGCACGGAGGCGGCGAATGGCAACCTCAATGACGTTGGTGTCGCTATCGAAATTCATATCCCAAACCTGGGAGGCAATCAGCGAGCGTGGTAGTACCTCTCCTTGGCGACGAAGTAACAACTCAAGCAGTGAAAACTCTTTTGAAGTCAGGTCGATTTTCTTGCCTGAACGGCTAACACGACGGCGCATCAAGTCGAGTTCTAGGTCGCCAGCCTTGAGGACGTCGGATTCTTTTGCCTTACCCCCACGCCGTAACAGGGTTCTGACGCGTGCCAGTAACTCGGAAAACGCAAATGGTTTCACCAAGTAGTCATCAGCCCCCAGTTCCAGCCCCTTCACCCGGTCTTCAACCGAATCACGGGCCGTCAAAAACAGTACGGGCATTTCTTTACCGGCCCGGCGGATGCCCTGCAATACCTGCCAGCCATCGATACCCGGCAACATGACATCCAGCACCGCCAAGTCGTATGCCTCGGTCAGTGCAAGGTGAAGCCCATCCAAGCCATCTCTGGCTAGGTCGACCATAAAGCCGGCTTCTGATAGCCCTTGCTTAAGATAATCGCCTGTTTTCGGCTCGTCTTCGACGACTAATATCCTCATCGAACTACTCCCTGTGATGCCTGTGTTACTGCTCATTTTGCGCTGAGGCGGCTGTTTAGCCACCTAGATAACGAAAATGTAATTTGTCGGTCAGTATCTGGTTAGGTCGACTTCCCCAAAATGGTGCATGTTGAAAATAGGGGAAGTCCATGAAGCAATTTCTTTTAGGTGCTGCGTCTGTAATTAGTCTCGGGGCTATCGCAGGCTATGGCCTCATACAGAGTGGCAGCATTGACTTTGCTGCCGACTCACCGCACTCCACCGGTGTTACCAAGTTCATTGGCTGGGCACGCGAACAGTCCATAGCCAAGCAAGCCAAGGTGGTCGTCCCGCCTACCGACTTGGCATCCGAAGAGCGCATTCGCCGCGGCGCAGGAAATTACGAGGCTATGTGTGTTGGTTGCCACTTGTCACCTGGTGTCGAGGATAGCGAGATACGCAAGGGCCTGTATCCAAGTCCGCCAAACCTGTCGCTGGCAGCCCCTGCAATCGAGGAACCTGTGGCAGATGCCCGCCGATTCTGGATTATCAAACATGGCATCAAGGGGTCCGGGATGCCGGCTTGGGCGAAAGGTGGGATGGATGATGAAGCCATCTGGGACCTGACGGCCTTTATCAAAGTCCTGCCGAAGCTCTCAGCCACCGACTATCAGGCCCGCGTTGCCGCGAGCGAAGGACACTCGCACGCCGGCATGGAGCCCCCTGCCTTAGCATCGAGTTTGCCCAAACCTCATAACCATGACGGCCACTCCCACAGTCAGCATAAGCACAGCCACTAAGCTCTATTCATTACCGAAATGTAATTTTTTGGTCAGCTTACTGTTGGGTGCAGATACCTAAACTTTGTGCCTATACCTTACCTATCACTGCTCAACGAAGGTCGATATGTTCAAAATCAGCCCACTCATTATTGCCTTGTCTCTGTTTGCCGGCATCAACGTGGCCCAGGCGGCAGAGCGTGTTGAGGTGTTCAAAAGCCCGTATTGCGGCTGTTGCGAAAAATGGGTCGAGCACATGCGCAAGGCCGGCTTCGACGTGGTTACCAAGGACGTCAATGATGTTCCGGCAGCGAGAAAGGCTGCCGGGATGCCCGAGCGCTTCGGCTCATGCCATACGGCCAAGGTGGGCGGCTACGCCGTGGAGGGACATGTTCCCGCTGCTGATGTCCAGCGCCTGCTGAAAGAAAAACCCAAGGCGGTCGGCTTGGCAGCGCCGGGCATGCCTCAAGGCTCACCGGGCATGGAAACCAATAACCCACAACCCTATGAGACGCTGCTCGTTCAGGCAGACGGCAGCTACAAAGTTTTCGCTAAACATTAACCCTTATCTCTCGGAGAACCACCATGAAGAAGTTGATTGCCTCCTTTGCTTTTATCGCTGCCCTGGCGCCTGCTTTCGCAATGGCCGCTGACCATGATATGCATGCCGGTCACGGTGCCATGCATTCGGAAGCCGCCCAAGCTGCACTGGTTGATGGCTTGGTGAAGAAGGTCGACAAGGCTGCTGGCAAGATAACCGTCTCTCATGACGCCTTGCCTAACGGCATGCCGGCGATGACCATGGCGTTCAAGGTCAAGGACGCTTCCTGGCTCGACAAAGTAAAGGATGGTCAGAAAATCCGCTTTACCTCGGACAACATCAACGGTGCGATGACCATCGTGCGCCTGGAATTGCCAAAGTAAGGGTATGTTGGCACGCGGTGCCACCGGAAAACATCACGAGGACAAACAGATGAAACGAATAACTACCTCGCGCAAACTCCTGTGCGCCGCGCTCACAGTTGCCTGGTGCCTGGGCGCCCAAGCCCAGGTTCAACCGGGCAGCAATGTTGAAAGCCTGCTTTCGCTGGCGCGGGAATCCAACCCCGACTTCGCCAGCATGCGCTATGAAGCGGATGCAGCTGCTGAACGCATCACGCCCGCCGGCGCGCTGCCCGACCCGAGGCTGCGCACGGAGCTGATGGACATTACCAAGGGCGGTTCCCAAAGCGCCTCCCTGTCTCCCAGCCGCGTCGGCAGCACGCGCTACACGCTGATGCAGGACATCCCTTGGTTCGGCAAGCGTGACCTGAAGCGTGAGATTGCCGAACTCGAGGCGGAAGGTGCTAAAGGGCGTGCCTACGGAACATGGAGTGAGGTCGCCACAAAAATCAAGACGACCTATGCGCAGTTGTACTACCTGACCCGCAATGAAAGCCTGACCAAGGAAATCCTCGACCTAATGGTCCGTCTGGAAAAGATAGCCCAGGTCCGCTACGCCGGTGGCCTGGCAGCCCAACAGGACGTCATCCGGGCCCAGGTCGAGCAGACCTCGATGCGCAATGAGCTCATCGCCATCGAAACCGAACACCACCATTTAATGACACGCATGAACGCGTTGTTAGGTCGTCCAGCGGCTGCACAATTAGCGATGCCCGAATCGCTGCGGCCATTGCCTGCACCAGCCAAGCTCGATTACGCCTCTCTTGAGGAGCGAGCTCGTGCCCGGAATCCAATGCTGTCGGCTGAAGAGCATCGCATCAAGGCCGCCGAGAAGAGCCGTGACCTGGCCTACAAGAATCGGTATCCCGACCTCACCGTGGGCGTTGTGCCCAATCAGATGCAGAACGAAGTGAAGCAGTGGGACCTGATGTTTGAAATCAACATTCCCCTGCAACAGTCCACCCGACGCGCCCAGGAGCGCGAGGCAGAAGCGATGGTGTCGGCGAGCCGCTCCAAGCGTGATGCAACCTCGAACCAACTCCTGTCTGACCTTTCCGCCAATATTTCCGAGCTGGAAGCCGCTCGGCGAACCGAACGGCTAACGACTGACAGCCTGCTGCCCCAGGCGGAACTGACCTTAAAAGCCGCACTGGCCGGCTATGAAACCGGAAAGGTCGACTTTGCGACCCTCCTGGATGCACAGCGCCAGATTCGCCAAGCAAAACTCAATCAAATTAAATCGCGTGCCGAGGCCCAAGTCCGCCTTGCCGAAATCGAACGAATTCTCGGAGAAGACCTATGAACAAGGGAGTGATTGCCGCCGCCGTGGTTGCCGCGTTGGCCGCAGGTGGCGGCTATTGGGCTGGTCAGAAGAGCACGCCGACCCCGCACGCCGATGTCGCTTCCAGCGTTGCAGCCGATACGGGCAAGAAGGAACGGAAGATTCTTTTCTACCGTAATCCAATGGGTCTTCCCGATACGTCGCCGACTCCGAAAAAAGACCCGATGGGCATGGACTACATCCCGGTCTATGAAGGCGAGCAGGATGACGAACCAGCCTCCGCCAACCAAATCAAAATCAGCACCGAGAAAATTCAGAAACTCGGCGTGCGCACCGAAGCCGCCACCCTGCGCAATCTGGACAAGGTAGTCCGTGCGGCCGGCCGCATCGAACCGGACGAGCGTCGTACCTTTGCCATCTCCCCGAAATTCGAAGGCTATGTCGAGCGCCTGCACGTCAATGTCACCGGCCAACCGGTCAGCAAGGGCCAGCCGTTGTTCGAGGTGTACAGCCCGGAGCTGGTTTCGGCCCAGCGTGAATACGCTATCGCTGTTCAGGGGCAAGAAAGCCTGAAGGGCGCCGAAAGCACCACCCAGGACAGCATGCGCCAACTGGCCGAGTCCAGCCTGGCCCGCCTGCGCAACTGGGACATCTCCGAAGAACAGGTGAAATCCCTGGCCAAGTCGGGTGAAACCCGGCGCACGCTGACTTTCCGCTCACCGGTCAACGGCATCATCACCGAGAAAAAAGCTGTCCAAGGCATGCGCTTCATGCCGGGCGATGCCCTGTATCAAGTCGCCGACCTGTCCTCCGTCTGGGCTGTGGCCGACGTCTTCGAACAAGACATCGGGTTGGTAAAGTCCGGTGCCAAGGCCAAGGTCAAAATCAACGCCTACCCTGACAAAACCTTCGAAGGCACCATCAGCTATGTCTATCCGACCCTAAAGGCGGAAACCCGAACCATCCCGGTTCGCATCGACCTGCCGAACCCGAACAATCTGCTGAAGCCAGGCATGTTTGCCCAACTTGAATTGCCAACCACAGCCAAGGGCGCGGTCGTCACCGTACTGAACTCGGCGGTGATTGATAGTGGTACACGCCAAATCGTTCTGGTCCAGGCCAAGGAAGGTCGATTCGAACCTCGTGACGTTAAGCTCGGCGCTCGCAGTGATGACCGTGTAGAAGTTATTGAAGGTATCCGTGATGGTGAGCAGGTGGTCGTTGCCGCCAATTTCCTGATTGATGCCGAGAGCAATCTGAAAGCAGCTGTCGGTGGCTTCGGCCACTCTAGTCACGGTGGCGCAGCGCCATCCGATAAGCCGGCTGCTGCCAAGGTTGGCAACAAGGCCGAGGGCAAAGTCGAAGAGGTCGATGCCAAGGCGGGGACGGTCAGCATCACGCACGGTCCGGTGCCCAGCTTGAAATGGCCCGGCATGACCATGGAGTTCAAACCCGCCAACGATGCCATCATGAAGCAGTTGAAACCAGGTGCTGCGATTGACTTCGAGTTTGTCGAACGTGGCCAGGGTGAATGGGTTATCACATCCGTTCAACCTGCTAGCCAGCCTGCTGCCAAAGCCAACCCGCACGCCGGTCACTGAGGAATAGCGCGATGTTGGCAAAAATCATTGAATGGTCAGGACGCAACCGCTTCCTGGTCTTGCTCGCCACCTTGTTCATCATCGTGGCCGGCGTTGTGGCGGTTATGCGAACGCCGCTTGACGCACTTCCCGACCTATCCGACGTTCAGGTCATCGTTTATACCGAGTACCCCGGCCAGGCCCCCCAGGTCGTCGAAGACCAGGTGACCTACCCGCTGACGACCTCGATGTTGTCGGTGCCCAAATCCAAGGTGGTCCGCGGTTTTTCGTTCTTTGGTGCGTCCTTCGTCTACATCATCTTCGAGGACGGCACGGACATCTACTGGGCACGCTCGCGCGTCCTTGAGTACCTCAACTTTGCTGCCGGTCGTATGCCCAAGGGCGTCACGCCGCAGATAGGACCGGATGCAACAGGCGTGGGCTGGGTCTATCAATACGTCGTCCTGGCCAAGGACAAGTCACTGGCTGAATTGCGCACCCTGCAAGACTGGTATGTGCGCTATCAACTGACCAAGGCGCATGGCGTTGCCGAAGTGGCATCCATTGGTGGCTTTGTTCAGACCTACCAGGTCACCGTCGACCCCGTAAAGCTTCGTTCCTACGGCATTTCGCTCGCCAAGGTCTCGCAAGCCATCCGCGACTCAAATCGGGACGTCGGAGGCCGGGTCATCGAGATGGCGGAGACCGAGTACATGGTCCGCGGCAAGGGCTATCTGCGCGGCATCGGCGACATCGAGAATCTCGTCGTCAAAGCAGAAAAGGGTACACCGGTCCTTATACGGGACATCGCCCGCGTCGAACTGGCGCCCGACGAACGCCGTGGCCTGACCGAACTCAATGGTGAAGGGGAAGTGGTCTCGGGCATCGCCATGGCACGTTACGGCCAGAACGCTCTGGAGGTCATCCACAACCTCAAGGAGAAAATCGGAGAAATATCGGCCGGCCTTCCCGAAGGGGTGACCATCGAGTCGGTCTATGACCGCTCCGAGCTGATTCACCGGGCTATCGACACCCTGAAGCACACGCTGGCCGAGGAAAGCATCATCGTGGCTTTGGTTTGCGTCGTATTTCTTCTCCACCTGCGCAGCGCACTGGTGGCCATCCTCATGCTGCCGGTTGGAGTTCTGATTTCCTTTATTGCCATGCGCCTTCTCGGCATGAACTCGAACCTGATGAGCCTGGGCGGTATCGCCATTGCCATCGGCGCGATGATTGATGCGGCCATTGTGATGATTGAGAACGCCCATAAGCATATCGAACGCTTGCCTGAGAACCACACGCACGGCGACCGGACGGAAGCCATGATTGCCGCCTGCAAGGAAGTTGGTCCGGCACTCTTCTTCTCGCTGCTCATCATCACCGTTTCCTTCCTGCCGGTATTCACGCTGGAAGACCAAGAAGGCCGCCTGTTCTCGCCCCTGGCCTATACCAAGACCTTCTCGATGGCCGGCGCAGCGCTGCTCTCCGTCACCTTGGTGCCGGTCCTGATGATGCTGTTCATTCGCGGCAAAATCATGCCCGAGGCCAAGAACCCGGTGAATCGCTTCCTCATTTGGGTCTACCGTCCCATCATTGCATGGGTCATGTGCTGGAAGAAAACCACCATCGTGGCTGCCATTGTTGCGCTTGTGGTCTCTATCTATCCGGCCAGCAAGCTGGGTTCGGAGTTCATGCCCACCTTGAACGAGGGCACCTTGTTCTACATGCCCGCCTCTCTGCCTGGGATGTCGATTACCAAGGCCGCCGAGCTGCTGCAAACGCAGAACAAAATCATCAAGAGCTTCCCGGAAGTCGCCTCGGTGTATGGCAAGGCGGGCCGGGCCAATACGGCTACCGACCCGGCGCCGACCGAGATGTTCGAGACCGTCATCAACCTCAAGCCGGAGTCCGAATGGCGCCCGGGATTGACGACCGACAAGCTCATTGCCGAGATGGACAAAGCCTTGCAGTTCCCCGGTGTATCCAACGCCTGGACGATGCCTATTAAGGCTCGTATCGACATGCTTTCCACCGGTATCCGGACGCCTATCGGCATCAAGGTGTTCGGCAAGGACCTTACCGAGATGGAGCGCCTGGCCCGGGAAATCGAGACAGTGGTGAAGGAAGTACCGGGAACCACGTCAGCGTTTGCCGAGCGGATTACCGGGGGCTACTACCTAAACATCGAACCAGACCGTACTCAGCTGGCCCGCTATGGCCTGGCGGTTGGCGACGTCCAGGAGGTCATAGGACAGGCGTTGGGCGGAGAGATGGTGACCACGACAGTCGAGGGCCGCGAGCGCTTTGGGGTGAGCGTGCGTTACCCGCGCGAACTCCGCTCTGACCCGCAGCAGATTGCCCAGCAGGTACTGGTGCCGACAATGGATGGCGCAATGATTCCGCTGGGGCAGTTGGCGAAGATTGAAGTGGCGAAGGGGACGCCGGGCATACGGACTGAAAATGCGCTGCTCTCCGCCTACATCTTTGTGGACATCCGGGAGCGTGACATCGGCGGCTACGTGGCTGACGCCAAGAAGGCGGTCGCCGCAAAGGTCAAATTCCCGCCGGGCTATTACGCGACCTGGAGTGGTCAGTTCGAGTCAATGGAACGCGCCATCGAGAAAATGAAGATTGTCGTGCCGGTCACGCTGCTCATCATCTTCCTGCTGCTCTACCTAAACTTCCGGCGCCTGACCGAGACCATCATTGTGATGCTGTCTGTACCGTTCGCTCTGGTGGGTGGTGTCTGGCTGATGTGGCTCCTGGGCTACAACCTTTCGGTCGCCGTCGCGGTGGGTTTCATCGCCCTGGCCGGCGTGGCTGCCGAAACCGGCGTCGTGATGTTGATTTACCTCGACCATGCCTGGGAGGCCCTCAAGGCCCAACGCCGGGCAGAAGGGAAGGAGCCCAGCGTGGGCGACCTCTACGAAGCCATCATGGAAGGCGCCGTGGAACGCGTTCGCCCCAAGATGATGACCGTGGTAGCCATCATGGCGGGCCTCCTGCCCATCATGTGGGGCACGGGAACGGGCTCGGAGGTCATGAGCCGGATTGCAGCACCGATGGTCGGCGGGATGATTTCTTCCACGGTTCTGACTTTGGCAGTTATTCCGGCCATCTACGCTCTGGTTAAGCAGTGGCGACTCAACAGGCAGTTGGAATCTTAAAGAGCGAGACATGACTACCCTTGGTACAGACTCTCCAGCCTGCGCCCACTGCGGAAGTAGTGACAAGGAGAGACTGTACCTAAAGGAGGACCATTGCCATTGCTGCGAGGGTTGCCTGCTGGACCGGTGTATCGGTCAGAAACCGGCACTCGACTTGGCAGGGCTGTATTCTGGGTTCGTTGAGGCCCTTGTCCGCACTTTGGACATGCGAGAACTGGAGACAGGTCTGCACTCCCGGCGAAGCGCCTGCCACACGCTGGTTCTGGCTAGACGAATCATCACGGATGCCGAGGAGCTTCGCCAAATTTACTGGGGCGCCTTGCTTCATGACATCGGAAAAATTGGTATTCCCGAGCATATTCTTCTGAAGACCGATGCGCTGACCAATGAAGAATGGCTCACCATGCGTACCCATGTAGAGTTGGGCTACTCAATCGTCAGTCAATTGCCCGGCCTCGAAAGAGCAGCCGAAATAGTTCGAAGCCATGAAGAGCGCTTCGACGGCACAGGGTATCCACATGGACTCAAAGGCGAAGAAATACCTGTGGGGTCCAGGCTGTTCGCAGTGATTGACACCTTGGATGCCATCACATCTGACCGCTCCTATCGCCGTGGCCTTGAGTTCGACAAGGCGAAAGAAGAAATCTTGAGGATGTCTGGCAGCCAGTTTGACCCAGTGGCCGTGGACCTCTTCTTGGCAGACGAAAAGGTCTTGAGGGACATGGTTGCGCTCAAATGCGGCCAACCACAATCGGTGTAGCGCCACGCGACAACAAGATGAAGGATGACGACCATGTTCATTGACCCCGTATGCGGGATGACGGTCAAGCCCGAATCCCCCCATGAAACCGTCCTAGAGGGTGTCACCCATCGGTTTTGCAGCGCCAAGTGCAAGGCAAAGTTTGAGGCTGACCCGGCTCACTACCTGGCCCCAAAGGCTGAGCCTCAACCGGTATCCGAGGAGGAACAGCAGCGGGAATACACCTGTCCGATGCACCCCGAGGTCCGCCAAATGGGGCCGGGCACTTGCCCGAAGTGCGGCATGGCGCTGGAACCGCTGGTTCCCGACCTTGAGGTCAGCGAGGAGAACTCGGAATATTTGGATTTCCGTCGCCGCTTCTGGGGCAGTTTGCCTTTGAGTGTGGTCGTGACCGTGCTGGCGATGGCGGGTCACTACTTTGAGAGCCTCTCTGCTGCAAACCGGACTTGGCTTGAACTGGTACTCAGTGCCCCCGTCGTGCTCTGGGCAGGCGCCCCGTTCTTTGTTCGCGGCTGGCGGTCCCTTGTCACCCGTAGCCCCAACATGTGGACACTCATCAGCATCGGCACGGGCGCAGCGTTTCTCTACAGCCTCGTGGCTGCCGTTGCGCCGGGACTGTTTCCCAGCTCCTTCGAGGCGCACGGGCGTATCGGCGTCTATTTCGAGGCGGCTGCGGTCATTATTTCGCTGACGCTCCTGGGGCAGATGCTGGAGCTTAGTGCGCGGTCGCAAACCTCTGCCGCTATCAAGTCCTTGCTAGGACTGGCCCCCAAAACCGCCCGGCGCATCAATGCCGATGGTTCGGAAGAGGATGTGCCCTTGAACCATGTCCATGTCGGCGACCTGCTGCGGGTGAGGCCAGGGGAAAAGGTTCCGGTCGATGGGGTCGTCGTCGAGGGACGAAGCACTATCGACGAATCGATGCTGACCGGAGAACCCATCCCGGTCAGCAAGGAAGCACAGGACAAGGTGATTGGCGCAACCCTGAATGGCTCAGGCAGTCTGGTTATTCGGTCTGAGAGCGTAGGTTCGCACACTGTTCTGGCCCAAATTATTCAAATGGTCGCCCAGGCGCAGCGTTCGAAGGCACCGATGCAGCGCTTGGCAGATGTCGTGGCCGGCTACTTTGTGGTTGCCGTGGTCGCCATTGCGCTCTTGAGCTTCTTCGGCTGGGGGTTCTTCGGAGGCGAGCGCGGCTGGCTGTTCGGCCTCATCAGCGCGGTGTCGGTACTCATCATTGCCTGCCCGTGTGCGCTGGGCCTGGCGACGCCGATGGCCATCATGGTGGCCACCGGCAAGGCCGCGACCCAGGGAATTCTCTTCCGGGATGCCGCGGCTATCGAGCGTATGCGGGAAATCGACACCCTCATCGTCGATAAGACCGGAACGCTAACTGAGGGCCACCCCGCATTCGAACAGGTCATACCCGTTAGCGGTGTCTCGCCAGATGAAGTCCTGCGCCTGGCGGCAAGTCTGGACCTGGGGAGCGAGCATCCTTTGGCCGAGGCGATTGTCCGCGCCGCGAAAGAGAGAAGCCTGGCGCTCGAGAAAGCCGAGAGCTTCGAATCCTCAAGTGGTATCGGGGTGCACGGACAAGTTGGCGGCCGGCGACTTTCCTTGGGAAATTCGACCCTCATGACCCAAGAGAACATCGACCTGAGTCCTCTTGTCGCTCAGGCGGAAGAACTCAGGCGGACAGGTGCAAGTGTGATGTATCTGGCCGCCGATGGCTTGCTGCTGGGCTTGTTGGTAGTCTCCGACCCGATTAAAGCGAGCACCCCTGAAGCGCTGAAATCGCTTCGAGATGCAGGCATTCGCGTAGTAATGGCGACGGGCGACGGCGAGCTGACAGCCAAGGCGGTCGGCCAGCGACTGGGCATCGATGAGGTACATGGCGAAGTGAAGCCGGCCGACAAGTTGGCCCTCGTTGAACGACTTCAGGCCGAAGGACGGGTAGTCGCCATGGCCGGAGATGGCATTAACGATGCTCCAGCTCTGGCGCGTGCGGATGTCGGTGTAGCTATGGGGACGGGGACCGATGTCGCCATGAATAGCGCCCAGGTGACCCTGGTCAAAGGGGACTTGCGCGGTATTGCTCGAGCCCAAGCGCTATCCAGGGCCACGGTGCGCAACATGCGACAAAACCTCTGGTTCGCTTTTGCCTACAACGCCCTCGGAATTCCCATCGCCGCTGGTCTGCTATACCCATTCTTCGGCTTGGTCCTGTCTCCAATGATTGCCGCGGCCGCAATGAGCCTGTCGTCGGTTAGTGTGGTGGGTAATTCATTAAGACTGCGCAGTAGCTGAAGGTAGGGCTTGATGATTAGACGGTTGTACTTGGCTGCAACACAATCACCGCCATACCAATCAGTGCTATGCCCGCACCGGCGACATCCCAGCGAGTCAGTGCAACACCATCGACAAAATGTAGCCAGGCTAAGGCAACTGCGATGTACATACCACCATATGCGGCATAGGTTCGTCCTGCCGCGGTAGGATGCAAGGTCAGCAACCATGCAAAAGTTGCCAAAGCCAAAGCCGCCGGCAACAGCAGCCAATTGCTTTTCCCTTCCTTTATCACGAGCCATGGAAGGTAGCAGCCGACGATTTCGGCTATTGCGGTGAGCGCAAATAGGAATGCAATTTTGGGGAACTCGAGCATGAAGTATCAGAGGCAGTGACTGGGGTATCCGGATAGTAGGTAGGCCAGTTTCAACTAGACGTGAGCTCCTTTTGACTGCTGACCAAGGCTTCGAGCTTGCCCCCTTGGTGGCAGGCACAGGCTTCACCATGGGCTGCCGCTACAAGTTCATGCAGGATGCCGCACTCCGACGCGGTATGTGGTGCCGAACACTGCTCGCGCAATGCCACCAGTTGGCGCTCCAGCGCCTGCATGCTGGCTAGACGTGCACGCACTTTTGCTATTTGAGCATCTACCAGGACGTTGATTTCTCCGCAGTCCGATTGCGGGCTGTCGACGAAGGATAGCAAACGCTGCACATCCGCTAGGGGAATGTCGAGTGCTCGGCAATGGCGAATGAAAGCGAGGCGTTCCAGATGAGCTTGCGTGTAGGCGCGGTAACCGTTCTCACTGCGTGTCGGAGCGCTTAGTAGCTTCGCTTTCTCGTAGTAGCGAATGGTTTCGACATCCACTCCGGTGGCCTTGGCCAGTTCACCAATCCTCATTGCCTTCTCCCGCTTGAAGCAAGTCTGTATTTTAGACTTGACCCTGTAGTCACTCCAGGGATTCCAATGGCTATATCTATACTGGCAACTTGCCACTGGAGATTACAGATGTCTGCTCTACACCATACCAACAACGCGATAGCGCAACCCGACGAACACAGTTGCGGCTGTGACCACGCCTGCAACGCCTCGGCCAAAGCGCCTGTTGGGACTGAGAACCAGCAAAGCGCGCGACCCGGTCAACTCCTGCTCCGTGTTCCTGCAATGGACTGCCCGACGGAAGAAGGACAAATTCGCCGCGCACTGGAGCGATTTCCCGACGCCCGCCGCCTGTCGTTTGACCTGGCTGGCCGCACACTGAGCATCGACGCACCGTCAGAAGCCTGGCCGGATATTCAATCGGCCATCAAGAAAGCTGGCTTCGATTCGGAACGCCTCTCAGCACCGCCAAGCGTGGATACGGCTACGCAGCTCCGAAACCAGTTTCTTCTGCCCATTGCCGCACTCGTGGTGGCGGTGGTAGCCGAGGCGGTCGCTTACGTTACCCCTGAAACGCTGGTGTGGAAGCTGGTGGGCATGGGCATTGCCGGGGTAGCCATCGCGCTGTCTGGGCTTTCGGTCTTCAAGAAGGGGCTGGCAGCTGTCCTGCGCGGGGAACTCAATATCAACGCCCTGATGTCGGTTGCAGTAGCCGGCGCTTCCGTCATTGGCCAATGGCCCGAAGCAGCGATGGTGATGGCCCTCTATGCGATTGCCGAACTCATCGAAGCCCGTGCCGTAGACCGTGCTCGCAACGCCATCAAGAGCCTCCTTGAATTATCGCCAGAGCTGGCCGAAGTGCAGCAACCGAATGGGGCATGGCTTCAAGTTCTGGCCAAGGAAATCCAGGTCGGTCAGATAGTCCGCGTTCGCCCTGGTGAGCGTTTTGCGCTGGACGGCAAGGTCACCACCGGCAACAGCGCCGTCGACCAGTCCCCGGTGACTGGCGAAAGCATGCCCATCGAAAAAGCCCCTGGCGACGAGGTGTTTGCGGGCACTATTAACCAAAGTGCTGCCTTGGAATTTGAGGTGACAGCCCCGGCAAGCGACACCGTCCTGGCCCGCATCATTCACGCAGTTGAAGAGGCTCAAGGTTCGCGGGCGCCCACCCAGCGGTTCGTTGACCGCTTCGCCGCCATTTACACGCCGGGCGTCTTTGTCCTTGCACTTGCCGTTGCACTTGTCGGTCCCTTAGCGCTGGGTTGGACCTGGATGGCCAGCCTCTACAAGGCGCTGGTTATGCTGGTGATTGCCTGTCCCTGCGCCCTCGTTATTTCCACGCCGGTGACGGTGGTCAGCGGCCTGGCCGCTGCGGCACGACGCGGCATCCTGATTAAGGGTGGCGCCTACCTCGAAGAAGCGCGGAAGCTCAAGGCCGTGGCCTTGGATAAGACAGGCACGGTGACCGAGGGTCGCCCCAAGCTCGTCGCGCAGGTCATCCTCTCCAAAGTTCTCCCTGAACCCGATGTCTTGCGCATCGCCTACGCCTTGGCAGGTCGCTCCGACCATCCGGTGTCCAAGGCAGTTGCAACAGGTTTGGCGCTAACTGAGCAACTGGATGTTCAAGACTTCGGCGCCGAAGCCGGACGCGGAGTTTACGGAACAATGGCCGGCCACAACTACGTACTGGGCAACCACCGCTGGATTCACGACCGTGGCCAGTGTTCCACCGAGCTGGAAGCGCTCCTGGCCGAACACGAGCGTCAGGGGCGAACCGTCGCCGTGTTGGCCAATCAAGAGACGGTCCTCGCCATGTTCGCGGTCGCGGACACCATTAAGGCGAGTTCTCAGGAAGCCATCAGAGAGATGCTGAAGCTCGGCGTGACCCCCATCATGCTCACCGGCGACAACCCCGCCACCGCAGCCAGCATTGCCGCCCAGGCCGGTATTACGGATGTCCGCGCTAACCTGTTGCCCCAGGAAAAGCTCGACGCCATCCGTACCTTGGCCGGCCCCGGCCATCTGGTGGCCATGGTTGGGGACGGCATCAACGATGCCCCAGCACTTGCGACAGCAGATATTGGCTTCGCCATGGGGAGCGCCGGCACCCATATCGCGATGGAGGCCGCCGACGTGGTCATCATGAACGATGACTTGCGACGGGTGCCGGAGACCATTCGTCTGTCCATGCAAACGCATGCAGTGCTCTGGCAGAACATTACCTTGGCGCTGGGCATCAAGCTCATCTTCCTACTGCTCGCCATCTTCGACAACGCCACGATGTGGATGGCGGTTTTTGCCGACATGGGCGCCAGCTTGCTTGTCGTGTTCAATGGGCTGCGCTTGCTCAAAGGCCGGCGTTAAGTTTCCGCTAAGCAATTTGTCGCTATACTTCGCTCCTATGCGTCGCTGGATTGCCATCTTCTTCCTGGTACTTTTTCCGCTGCAAGCCGTCTGGGCTGCGGCGGCGCCGTATTGCCAGCACGAAAAGGAACCGACGACTTTCCATATCGGCCACCACGCTCATGACCACCATGGCGTGAGCAACGCTGACGGCTCTGACCATCAGCTGCCTGATTTTGACCATGGCGATTGCCATGCCTGCCATGCTTTCTGTGGTGCCTTGTACAGCGATGCTACGCGTACCGAGCCCATCACTGTCGCGCCCACACCCGCGATAGTCCCAGTGTTTGCACTCCCCTCTCCACCGCAAACGCAGCCAGAACGCCCCAATTGGAACCGCTTCGCCTAACGGCGAGGCGGGTCTAGGCATCCCTCTCTCCGACTGACCTTCAGGGCGGGCGCAATCGCGCCCACGCACCGCACTTTCAGTCGACACCTCGCCGATTCAATCCCCATGTTTCACTGGAGAAGAATCGGATGCACCGAAGCAATTTCAAACAACTATTGCCCATTGTCGCCACTGCTTGGCTGATGGGCGCCCCGTCTGCCTGGGCTCAGACTCCGGCAGAAAACAAACAGATACCCCCGGCGGCAGCCCAGCCTCAGGTGCGGCAGCTGACCCTCAGAGAAGCTTTTGAGCTGGCCTGGAGCCGACAACCTGAAGCCCGTTCGCAAGACGTCCGCCAGGAGGCGGCGAGCGCCGCCCGCTCCGCTGCTTCGAGCTGGACCGTCGAGCCCCCGGCCCTGGAACTCCTGGGCAAATCAGACCGGATGGGCTCCAACAATGGCAGCCGGGAATATGAAGTTGGCGTGGCCATCCCCTTGTGGCTGCCAGGTGAGCGGAGCCGTTCCGGTGACCTCGCCGAGGCGGCATCCAAGGCGCTGGATAGCCGGTTTCTGGCTGCTAAATTGCGCGTAACCGAGCTTGTGCGGGAACGGTGGTGGAACTACTACCGCACCGAGGCCGAACTGGCGCTGGCCAAGGAACGCCAGGCAAATGCCCGGAAGCTGGCCGATGACGTGGCCCGGCGCTTCAAGGCCGGAGACCTTTCCCGGGCTGACCAACATCAAGCCGACGGCCTGCTGGCTCAGGCAGATGCCACCTTGGCAGAGGCCCAGGGTAACCGCGATGTCGCCCTGAATGCCTTGCGCAGCCTGCTGGGGAAGGCCGGATTGAACCTGGACGTGCAGGCCCTCATCCTCGAACCGATGCCCGATTCGAAAGCCTTGAACGAGCCGGCGAATCACCCGGCCCTGGTCGAATTGCTGGACCGGGCCACGGTAGCCTGGCGAGCGGCTGAGCTGGCTAGCATCAGAACCCGGGCGAATCCCGAGCTCCTGATTGCCACGACTCGCACTCGCGTCGAAACCGGCGCAGCTACAGACCAGACCTACACCCTCGGCATTCGCTTCCCCTTCGGCGGCGGCCCCCGTGCCGAAGCCCGGCGCGCCACTGCCCGTGCTGAAGCTCTCGATGCGGAATCCACGGCCGACCTGGAACGAAGCCGCATCGTCGCCGGAATCGAGTCAGCACAGGCTCAAGTGCTGGCAGCCCAAGGTCGGCTCGCTGCCACCGAAAAGCGCGCCCGCTTCGCAAAGGAGTCGCAGGGCTTCTTCGAGAAGTCCTTCCGTCTTGGAGAAACCGACTTGCCGACGCGGCTGCGCATTGAGCTCGAAGCGACTGAAGCGGAACGCCAACTGGCCAGAGCACGTATCGACGTAGCCGCAGCGATTTCCTCGCTGCGTCAGTCGCTGGGGCTGCTCCCCGAATGAGCCCGCTGAAACCCACGAATTTTGAATTGAGAACGACTATGAACAAAACTACGATGACCCCGTTGCTCGGAGGACTGCTTCTCCTAGGCGCCACTATCCTTCCTGTCCATGCCGGGGACGGTCACGACCATGGCGAGGCGCCCGCGGCATCCACGGCAGTCGCTTCCCCGCGCTTTGCTGCCACGTCGGAAACCTACGAACTCGTCGGCATCCTGAACGACCGGAAGCTCTCGCTTTACCTGGACCACACGGCTGACAACAGCCCGGTCAAAGATGCCAAGCTGGAACTCGAAATCGGTGGCAAAACCGTTGCCGTGACCAACATTGGCACAGGTGAATTCGAAGCCACGCTGGCGGCGGAACCGCAACCCGGCGAAATGCCCGTCACGGCTACCGTTATCGCCGGCAACAACTCGGACCTACTGGCTGCGAACTTGGATATTCACCCCGAGGCACATGCAGACAAGACCCCGGGCGGCTTGCCTTGGAAGCCTATCGCGGCCAGTGCGGCGGTCCTCATGGCTCTTGGCGCAGCACTGCGCATGAAGCGCAATCGTGTGTTGGGAGGTGCAGCATGAATAAGGAGCACTTCTCCCTCAAGCAAATCGTTTGTATCACCCTGGCCGCTTTGAGCCTGGCATTGTCATCTCCGGCAAGCTTCGCTGGCGACGGTCACGACCACGGAGATGCCCCCGCGGCAGCGAGCGGCAATGGTCCCAAGCGTCAACCGGATGGTCGGGTCTTCCTGCCCAAGCCGGCACAGCACCAGCTGGGTATCCGCACCCTGACGGTAACGGAATCCGAACAACCCAAAGTATTTGAACTGTCCGGCAAGGTCACCATGGACCCCAATGCCGGCGGCAAGGTTCAGGCCGCCCTGGCTGGGCGCCTGGCTGCCGGCCCGCAAGGACTCCCGGTGCTCGGTCAGAGGGTGCGTAAAGGCGACATCCTGGCTTACGTGATTCCAACCTCTGGGGCCATCGAGCGCTCCAACCAAGTCGCGCAACAAGCCGAATTGCAGGCGGCGCGCACCTTGGCTGAGAAGCGACTGGCACGGTTGAAGGAGCTGTCGGATACCGTCCCGCGCAAGGATATTGAAGCTGCCGAGAGCGAACTGGCCAGCCTGACCGGACGCCTCCAGGCTGTCGGGGCCGGACTGTCCAACCGCGATGCGCTGGTGGCGCCGGTTTCGGGCGTCATTGCCTCCGCCAACGCGGTAGCCGGCCAGGTGCTTGAAGCGCGCGAACTGGTCTATGAAGTGGTCGACCCATCGCGTCTCCACATCGAGGCGCTGGCCTACGACGGTGCCCAGGCCCAGAGCATTTCGAGCGCCTATGTTGCGATTGGCTCCGAGCGCGTTGCGCTCAAGTTACTCGGTGCCGCGAAGAGCATGCGCGACCAGGCCTTGCCGATTGCCTTTGCCGGGCAATCCGACACCCTGGCCAGCTTGGCGGTCGGCCAACCCGTAAAGGTATTTGCCCAGACAACCCAACGTACCAAGGGCGTTCAGGTGCCGCTTGGCTCTGTTCTCAAAAATCCGGCCAACCAGGCAATTCTCTGGGTCAAGGAAGCGCCGGAGGTATTTGAACCCCGCCTGGTGACGTACGACCCTCTGGATGGCGCCTCGGTGAGCGTGACTTCCGGCGTCAAGGCCGGCGAACGGGTGGCGACGCAGGGTGCGTCGTTCATCAACCAGGTCCGCTGAGGAGTAGCGCATGTTCAAGTGGCTACTCGACAACAGTATGGCCAACCGCTTGCTGGTGCTTATCGGCAGCCTGGTATTGGTCGCGTACGGTGCTTTCACGCTTTCCCGCGCACCGGTGGATGTCTTTCCCGACCTGAACCGGCCGACTGTCACCATCATGACGGAAGCCGGCGGCATGGCGGCCGAGGAAGTGGAGCAACTCATCTCCTTCCCGCTGGAGACCACGATGAATGGCCTGCCCGGGGTGGACAGTGTTCGTTCAACTTCCAGCGCCGGCCTATCGTTCATCTACGTGACCTTCGACTGGAGCACGGAGATTTTCCGGGCCCGGCAGATGGTCTCCGAGCGCCTCTCCTCGATGGAACAGACCTTGCCAGCGGGTATCGTTCCGCGCATGGGGCCCATCAGTTCCATCATGGGCGAAATCATGCAGGTCGCCATTCCCATCGACGCGCAGAAAATTTCGCCGATGGCCGTCCGCGAATACGCCGACTGGGTGCTGCGTCCTCGGATGATGGCAATTTCCGGCGTGGCTCAAGTCATCCCCATCGGTGGCGAGGTTCGGCAGTTCCAGGTGCAGCCAAACACGGTTCGTATGGCCGAGTTGGGCATCACCCATGACCAGTTGGAGAATGCCCTCAAGGGTTTTTCCTCGAATACCTCGGGTGGTTTCCTGGAGCTCAACAGCCGTGAATACCTCATCCGGAACATCGGGCGAACGTCGCGTCTCACTGACCTGATGGACCTTGCCCTGACCGCCAGGGATGGCCAGCCGATTCTGCTTCGGCAGATTGCCGAGGTGACCTTCGCTCCGGCCATCAAGCGCGGCGATGCTGGGTTTGAAGGCAAGCCGGCGGTCATCCTGGGTATCCAGAAGCAGCCGACGGCCGACACCATCAACCTGACCCGCAAGATTGAAGACGCCCTCGGCGACCTGAAGAAGTCCCTGCCCGCCGGCATGGAAGAGCCGCAGGTAACTTTCCGGCAGGCGAGCTTCATCGAAGCCTCCATTTCGACCCTGCAAGGGAAGCTGATTGGCGCCTCGGTGTTCGTGGCGGTCATCTTGTTCGCCTTCCTCGGCACGCTTCGCCCAACCATAATTGCGCTGACCGCGATTCCGGTCTCCATCTTCATCACTGCCCTAGTCTTCCGCTATTTCGGGATGTCCATCAACACGATGACGCTGGGCGGTTTGGCCATCGCCATCGGCGGCCTGGTGGACGACGCAGTCGTCGGTATCGAGAACGTCCTGCGGCGTCTGAAGGTGGACCGCGAGAAGCATCCGCAGAGCCGATTGCATCCGCTGGAGCTGGTCAAGGCAGCGACCCTGGAAGTCCGGTCGGCCATCCTCTACGCTACCATCATCATCGTCCTCGTCTTCCTGCCGCTGTTCGCCTTGCCGGGTATGGAAGGTCGTCTGTTCGTGCCGTTGGGCGTTGCCTTCATCGTCTCGACGCTGGCTTCGCTGGTGGTGTCGGTTACCGTCACCCCAGTGCTGGCCTTCTACCTGCTGCCCAGGATGAAGTCGTTGGAGCACGGGGATACACGATTGCTGGCGTGGCTGAAAGCGGGCTACCAAGGAAAGCTTCAGCAAGCGTTGCAACGTCCCAAGCCCGTGCTGGCAGCGGGTGTGGTGGCGGTTGTCCTGGCTGCCGTGGCCGTGCCATTTTTTCCGACGACCTTCCTGCCACCATTCAACGAAGGCACCTTCCTTATCGGCATGCGCCTGAACCCGGGCGTAACCCTTGCAGAATCGTCAGCTCTGGCTCGTCAGGCGGAAGTGTTGGTACGTCAGGTGCCTGAAGTGACGCATGTGGGCCGGCGTAGTGGTCGTGCTGAACTGGATGAGCATGCCGAAGGCGTCCACGTCAGCGAACTGGATGTCGGCCTGGTTCCAGCTTCGGAAATGAAGCGCAGCGTTGCCGAAGTGCAGGCTGACATCCGGGCACGCTTGGTCAATCTGCCGGCAGCCATCGCCATTGGCCAGCCGATTTCGCACCGTATCGACCACATGCTGTCGGGGGTTCGCTCGCAAATCGCCATCAAGCTGTTTGGCGAGGACCTCGACACCTTGCGTGGCCAGGCCGATGCGTTGCGGTCCAAGTTGGCCGGCATCCCGGGCTTGGCCGACCTCGAGGTCGAGAAACAGGTCCTGGCGCCGCAAATCAAGATTCACGTGAACTACGCGGCGGCCGCCCAGTACGGTGTGCCGGCGCCGCAGATTCTGTCGGTGCTCCAGAGTCTGGTCGAAGGCGAGAAGGTCACGCAAATCGTGGAAGGTAATCGCCGGTTTGCCCTAGTTGTGCGCTTACCCGAGACGGCGCGCTCCCTCGATGGCTTGGGGCAAATCCTGCTGGAGACCCCCAAGGGACGCGTGCCCTTGTCCAAGTTGGCAACCATCGAGGATAGCGATGGCCCCAACCAAATCAGCCGCGACGACGGCAAGCGGCGCATTGTGCTCTCGGCTAATGCCCAAGGGCGAGCGCTCTCCGATGTGGTCACTGACATCCGGAAAGTGGTGGCGGAGACGAAGCTACCGGAAGGCTATTTCGTGACGCTAGGCGGCCAGTTCCAGGCCCAGGAGGAGGCCAGTCGCCTGGTCGGCATGCTGGCAATGGTTTCTCTGGTGCTGATGTTCGTCGTGCTCTACAGCCGCTACAAGTCGGTGACCCTGTCGGCGCTCATCATGGTCAATATTCCGTTGGCTCTGGTCGGTGCGGTGGTTGGCCTGTGGCTGTCGGGTCAACCGCTCTCTGTGGCGGCTCTGATTGGCTTCATCACGCTGGCCGGCATCTCGGTGCGTAACGGCATTCTGAAGGTGAGCCACTACCTGAACCTGATGCGCATCGAAGGCGAACGATTCACGCCGGAGATGATTGTGCGCGGCTCGATGGAACGCCTGAGCCCGGTGCTCATGACGGCGCTGGTGACGGCATTCGCGCTGGCGCCGCTCCTGTTTGAGGCTGAGCGGCCGGGTACTGAAATCCTGAACCCGGTGGCAGTGGTGATTTTCTCGGGACTGGTTAGCTCGACCCTGCTCGACACCTTCCTGACCCCGCTCATGTTCTGGTTGTTCGGTCGTCGTGACGCCGAGCGTCTCCTCGACGAAACCAATGCTGAAGCCTTTTAACCAATTCCCCGGAAAGGAATCCCAATGAACCTTATTCAGTTGTTTACTGCTGTTTCCATCACCCTCTCAGGGGCCGCGTTCGCCGCTGACGGCCACAACCACGCCCATGAACACAAAGGTTTGCAGGGCGGCGTCGTTGCCGAGGCAAATCACCTCGACTTCGAACTGGTTGCCAAGCCGGATAACATTCGGCTCTTTGTTCGAGACCACGACAAACCCTTGAATGTAAGAGAAGGCTCTGCCAAGCTGACCTTGCTCACTGGCACCGACAAGTTCGAGGTTACCTTGGCTCCGGCCGGTGATGCGCTGGAGACCAAGGGTACATTTGCGGTCACTCAGGGCACGAAAGCAGTCGCTGTCGTGAGCCTCCCCGGCAAGAAAGTGGCAACTGTACGTTTCGTCGTTCAATAAAGCATTTTCTGGGGCTTTGCCAGTTGTTGAACGCTTCGAATTGCATCAAATGCCCTCCTAGAGTTGGAGGGCATTGTTTATTTAGAAAGCAGAACCGGCCATTAGCAAACGATAGATAGAGTTTTCATGAATTCACGTTGTAAATGAATGAGTGGCTCCCGGCGCTTAGCTATTGTCCAGCTAGATGCCCCAAACCAACCTCTCCCACCGGGGCCTCAGCCAGCCACGGTATCAGCGCTGATTGCCGGGACAAGCTGTCCGCGACCCGGCGAATGAAGGGCACCTCATAGGCACCACGCTGACAGAGAACGGGGTGGGTCGTACCACTCGCCAGGAGTGACTGGTTGATAACCCAGGCATGCGGTTCTATACCAGCACGAGACAAGTCGGCACTGAGGCGCTCGGCTTCATGGACAGGAGTTGCTTCCGGCAGTGTGACGATAAGGACGCGAGTGAAGCTGGCATCCCGCAGACGGGGCAGCAACTGGCGAACCGCCTCGGGCATATCGCCCTGAGTACGCATTACTTCACGATGATAGGCTTCGGCAGCATCGAGAAGCAGGATGGTGTGGCCGGTCGGCGCCGTATCGAGCACGACAAATCCGTTCCTGCCTTCATCGACAGTGCGAGCGAAAGCTCGGAATACTGCAATTTCCTCAGTGCACGGGGAACGCAGGTCTTCTTCGAGCATCGCCCGCCCGCCGGCGTCGAGCTGTTTGCTGGCCTTTGCCAGGACCTCTTTGGTGTACTGCTGTACTTCCAGCGAGGGGTCGATGCGGGTGACCGTGAGACCGGGAACTACACCATCAATCGCTGCGGCAGTGTGTGCGGCCGGGTCAGTGGTCGACAGAACGACCTTGTGCCCGTTCTTGGCCAAAGCGACAGCAATAGCCGCCGCCACGGTCGTCTTGCCGACGCCGCCTTTGCCCATAGTCATGATGACACCGTGACCGGTCGAAGCAATTTCCTCAATGAGGCCACTGAGATTTGGGGGCAAGTCAGTGTCGGGCATCGCATAGCTGATGGGTGGTACCACGCTCTCTGGATAAACCATCTCGCGTAGCGCCTCCAATCCAACGGTGCCACGAGGCAAGAAGGGAATCTGGGTCTGGGGCAATCCAGCCAACTCAAGGGGCATAGTTTCCAATGCCTTGGACGCCCGGGCGAGCATGGCTGTAGCAATCGCATCACCCGCAGGGTCACTGGAAAACAAGCCATTGATGACTAATATCTGGTTGCGAATCTCTAGGTCGCTCAGTTCCAGGCGGGTACGGTTGGCTTCGCGCAATGAAGCTGAATCAGCCCGGGCCACCAAGATGACGGTCGTATCCTCGGCGCTGGACAATCGTTCGACGGTCGCCGCGTACAGGGCCTTTTGCTTCTCCAGGCCCGCCAACGGGCCAAGACAGGAAGCACCACCGGTCGATGAAGAGATGAACTCGTCCCAGGCTGAAGGCAAGGTCAGCAAGCGTAGCGTATGGCCTGTGGGCGCGGTATCGAAAATGACATGCTCAAACTCTGCTGTAGCCGACGGGTCACCGAGCAGCTTCGAGAACTCATCAAAAGCAGCAATCTCGACCGTACACGCTCCAGAGAACTGCTCTTCCATGCTCTGGATGGCCGCCGCCGGCAATATTCCCCGGTAAGGCCCAACCATTCGCTCACGGTAGGCGTGTGCAGCTGCCTCCGGGTCAATGTTCAATGCGAAAAGCCCTGGCGCGCCTGGAATGGCGGTCGGCGCCTGACTCAAACCAATACCCAACACTTCATCCAGGTTTGAGGCCGGGTCAGTGCTGACAATGAGCACCTTCTTTCCAGCCTCGGTCAGCGCCAGACCGGTGGCGCATGAAAGGGAGGTTTTACCGACACCGCCCTTGCCTGTAAAGAACAAGTAGCGGGTCTGAATGTTAGGCAGAGGCATGATTCGGCCCTTTCAGCAGGTGCCCGGCTTGCAGCCGCAGCTTCCCAGTTTGACGCGTGGTTTTTCGGCAGTGGTCAGGGTAATGTCCAGCTTCTGCGCCAACTGCTGGCGTGAAGGGTAGATGCCGGTGGTTACGATATGGCCATCGACGGCAACGATAGGCAGACGGTCCATGCCGCCTTCCATTTCCTTGACTACGGCCGGGTTGGCGACAAAGGCCTGCGGCTCTTGGCCGAGGTTGTAACGCTGCACCGTAATGCCATGTTCTTCGACCCACTTGAGGTCTGCTGCAAACTGAGCCAGCACCGGGTCGATTTCCACCCCGCAAACACCGGTGGAACAGCACATCGCCGGGTCAAACACTTCGAGTTTCTTCATGATGGACTCCTTGAATCATGCGTGTAAAGCGCCATCCGCAGACATGGGTGCGTCTGCGGACACAGATGGGTAAATTCGGAAAGTTTGCGCAGCGCCTCAGGAACTGCGGCACGGGAGATTTCGGTGCATCCAAGGTTGAGAAAGAAGGCCTGGGAATCCGCGTCGTTGGGAATCAAATAAACTGCCTGAAGCCCCCAATCTCTGGCGAGCTCCTGGCACGCGATGACCAAGCGCTTCCCGAGCCCAGAGCCCCGCTGGCCTGCCAGAACAGCAACTGAGCGGAGCAAGGCTTCGTCGCCAGAACGCTCAAGCCCGCTAACCCCAATAACCTTGCCTTCCTGGACAGCGACAAAAAAGCCCTCCAGCTTTCCTGTTGAAAGGTCGCTAGCCGGAAGTTGGCAATCGCTCAGGAGCTGACGGGTGGCCTCTAGGTCATCCATCTTTGCCGAGCGAATCAGGACATCAGGCGCGTTCATACCAAGGTTTGGATGCGTTCACTACCTTAACCACCAGCAGCATGACTGGCACCTCGATAAGGACGCCGACGACAGTGGCCAGGGCTGCTCCGGATTCAAAGCCGAACAGGCTAATGGCTGCCGCAACGGCCAGTTCGAAGAAATTGGAAGCACCAATCAACGCTGACGGACAGGCAATGTTGTGCTTCTCGCCGACCACCTTGTTTAGCCAATACGCCAAGGCTGAATTAAAAAACACCTGAATGAGGATGGGCACAGCGAGCAGCGCAATGACGACTGGCTGCTTGATGATGGCTTCGCCCTGGAAAGCGAAGAGCAGGACCAAGGTCGCCAGCAGCGCTGAAATCGACCATGGTCCAATTTTGGCCATGGCGGCATCGAAGGCAGCCTGTCCCTTGGCCAGCAGGGCTTTGCGCCAAAGTTGAGCCAAAATGACCGGAATCACGATGTACAGGACCACGGAAGTCAGCAGCGTGTCCCACGGCACCGTGATGGCCGAAAGGCCTAGCAGAAAGGCTACTAGCGGCGCAAAGGCAACCACCATGATGGAGTCGTTCAGCGCAACCAGCGACAGGGTAAACAGCGGGTCGCCATTCGACAGACGGCTCCAGACGAAAACCATGGCGGTGCAAGGTGCGGCAGCCAATAGGATGAGGCCGGCGATGTAGCTGTCGAGTTGGTCGGCGGGGAGCATCGGTGCAAACAAGTTGCGAATGAAGAACCAGCCTAGAAAAGCCATCGAGAACGGTTTGACCAGCCAGTTTACGAACAGCGTGACGCCGATACCGCGGACGTGCTGCTTCACTTCATGCAGAGCACTGAAATTGACCTTGACCAGCATCGGGATAATCATGACCCAGATGAGTAGGCCCACCGGGAGATTGACCTGCGCCACTTCCATGTGGCCGATAGCCTGGAACACGCTAGGCGCCATCTGGCCGGCGATGATGCCGGCGATGATGCAGAGAAAGACCCAGACGGTGAGATAGCGCTCGAAGACGCTCATTGGAGCGCCGGCGGCGACCTTGGCGGTGACTTCACATTGGACAGCAGACATGGCGACTCCTTACAGGCCCAAGGCTTCGCGGACAGCCGGCACTAGACGGGCACGAATGTCGTCGCGGACGGCCAGAAAGCTCTCCAGCGGCTCGCCATGGGGGTCATGGAAACCGACGTGAATGCGCTTCACTGGGCGCGGGAAGATGGGGCAGGTTTCCTTGGCGTTGTCGCAGACGCTCACCACGAGGTCGATGTCCTGGTCCATGACCTCTTCGACAGTCTTGGGGTGCAGGCCATCAATTGGCAAACCGCCGAGCTTCAGTGCCTCGATGGCGCCATCCGCCACCTTGGGCTGGGGTTGCGTGCCGGCGGAGATGCCGCGGATGAGGCCGGCCAGGTCGTGGTTCAGGATGGCTTCGCCCATTTGGGAGCGGCAGGAATTCCCCGTGCAAAGGACGAGGACGGTTTTGGGCTTGTTCATGGTCATTACTCTTGGGATTCGGGTTTCTTGGTCCGGCGCTTGGCAACGGTGTCGCAGGCTGCTGTCTTCGGCAGGCATGCCTTGCCTTGGCAACAGTTGTGGGTCAGGAAGGCAATCAACTCGTCCATCGTCTCGTATTCTGCGGAGTAGTGGATGAAGCGGCTCTCGCGCTCGCCTTTGATGAGGCCAACGCGACTCAGGTGCGACAGATGGAAGGACAACGTGGCATTCGGGATGCTCAGTTGTTCGCCAATGGCAGAGGCGTTGATTCCTTCTGGGCCTGCTTCTACGAGCAGTCGGAAGATGGCGAGGCGGGACTCGTGCCCGAGGGCAGCAAGGATTTCGGCGGCGTTTAAGGCATCCATATTTCCAAGTTTATAGAAATATGGATGCGAGTCAAATGACGGTTTTGTTGCAACAGGAGTACGCAGCCTCAGGCCTCTTGGGCGTGACCGAGTTGCTTGGCGGTCCGCTATGCTACACAGACCGGCCTCACACGAAACGGGGAGGCAATGGCTCCTTGTGGCCGGTAGCTGCCCGCTTGCCTCTGGCCATTACACCGATATTCGGTGGTCAGCTGCGATGAGATTGGGTGGTCAACTCATTCGAAATTTCGCCGGCCGGCCGGCGGGCGTAGCGGGCGATGCGCACATCCACCGTCAGCACCAATTCGCTGAGCGCCGCCGCCCGGGCCCGGCCTTCGGCGCTGGCCCGGTAGAGGTGGGGCGTCATGGCCAGCAGGTCGGCGATGGCTTCCTGGCTGTCGAGGCGCAGCGCAAAGCGCACGCCATCTTCCGCCAGCCGGGCGAAGCCGTCCGGGGCTGAGGAATCGGCCGGGCGCTGGGGTTTCAGCGTCGGGTAGATGATCTCGCGCAGTTCGCGCAGGTGGTCCGGCCCGGCATCGACCTGCACGAGCTGGCCGCCCGGCTTGAGGACGCGGGCGAATTCGCCGTAAACCGGGAAGCCGAACAGGCACAGCAGGCGGTCGACTGTGCCATCGAGCACGGGCAGCCGGGCGTTGGTGCCGACCACCCAGTTGGGCCGCGCGTCCTGCCGGGCAGCGGCGAGCACCGCCCATTTCGAGATGTCGAGGCCGAGCACGGCCAGCGTCTTGTTCGCCGTCGTGGCGGCTGCCGCCAACTGGCGCAGGTAGTAGCCTTCGCCGCAGCCGGCATCGAGGCAGGCTGCCTCGTTCGGCAGGCCGTCCAGCGTGGCGCGGGCGACGGCTTCGGCGATGGGCTGGTAGTGGCCGGCGTTGAGGAAACGGCGGCGGGCGGCGACCATCTCCTTGCTGTCGCCGGGGTCGAGCGAGCGCTTGTGCT